>NZ_CP190246.1:0-311579 GCF_039652435.2 Niabella insulisoli | reverse complement strand
AGCTATGCAGAAAGCTTTTTTTGGCTAACACTTATTTTTACCACCGGTTAGCTTTTACAAATTGTATGTATGCAAGCCAAACCCAAAGCAAAAAATACAGGCAACTTGAAAAGCATTTTTCCCCTTACTATGACGGCGATAGAATTTTAAAGGAATTAAATAAGCCATACTTCAAAAATTTCTATGCTGGAAAGCCCACAAAACGATATTTAAAGTTGACGAAGAAAATGCAGGTTATAGAACGGCTGCCAGCCGGGGGGTTAGAAAAGTTATTTTTAAGTTAATCCAGATCATTTTTAAGAATCCATTTTTCTGCAAACGGAGTTTGGACGGCTTTTGTAATTTTAGGTAGGCCCATGCAGTACGGTCTTATATCTAAAGTAGTGATTTTTTTCCCTTTTTTTATTTACAGCGAAATCCACATTTCTAACCTTGCCAAAAACCATATATTTTCCCCTCTCGCTTGTCCTGCACAATGAAGAATTTGAGCAAAAGAATTTAGAATCCGCAAGGAATTTGCCCTGAAATCCTTTTTTTACAAAGTGAAAAACAAAAACTTCTGATGCCGCCTCCATTCGTTTTGTCAGACTTTTGCAGTAAAGGCCTCCAACATAACAACAATATTTACCTACTATACCGGTCTTAACCGATGAGCTATTAAGTATGGTATCTAAGTCAACAAAATTTAGATGATTGATAATTCTTTTGAATGCTTCATAATAGTGCTGAATTATGGCTGTTGACCCTTGGCAGGAATGAAATCTCAAAGGTGCTTGCAAATTAATATTTGACGTTTCTAACTGTTTGGGATTTACCGAGCCAGCAATGTCCAAAAATCCTTCAATCGTTAAATAATCGGAATATTGAGTTTGAGGCAACTCCTTAAAAAGTTCTGTATATAATTCAAGTATTCTTGGATAGTTAATAAAGTCAATCTCATGGATATTGCCGGTCCGTGCAGCTCTTTCAAGGTTTTGGGATTGCACAAATTTTTCCCACCTTTTTTTTGCCTTTACAATTTGATTTGGGGTTAATTTCATTGTAAGCCCCGGCCCTTTCCTGTGTGCTAAGTCGTGACATGTTGGGCATAGGACCGCCAGATTATTATAGGTATTGTCTTGTGTTTTACTATGCTCTACTATATGATGAATGATATAAGAGTCACCTTTAGTTCCTCTGCAAGCACAACACGTGTAATTGGAGTTATTAAGTAAAGCGTCAATTACTTCCGGCTCTATAGGTTGCCTCGTAATAGCGTTCTTTATTTGACGAATTTCGTCTTCCGTCAACTTATACTTATCTAATAAGTTTTTATATGACGTTTTTTCAAAGGTAGTTTTAGGAAGTCCTAATGACTTTAGCTTATTAGATAGCTCGATATCAATGCCATAATTTAAATAAGTCGACATTTGATAAAATAACTCAAATTTCTCCGGATTTTCACTTTCATGTTACTATGTTGTTACTCTGAAAGCATAAAAAAAGGCTGAAACCCTTATCTGTATTGAGTTTCAACCTTTTTAGTAAGCTCCCCCTGCTGGACTTGAACCAGCGACCCTCTGATTAACAGTCAGATGCTCTAACCAACTGAGCTAAGGAGGAATATAATGCCCTTTACGGGAGCGCAAAAATAAGGGTTTTCTTTATTTTTTGCAATCTCTTTTAAAAAAATTTTTACCGATGGTCGGTATAGGCCAGGGCAGGAAGCACTGCCGCGGCCGCCTCCATTGCTCCCGCGCTGATTTTGGAAGCATAGGCGTTGAGCACTTGCTCCAGCTGTTCTGGCGTTCGAAAGCCAATAACGGCGGCCGATACCGCGTCGTGGCGCAACACATAATCCAAGGCCAGCGCTATTTTTTCTGCATCAGTTGGGCACCACTCCGCCAGCCGCTCCTGCAACGCCGCCACCTCGCCCGCTCCGTACCCCAAATACGCTTTCGCAGGTTTGTCGATCAGCAGGCCCTGCGCCAAAGCGCCTCTTACCAACACGCCTTTTTTATTTGATTGTAAAAGGTTCAAAGCCTCCTCCTCCGGCCTGCGGTCCAACAAGCTGTATTGCATCATGACGCTTTGCATGTTAGATAGCTCCACATACTTGCGGATCACATTCGGCCGAATACTCGAAATACCATAATACCTGATTTTACCCTGCTCCACCAGGCGTTCGAATGCTGCAATCGTATCCTCGATATCATCTTCAATCGTCCCGCCGTGCAGCTGGTAAAGATCGATATAATCGGTTTGAAGCCGCTGCAGGCTTTTGTCCACCGCAGCTTCTATGTAGGCAGCCCGCGGATTCCAGTCCCAGCCGCTGCCATCCGGCCGCCATTGATTGCCTACTTTGGTCGCCAAAACAATCTGATGCCGGACAGGCTTTAGCAGCCGGCCGATCAGTTGTTCATTGGCGCCTTTATCATAAAGGTCCGCCGTGTCGAAAAAATTAATGCCGCGTTCGACCGCCATCGATATCATGGCCTCGCACTGATCAACATGTGCTTTTGACAACGACATGCAGCCAAATCCTATTTCCGAAATTTTCAAAGCTCCGTTACCCAAAACATCTAAATTCATTTTTAAGCATTTTTTGCGATTGTAGCCAAAGTTCGTAAGCTCCATAACTATGAGCCCACAACCATTGCGGCATATCCCTTATGGATGTTTAAACGTGAATTTTCCCGGCATTTTTTGGCTACTATTTTAACGTTTTTAGTGCTATATATGTATAAAAATATCTATATTTAATACACATTTATACGGAATACTCATCAAAATTACAGACCTATGACTATCGAGGAAGAAATCAAACAAAGTAAATTCTCAAGCGCTTATGAGAAACTCGCATTCAACCTGATTTACAGCACCAGGTGGCTCGAAGACTTTTTGAAAAAACGGCTTAGTAAACACGACCTCACCATGCAACAATACAATATTCTGCGCATTTTGAGAGGAAGCCGCCCCCAACCCCTGTCAACGCTGCAAATTAGGGAACGCCTGATCGACAAAATGAGCGATACCAGCCGGATAGTGGACCGCCTCCTGATCAAAAAACTGGTCACCAAAAAAACGAATCGCACCGACAACCGCATGGTTGACGTCCGTATTTCAGAAAAAGGTTTATCCCTGCTTCGAAAAATTGACGACATCGATCAACAGCTGGCCCAATTCCTGAGTAAGATCAGCGAGAAGGAAGCAGCGACCGTTAGCGACCTGCTTGATAAAATGCATGCAAGGCCATAGCAATTAATAGAAGATAGCTATTTTTGCGCCTATGCGAAATTTCAAGCCCCTTTTCCTTGCGTTGGTCCTTAGTATTGTTTGCTTCGTAAATGCTGCTTATGCGCAGCCACAATATGAATTTCGGGGCGTTTGGATTGCCACCGTTATGAACATCGACTGGCCACCGCAGCGTGCCAGCGTGGAAGCACAAAAGGCAGATTTTATACGCCAGCTCGATCTGCACCAAAGAAATGGACTAAACGCTGTTATCGTACAAATTCGCCCCGCCGGCGACGCATTTTATCCCTCTCCCTACGAACCCTGGAGCCAGTGGCTGACGGGCACCCAGGGCAAAGCGCCTGTTCCTTTTTACGACCCTTTGGCCTTCATGATTCAGGAAGCGCACAAAAGAGGCATGGAATTTCATGCCTGGTTAAACCCTTACCGCGCCGAATTTACAGTAGGCAGGTCTTCTATTTCTTCCGATCATATCATGCGTAAGCATCCCGACTGGTTTCTTACTTATGGCACGACCAAATATTTCAATCCTTCCAATGTGCAGGTACAACAATTCGTTATCAATGTGATTAAAGACATTGTTCGCCGCTACGATATTGACGCCATCCATATGGATGATTACTTCTATCCTTATCCCATCCCCGGAAAAATCTTCCCCGACGACTATGCGTATCAGCGCTCGGGTACCTCTTTAAGTAAGGGAGACTGGCGGCGCAGCAACGTGGATTCAATTATCAAATACATCAACATCGCCATTAAAGAAACCAAGCCCTATGTAAAGTTTGGCATCAGCCCCTTCAGCGTATGGCGCAATTTGAAAGACGACACACAGGGAAGCGATTCGAAAGGCGGCCTCACCAACTACGATGATTTATACGCCGACATTCTGCTTTGGCTTCGCAAAGGCTGGATCGATTATGTGACGCCTCAGTTATACCGCGAAATCAATGATCACCTCATCCCCTACGAAAAAATGGTGGGCTGGTGGGCCGAACACAGTTTTGGACGACATGTCTATATCGGCCACGGCATTTACCGCGCACTGGAAAACAGCGCCAACTGGAAGAAAACCACGCAACTCCCCGACCAAATAAAAATCGCGAGATTCACGCCGGGCATCGAAGGAAGCGTTTATTACAGCAGCCGCGTATTTAAAAGTAACCCCAACGGGTGGAACGACTCCCTGAGAAATAATTACTATCGTTTGCCGGCTAAAATTCCCATGATGCCCTGGCTGCCTAAAAGACCGGCCTGGAATTAATTTTCATACCAGCAACACAATATAGGGAAAAGTCCTTGCCGGCCCTGCCTACCGCAGGCAGGCTGTTCCGTGGGCGGACGTCGCAATCACTTTATTGACCCGATTACCAATCATCAGTTTTATAAACGGCACGCTGTTGAGGAATCATCCCATCAGCTCTTTCATCAACCTATCAAAATCGGCTTTTAGCGTTGCAAGCTCCTCTTCAACCGCGGCCAGCCTGGCTTCCAAATCAGGATTGCCTGTGGCATGCTCTGGTTGTTGTTGCAAAAAATCCGCTGCCAACTCGTTCGCATCGCCAAACAAATGCACATACCGCGCTTCTTTCTGGCCCGGCTGCCGCTCCAGTTGCTTTACAAAGGGAACCGGCGCAGCAGCCAGCTTTTCGAGCACCTCCGTTACTTCCTTCAGGTCGTCAAACGCATATAAGCGGCCCGAACTGCTATTGATCTCCCCGGGCGTCAAAGGCCCCCTCAAAAAAAGCAAACACAACACGGCCAGTTCATCAGGCGTAAGCTGATAGTTGAGCGCAATATTGTGTTTATATTTCACTACCCTACTGGTGCCGCCGGTAACCGTGGCAGCCAGGCTCCTGCGTTTCAACCGGTCGAGACAAAGCGACACCGTTTGCTCATCATAGTTAACCACAGGGTGGCGTGAAGTTTTTTGATTGCAGGCCGCCGTAAGTGCGTTTAAGGTCATGGGATAATATTCGGGTGTAGCCTTTGATTTTTCGATCAAAGCCCCCAAAACTCTTATTTCTTCCTGGTCTAAAACCGGCAGGGCTGCCGGCTCGTTGGTGGATGCGTCGTTCATCGTATCATTTACTTTTAAACTTATAAACTGTTTTGTATCCATTTCGTTTTTACAAATAAATATCAGCATTTACAATCGTAGGCAGCCGGTCTCCTTTCAGTGCCGCGATCACGTTATCTGCCGCCATCATAGCCATCCCCTCCCTGGCCTCTTTTGTCGCCGAGCCTATATGTGGCAACACACAAACATTGGGCATCAGCATAAGCGGGTTTTCTTTATCCATGGGCTCAGGATTTGTGACATCAAGCCCGGCGCCCCAAATCGTTCCGGCGTCAAGCGCGTCTTTTAAATCCGCCTCATCGTGCATGCCGCCCCGTGCGGTATTAATAAAGATAGACGAGGGTTTCATTTTTGCAAACGCGGCTTTGTCAAAAATACCTTTGGTTTGATCTGAAAAATTTGCATGCACGCTCAACACATCGCTTTGCGCTAACAAGGCGTCAAAACTGACGTACCTGGCGCCGAGCTGCGCTTCAGCCCGGGCGTTGGGTTTTCGGTTATGATAGATGATATCCATATCGAAAGCCGCACGGCACTTTTTAGCCATTTCAAATCCAATATCGCCCAGGCCAAATACGCCCAGCGTTTTTCCATATAGCTCCTGGCCAAGGTCTGCCACAGGTTCAAAACCTTTCCATTTACCGTCAAGGATTTTCTTATAGTTGAAAAATGCCTTCCGGCTGACATTCAGCATTAACAAAAACGCAATATCGGCGGTAGCCTTGCTGAGCACATGGGGCGTATTGCCCACAGGAATTTTAAGTTGCGTAGCCGCATTAAGATCAACGCTGTCGTAGCCAACAGAAAAAAGCGACACCACCTTCAAATGTTTACAGGCATTTAAAAAATGACGATCGATTTTATTAAAACCGGCGCTCACCAGCGCGTCAAAGCGCTGACAGGTTTCAATGAGCGCTTCCTGCGACAAAGGCTGCTCCCCGTCATAAACCACCACTTCATGGCCGGCGGCCTCCATTCGCTGCACACCAACTTCAGGTATCTGTTTTGTGATAAAAACTTTCATTTGTTGATAGGTTTTATTTTTCTGGTCAGATGCCAGCCCGTCGGCGGCAATCGTCCCCTATTATCCCATTTCCTTAAAAATTTAAATATAAGTATTTTAAGCATGGCCGCGGAGGCGATTCCGGATAGCAAAATGCAGATAGACCAGTCAGCCGCGCCGCGTTCACCGGCCCTTTTCCGCCATTAACCGAGTTTTCAATGCCTCGCACAGTACTTTGTATTGCCAACTACCTACTACTGCCGATATCTTTGTGTTTATTAGCAAGCGTCAATGAATATTGAGAATACACAAAGCCAGATGCGGAAAGGGATTTTAGAATATTGCATCCTGTCCATCATCAAAAGAAGTGAGGCCTACCCCAGCGATATGGCCGAGGAAATGAAGGCTGCCGGTATGCAGATTCTTGAAGGAACCTTATATCCTTTACTAACGCGGTTAAAAAATGCGGAAATGATTACCTATCGCTGGGAAGAAAGTACAGGCGGGCCCCCGAGAAAATATTTTTCGCTTACCGAAAAAGGACAAAGCTTCTACCAGGAGTTGCGGCAAACCTGGGAAGAGCTTTCGGGCGCTGTGCATACGTTAACGGTTGCTTCAAATTAAAAAAACCAAAGAGATGAAACGTTCATTATAAAATTTTCATTGTTATCACAAGGGCATGAAAATTTTATAACTGATAAGTTGCCTGCCCGAAAGTTCAGGCGGGCATTCGACCCATCAAAACATAAAACATATACGAATGAAACAAATAATCAACATCACATTAGGCGGCAGAACCATCGCTATTGAAGAGGCGGCGTATGAGAAAGTTTTGGCCTACACGCAAAGCCTGCGCGACTACTTCAAAAACGAAGAGGGCCGCGACGAGATTGTGGCGGATATCGAAGCGCGCTTCGCCGAGCTGATGCAGGACAAAATCAGAAAGGGTGCGCCGCATATTACCCCTGCCGATGTTGATGAAATGATGGCCACCATGGGCCGTCCGGAAGACTTTGCGGCCCAAGATAGCGCCGGCGCTGAAGGCTATAACCCAAATTTCACCATAAATGAGAAGCGTCGCCTGTATCGCGATGCGAATAATAAAATGCTGGGCGGCGTTTGTAGCGGCATTGCCAACTGGCTGAATATCGACCCCACCGTGGTTCGGGTACTGTTTGCCATCGTTTCCTTCGGCGGTTTTGGAACAGGTATTCTGATTTATATCGCGCTTTGGATTTTCCTTCCCGCTCGCAACATAGAAGTGTACAAGGGCAAAAGAATGTTTCGCGATCCTGAAAACAAGTGGTTTGGCGGCGTAGCGGGCGGCATGAGCGCTTATTTCAATATCAACGCCAACACGATCAGGGGAATCATGGCGTTTCCGCTCATCATCAGCATTATCAAAGGCGTTGATCTTTTTGGAGGCCACAGTTTCGGCTTTTTTCCAAATTTAATATTCAATGGGCTCACCGGCACTTTCATCTTTATTTATATCGTCTTATGGATCGTATTGCCGGAAGCGCTTACGCCCTATCAGAAAATGGAAATGAGGGGCGAGCAAATCGATGTAAACACGATTAAACAAAATGTGCAAAGTTCGTTGAACGATATGAACCAACGCCTCAAAAGCTGGGGGCAGGAAGTGCAGGAATCTGCAGAAAATATTGGTAAAAAAGCGAGCGAATGGGGCAAATCCCAGAGCGGCAGTTTTGAACGGAAATTTCACTACGTGCCACCCAAGCAAAACCGCGGGATCGGCTATGTGTTTGCTATGATCTTTAAAGCCATCTTCGTGGTGATTGGCGGCATCATTGCCGTATCGCTGCTCGCCGTCTTTCTCACGGTGCTTTTCAGCGGCTTTGCTTTCGCGCCGCTCAATAATTTTTTATGGACCAGCGAAACACAGCAAATGCTGGGCTGGGCGACATTAATCCTGTTTATTGGCGCGCCCATTGTGGGCCTGGTGATTTGGCTGGTGCGGCGTATTCTCAGCGTTCGCACGCCGGGTAACTACCTCAACTGGACCTTTGGAGGTTTGTGGGCGATCGGCTGGGTTTGCCTGATGTTTTTCCTGGCCAGCATCTCGGCGGATTTCAAAAGATACGAGTCGGTGGAAGACCAGGTGGCCCTGCAGCAACCTTCCAATGGCAAGCTGCTGATCCGCGTCAGCGAGCCCGAACTCTTTTATGAGGGAAATTTTGGATGGATGAAAGAAAGCGACAACGACCTGGATGGCTTTAATATCACGGAAGATACCTTGAGCATTTCTCATGTGCAACTGGATTTTACGAAAAGTGAAGACAGCCTTTACCATGTAACCGTTGTAAAACAATCAATGGGAAAAACTGATGCCGAAGCGCTGGCGCGCGCTCAAAAAATAAATTACACGGTCAGTGCGGTCGATAGCATACTCGATCTGCCGGCAGGTTTCACGATCGATAAAACCAGTAAATACAGAGCTCAGAACGTATTGGTGTTGATAGCGGTTCCCACGGGACGTAAAATCAACATTGATGAAACGGTCTACAAAAAATTGAGCACGATCGACATCGCGTTTAACAATGGTGGCCGAAGGGTAAGAAGCTCGCGCCATATCACGCATCGCCTGCGCACTTATCGTTCCAACACGGACTATACGATGCAAAGTGATGGCAGCCTGAAAAGCGATGAAGACCTGGAAAACCAGACTTCCACAACCACGGAAGCTAACGGCTCCACTTATCGATGGGAAGATGACAGTACGTCGTCGACTCCGGCTGCGCCTCCGGCGCCACCCGCTCCGCCCGCGCCGGGAACGACAATACAAACTGATTCAGCCGTATATCGCTTTAATGAAAGTCCCTCGCAAAGCGACAGCAAAAAACAAATCATGGAGGAACTCGAAAAGAAGCAGCGAGAAATCGACGCGTTAAAAAAACGATTGGAGCAATAAAATATTTTCCGTTTTTATGGTTCTTGGGATACAGACCATGGCGGAGCATATGATTAGCTTAATAAACAAAAAGCGGACAGCCATGAAAAAAATAGGTGTTGGTTTACTTGCTTTTATATCTATAACACTTCAAGCACAGGAAGATCGCTCAACAGCCCTATTTGCAACATTAAAAACAAGGGATAGCCTGATTTTCAACGTCGGATTTAATCAATGTAATATGGGCCCATATGATACTTTAATAAGCGATGACATTGAATTTTATCATGATAGAGGGGGCGTCGAATATGGCAAAACTGTATTTATTGAAAGTGTACGAACTAATATATGCGGTCAAAAAAATAAACTGTTCCGGGAACTTGTCGATAGTAGTCTACAGGTTTTTCCGATGTATAAAGAAGGTATTCTATATGGCGCTATCCAACAGGGCGACCATCGGTTTTACGTAATGGAGGGGCAAGCCAGAAAATATGCTGGAGAAGCGAAGTTTGTACACCTCTGGATTATAGAGCAAAACCATTGGCATCTTAAAAGAGTTTTAAGTTACTATCATCATTCATCTCCGACTGCCAGATAAGGCTTCGCTGCTTATATAACTTTTTTTAGAAAATAGGTGTTGCTTCCTTCTCAGCTGAGTCTCCTGAAAGGGACTCGGCGTGTAGCGTCCATTCTAAACGCCGCGTCCACAGCCAACTCACAAGATTCCTGGTGAGACTCGGCTGGGAAGAAAAAACTGCTTCTGCTAAACAACATAATGCCTTCGGTTATCCAATTTCCTCTGTTTCTTTTAAGACTCTTCAAAATAAATATTCCATAACCAATTTCTAGTTTGACTGTAGTTTCAAATTTCCTTATCCGCTGAGTTTTCTGAAAGGGACTCGGCGCGTAGCATCCATTCTAAACGCTGCGTCCACAGCCAACTCACACGATTCCGGGTGAGACTCTGCTGGGAAGAAGAAACTGCGCTAGGCTAAAATTTTCATTTACATTTTGAGCCTGAACGGCTGGGCTGCATAGCAGGCCCACGGCCAGATAAAGCAGTTGTTTTGTTTCCATAGCTGCTAAAATTATGGTGGATTAATTATTATTATAAAAATAATCAATTCATCTGATAACCCGCAAGGTCCGGTTATAAGCTCTTGCGCATACGATTGTGCAGATTGATAAGCCCCCGTAAGGCTTTGCCTACTTTTGTAAACATTCAAACCATAATGTTTTTCGTCATGATGTTTAACGATCGTACTCAAAAAGCCTTTGGCCTTTTGCTTTTGTGTTTCGCATTTCAAACCGTATCAATCGCCCAAAATGCCTTTACAATTACGGGAGCAAAAGCGATAGCCTCGCATAAAATAGAACTAACACTGAGCGGCCACCAGCACATGCTTATCGATTTTTATGGGGATAATATATTCAGGTTGCTGATGGATAGCGTGGGCAAAACATTTCGCGACCCCGAAGCCAAACCAGCCGCACAAATACTGGTAAGCCAGCCGCGAAAAGCAGCAAGCCCCATACAGCTCGAAGATCGCGGCGGACAAATTTCCATTTCCGGTAAAAACATAAAAATCGTTTTTGAAAAAGAAAATGGATTATTTAAAATTATAGACCTGCGCACCGGAAACACAGTTGTGGAAAGTGTTCAGCCTATTAGCCTTGAAAAAAACCAGGCTTCCCTCCAGCTCAAAGCCAGCGATGACGAATACTTTTTTGGTGGCGGCGTTCAAAATGGCCGCTTCTCTCACAAAGGAAAAAGTATATCGATCGAAAACCAGAATAGCTGGACGGATGGTGGCGTTGCCTCGCCCACGCCCTTTTACTGGAGCACCGGGGGTTATGGTTTGATGTGGTACACCTTCAAAAAAGGTAAATATGATTTTGGCGCAGCACAAAAAAACCTTGTTCAACTTTATCACGAGACCAGCTACTTCGATGTTTTTTTCATGATCGACAGCGGAGCGGTGGCGCTGCTAAACGATTTCTATCAGCTCACCGGCCACCCGGTTTTGCTGCCGAAATTTGCTTTCTATGAAGGCCATCTCAACGCTTATAACCGCGACTATTGGAAAGAAGATACCAGCGGCATCCTTTTCGAAGATGGCAAAAAATATAAAGAAAGCCAGAAAGATAACGGGGGCATTAAAGAATCTTTAAACGGCTTAAAAAACAATCATCAATTTTCAGCCAGGGCAGTGATCGACCGGTATCAAAACGCCGATATGCCGCTGGGATGGATTCTCCCGAATGACGGATATGGCGCGGGTTACGGACAAACCGGCACGCTCGACAGCAATATTCTTAACCTGAAAAACTTCGGCGACTATGCCAGAAAAAAGGGGGTTGAAATTGGCTTATGGACGCAGAGTGACCTTCATCCTAAAAAAGGCATCAGCGCGCTATTGCAGCGCGATATTTTAAAAGAAGTAAGGGACGCTGGCGTGCGCGTGCTTAAAACAGATGTGGCCTGGGTAGGAGCCGGTTATTCGTTTGGATTGAACGGCGTTGCGGACGTCGCTAAAATCACAACCGACTATGGCAACAATGCGCGGCCTTTTATTATTTCTTTAGACGGATGGGCGGGCACACAGCGCTTTGCCGGCATTTGGACCGGCGATCAAACCGGCGGACAATGGGAATATATCCGCTTTCACATCCCCACTTATATTGGATCAGGGCTCTCGGGCCAGCCTAATATCACTTCCGACATGGATGGCATTTTCGGAGGGAAAAACACCTCAGTTAATATCCGGGATTTTCAATGGAAAACATTTACGCCCATGCAACTGAACATGGACGGATGGGGCGCTAATCCCAAATATCCGCAGGCTTTAGGTGAGCCTGCTACTTCCATTAACAGGAATTACCTAAAACTTAAATCGCAGCTATTGCCTTACAGCTATTCAATTTCCAAAGAAGCTGTTGACGGGCTACCGGCCATCAGGGCCATGTTTCTTGAATCGGCGAACAAATACACATTAAGCACTGCTACCAAATATCAGTTTATGTATGGCCCTTATTTTCTGGTAGCGCCCATTTATCAAAATACAAAATCGGACGAGCAGGGTAATGATCTGCGCCACGGCATTTATTTGCCCGAGGGGACATGGATCGATTACTTTACCGGCGAACAATACGAGGGCAGCCGTATTATTAATTTCTTTGAGGCGCCTGTTTGGAAACTGCCGGTATTTGTAAAGCCCGGCGCGATTATCCCAATGGTAAACGCCAACAACAACCCTTCGCAAATCAATAAAAGCTTGCGTATTTACGAAATATATCCTTCTGCAAATGCCACTTTCACCAGCTACGACGACGACGGTTTAACAGAAAAATATGAAAGCGGCGAGGGCGTTTCCACTACCCTGTCCGTTCATCTGGATCGGAAAAATCAACCCTCTATTGCTATTGCCCGATCCACAGGGAATTTTGATGGCTTTGAGAAAAACAAGGAAACACTGTTGAAGATCAACCTGTCGCAGCCGGCCGGAAAGATCACAGCGTGGGTGGGCGGCAAGCGGGTCAAACTGAAATCTGTGCCAACCAAAGAAGCGCTTTCAGGCCAGGCCAACGCTTACTATTATGATGCGCAGCCCAATTTGAATCTTTTCCCGACGCCGGGAAGTGATTTTGAAAAGGTAAAGATGGTCAAAAACCCTCAGCTGCTCATCAAACTGGCCAAGACAGATATTACAAAAAATGATATCAGGATAAGGATCAAAAAATATGTTTTCTCAATCCCGAACCAGTTTAAAAAAACAAGCGGCAATCTTCTGGCGCCCATCAACGCTCAGGTTGTAGATACTAACATCAAAGCGTTTAGGCTCAAGCCGTCATGGAGCGGCGCCAGGCATGCAGATTTTTATGAAATCGAATTTGACGATATGCTTTACTCGCATATTAAAGACACTGCTTTTGAGTTTGACGAATTACAGGCAGAAAAAGAGTATCATTTCAAGCTTCGCGCCGCCAATAAATCCGGTTATTCTGACTGGGTAAATATCAGCGCAACAACCAGGATCGACCCCTTGCAGTTCGCTATTAAAGGTATTACCGGCTACAGTTCTGCGGCCTCGCAGGGCGGCGAGGGTGTCAAAAAATTGTTTGATTTTGATGAAAGCAATACCTGGCATACGAAATACGGGGTGAATGCCATTCCGTTCGAACTCGTGATGGACTTGAAATCAGTAAATCAATTAGATAAAATGCAATACCTGCCGCGCTCCAGCGGTTATAATGGCGTTATCACTAGCGGCGCGGTTTATTATAGCATGAACCGAAAAGATTGGATTTTTGCAGATAGCATCCGTTGGAACCGGGATAATGAAATAAAAGAAATTTTGTTTGCCCAACATCCGTCTGCAAAATATATCAAACTTAGTGTTACAGCGGGTTCCGGCCATTTTGGGTCGGGCAGGGAAATTTATGTATTTAAAGTTCCGGGCAGTGCCAGCTATATTCCCGGAGATATCAATAACGATAATAAGATCGACCAAAACGACCTCACTTCGTACACCAACTACACGGGGCTACGGAAAGGCGACGGTGACTTTGAAGGTTATATTAGCAATGGCGATATCAACAAAAACGGCCTTATTGATGCCTTCGATATTTCGCAGGTTGCCACTCAGCTCGAGGGCGGTATTCGGAGCGATTCGATTGCGCTTTTGAATGGGCATCTCGTGCTGACAGCGGATAAATCAGCCTATAAAGCGGGCGAGACGATTAAGATCACGGTGAGCGGCGTGAACCTCTCAGCTGTAAATGCGTTCAGCTTCGCGCTACCCTACAATGCATCGGAGTATGAATATGCCGGCGTTGAAAAGCTTCAGGCCGGTGAAATGGAAAACCTGACTTATGACAGGCTGCATACCAATGGCAGCAAGGCGTTGTATCCTACTTTCGTCAATCTTGGTAACAAACCGCTTTTAAAGGGTAATATGCCTTTAATGATCATACGGCTTAAAGCCAGGAAAGATTTGACATTTGATTTGAAGTTGAAAGATGGCATTTTGGTGGATCCGCAACTGAATGAACGGCACTTTTAAAACAAAAAAATCCACAAAAAAGCCCGGAGCGTAATAACTCCGGGCTTTTTTATACGTTGAACTGAACAGTACCGTTTTATTTTTTTACTTTGAACGCATACCGGCCGGAACCGGCTTCTATTTTAATATAATCCGTTTCCTTTCCTACCACCGACAGCCCATCTGCGTTGCTTAAAGGCTTTCCACTTTCGGTAATATTTTCTGCGGCGCTGGCCGGGATATAAATGGTAGCCCTGGTATTGGCTGGTATTTCGGTTTCCATGGAAAAGCTCAAACTATCCATGTTCCATTCATTACTCAATATTCCGTAATAGGTTTTAAGGCTCGCTTTCGCCTGTTTAAAGCCGCCGCCCGGATGTGGTTTTACCAGAATATGTTTGTAACCCGGCGCTTCTGAGTAGGTATCGATTCCAACCATTTTTCTGTACATCCAGTCGCCGATCGCACCATAAGCATAATGGTTAAAAGAATTCATACCCGGCGTTTGAAAAGTGCTGTCGGGCTTCATGCCGTCCCATCTTTCCCAAATGGTTGTGGCGCCCATTTTCACGGGATATAACCACGAGGGATAACTATCCTGTAGCAGTAATTTATACGCTACATCGTTGTATCCGTAACGGGTGAGCACATGGCAGAGATACGGCGTTCCCAAAAAGCCAGTCGTCAGATGATTTCCGTAGCTTTTCACATTCTCGGCCAGGCGCTCCGCAGCCTGCTCGCGCAATGCTTCCGACAACATATCAAAATGCAGGGCCAGCACATAGGCCGTTTGTGTTCCGGAAACCAACCGGCCGGTGGGGGTTACATATTCTTTGTTAAAGGCTTCCTTTATTTTTGGAAGCAGGTTGCTATACATGCTAACATCTTCACTGCGGCCCAAAACTGTGGCTGCATTGATCATCAATTGAACGGAGTTGGCATAAAAGCACTGCGCTATCAAATGCTTGTCAGTTACGGCGCTGCGGCCGTCATTATCATCGAAAGGCCGGTAAAACAACCAATCGCCATAATGCCAGGTCGTGTTCCATAAATCATTTTTGGTCGTGCGTCGCACACTTTCCACAAAAGTTTTCATACTGTGATACTGCGCTTCTAAAATTCTTTTGTCGCCATAAGCCAGGTACATCGTCCACGGAACGATCGTAGCAACATCAGCCCACCCGGCGCTATTGCCGGCATCGCCCAGCACGTTTGGAATGACATGCGGCACCAGTCCGTTGATTTGATCCGCCTCCACATCCTGCAGCCACTTGGCAAAAAAGTTGTTGACGTTCATGTTGAAAGAAGCCGTTCTTGCAAAAGCCTGCGCATCCCCCGTCCAGCCCAGTCGTTCATCGCGCTGCGGGCAATCAGTCGGCACATCGAGGAAGTTGCCTTTTTGCCCCCACTGAATATTGTGTTGCAACTGATTAATTAACTTTTTGGAGCTTGTAAAGGAGCCGGTTTCGGGCATATCGGAATATAAGGCTACAGCCTCAAAATGATCAGGATTCAGAGTTCCCGGGTAGCCTTCAACTTTTACATACCTGAAGCCCTGCCAGGTAAAATGAGGATGGAAGGTTTCCTCGCCACCACCTTTCAAAATATAGGTATTCTGTGCCTTGGCCGAGCGCAGGTTTTCAGTGTAAAAATTGCCTTTTTTATCGAGCACTTCCGCGTGCGACAAAGTGATTGAATCGCCTGCTTTTCCTGCTACTTTCATTTGAACCCAGCCCACGAGGTTCTGTCCGAAATCGATAACCTGCTCGCCGGCTGGTGTCCGGAAAACACGCACTGGTTTAAATACCTCCTGCTTTTTAACGGGCTCGTTAACGGTGTTGATAATGTTATCAAGCGCTTCATTCTTTACTTTAACCGCAGCCCAGTCTGCATCATCGTAGCCATTGGCCGCCCAGTTGGCTTTTTCTTTTCTGGCGTCGATGATTTCGCCATTATAGATTTGCGAATAAACGATGGCGCCGGTTTCAGACTTCCAGCTTTGATCGGTTGCAATAACAGTTGTGGTGCCGTCGGTGTAAACGATATGCAGCTGCAGGAGCAACGCGAGGGTTTTCCCATAGATATTGCCATTGTTTCGCCAGCCCAGTACGCTGCGATACCAGCCATTACCCAGCTCAGCGCCGAGTGTATTAGCGCCTTGTCGTAGCAGATCCGTTACATCATACGCCTGATATTGCAATCTCTTTTTATAGGAAGTCCATCCCGGCGTCAGCCAGGCATCGCCAATACGTTGCCCGTTTAAATATGCTTCATACATACCATGGGCTGTGATATAGGCTGTGGCTGTCCTGATTTTTTTTGCGCTGGTGAATGTTTTTCTGAAAAGCTGGCTGGGCCTGTATTCCGGGTCTTCCGGCAGGCCCGATTCAATCCATTTTGCCTTCCAGTCAGACGGGCTAAGCAAACCCATTTGAAATGAGGAGGGGCTGCTCCATCCCGAACTTTTGCCATGGCTATCCCAAACACGTACCTGCCATTGGTATTTTTCATTACTAACCAACGGGCTGCCCTTGTACACGACATGCACCGACGAATCGCTATTTACTTTTCCCGAATTCCAGGCCGTTTTTTTTCCATTGGTTACTTTAATCTCATAGGCCGTCTGTAGCGTGTTGCGCTGCGCGCTTTGAAGTTGCCAGCTAAAGCGGGGTTGCTTGGCTGCGATGCCAATCGGGTTGGGCTCGTTCTCGGTCAAAAGCGAACGGACCGATAGTTGCGCCTGAGCGATTGAAAATCCGGCACAAAAGGCAAGCAAAAGAAAAGTGTACTTCATTTTAAGATGTTGAGATTTAGAATGAGGAGCTATTTTTGGAATCTGTTATCAAAAAAAACAGACTGGCAAAGCTAAAGCACTAATATACTTTAATATATAAGCAAACCGTCCTGTGCTGTCATGCATAGGCCATCATGCTTTTGCCTTGCTTACCACCCTGCATAACAGGTTATCAGTATCTAATGAGTAGGCATATATGGCAATTCTAAATGGGTGTGAAAGCAACTATTAGGGTGTTGCCCCCTTGTCATCATCTTTCTTGTTCAAAGCTTTCCACAAAGCATCTTTCAACTCTGTTAACCCTTTTTGAGCAACAGAGGAAATAAAATAATGAGGAATATCTTCCGGCATTTCCGCGCTGATGGCCTGCTTCAGTTCATCGTCGAGCATATCGCTTTTGCTTATCGCGATCAGCATTTCTTTATGAAGCAACTCTTCGTTGTACTGTTTTAATTCATTAAGCAGTATTTCAAATTCTTTTTTATGGTCGTCGCTATCGGCAGGAATAAGGAATAACAAAACCGGGTTGCGCTCGATATGCCTTAGAAAGCGGTGCCCCAAGCCTTTTCCTTCCGCAGCCCCTTCGATAATGCCCGGCAAATCGGCAATACAGAAACTGCGCCCGTCCCGATAAGCCACGATTCCCAGGTTGGGCGTAATGGTTGTAAAGGCATAGTTCGCGATCTTGGGCTTTGCCGCTGTCACCACCGATAATAAGGTCGACTTGCCGGCATTGGGAAATCCGACCAAGCCCACATCGGCCAGCACTTTCAGTTCGAGGATCTTCCACCCTTCCACGCCCGGCAGGCCTGGCTGCGCGTGTTCCGGCGCCTGGTTGGTAGGAGTTGCAAAATTATGATTGCCCAAGCCGCCGCGGCCGCCCGGCAACCAGATGATTTCCTGTCCGTCTTCTAAAATTTCAGCTTCTTTTTCCCCCGTCTCCTCATCAAGCGCCACGGTTCCGAGCGGCACTTCCAAAATAATATCCTTTCCGCTTCGGCCGGTACATTTATTATGTCCGCCGCTTTCGCCGTCTTCCGCCAGCACGTTTTTGTGATACCGCAAATGCAGGAGCGTCCACAGGTTTCGATTGCCACGCAAAATAATATGCGCACCTCTTCCTCCATCACCTCCGTCAGGCCCGCCCTTAGCCGTAAATTTATCTCTCAAAAAATGTTTGATACCGGCGCCGCCGTGCCCGCTTCTGCAAAAAACACGTATCTGGTCTACAAAGTTGCTTTTCTCCAAAGTATATTAAATTGATATGCAGCAAAGATAAGCCTAAGGTTTAAAAGGCTTTCGTACCCCAGGACTTAAAATGATAAGAAGCCTGTTTCCGCACAGGCCAAAGGTTCGCGCGGGTTATGAAGCCGGCCCGCCCTTCTCTGCTGCATCGAGCATAATATTATCTCTTACCTGCCGCCAGTAATCGCGCCCGTAAGAAACAAAAATTTCGCTGCCGGCTGGGATATCTGTTTTCGCCCTGATAAAAACACGATTTGCTTCCTCGTGATATTCGGCGTTATTCTTCAAGCCTTTCACCCGGGTGAGGCCGGCCGCATCATTAGCGTAGCGTCCAAAAGATTTTACATCCTTGGAGGCATCGATTACGTTATCGTCGTCGATATAATAGATATAAGGATTATCTGCATCGTCTTCCACTTCCGACCATTTTGCCCGGCGACCAATATACTCGGTAATGATCATGCCTTTTGCAACATCAACTGTAATGAACAGTCCCTTTCCAGATTGAGGGATGGTCGAGGTTTTTACTTTTAAATGTTTAGCTGGTAAACTCATGCAGCAAATAAATTTGGATGCGAATATATCGCAATTGCTATTTGCCATAAAAAATAATTGTTGTCGACTATTTATGTATTTTTAAATGATGCATCCATCATTGACCATTTCGGGCATCCAACTTCACAAATTGTCGGTGCCGTTAAAAGAACCTTTTATTATTTCCCTCGGGCCTATTTATGCCGCCGATAACCTGGTGGTGGTTATTCATACGCAAGAAGGGATAACGGGTTGGGGCGAATGTAGCCCGTTTATGAGCATCAATGGTGAAACATCAGAAACGGCGATAGCTGTCGGGCGGCTTTTTGAAAAAATATGGATGGGAAAAAACGCCTTGGATATTGAAGCCCGCATCGGCGAATTAGACCAACTCATCTTCGGCAATAATAGCGTCAAAAGCGCCTTCGACATGGCGCTTTATGATATTGCAGCGCAGCATGCCGGAGCGCCCCTGTATCAGTATTTGGGCGGAAAAAAGCAAAAAACAATCGCCACTGATTTTACGGTCAGCATTGGTGCGCCAACAAAAATGGCTGCGGATGCGTTAAAAATTAAGGAAGCCGGGTTTCCTGTGATTAAAGTTAAAATCGGCAAAAACGGCAAGGAAGATGTGGAGCGGATCAAAGCTATTCGCGATGCCGTGGGCATGGAAATTCCGTTGCGGCTGGATGCCAACCAGGGCTGGGATGTTGACGAAGCTATCACAACTTTAAAAGCGTTGGCGCCCTTCAATATACAACATTGTGAAGAGCCGCTGCCGCGGTGGGACTTTATGCGGCTGCCGGAAATCAGGGTGCAAAGCCCCATACCCATCATGAGCGATGAAACCTGCTGTGACCCTCATGATGTGCAGCGCCTTATTGATTTAAAAGCCTGTGACCTGATCAATATTAAACTGGGAAAAAGCGGCGGCATTTTTAAAGCCCTTAAAATGATTCGTTTGGCCGAAGCGGCCGGGATGCCCATACAAATTGGCGCTTTTCTGGAGTCGCGCATCGCTATGACCGCATTTGCTCACCTGGCTTTATGCAGTGATCGGATCGTTTATTTTGATTTTGACACGGCGCTCATGTTTAGTCACGACCCTGTAGAAGGAGGCATCCAATATAAAGAACAGGGTGTGATCGAAGTGCCTGATACACCGGGAATAGGCGCAAAGCTTATTGCCACCGAGCTATAAAGATCTCGGCTGACCCTTATCTGTTCATCTAAAACCAACCCTGAAGCAGTTGTTGTGGAGTATATAAAAGAATATAGAAAATTTGTTAACAGCTATTACTTTAACGAAGCTATCAGAATTACTATTGGCGTCACTTTTCCCGCCATTATCTTTAGCTATTTCGGCAAACTCGAAACCGGCCTTATCCTTTCGATAGGCGCCATGGCGGTAAGCGCCTCCGACATACCCGGCCCTATTCACCAACGGCGCAATGGAATGCTCGCCACAGCCGGCCTGATCTTTATCGTGTCTGTAGTCACAGGTTTTATCAATCACCATCCGCTGCTATTGGGTTGCGGCATCGCTTTTTTTTGTTTTGCGCTCAGCTTTATCGGCGCTTACGGCGCCCGCGTTAATTCTATAGGTTTCGCGGGGATGCTGATCATGATTTTAACGCTTGACATGCGCGATGAAGGCATCGACGTACTGGTTCATGGCGTTTATCTGTTGGCGGGCGGGCTTTGGTACATGATGTTAAGCCTTGCGCTGTTCGGAGTACGCCCTTATAAAATTATTCAGCAGGCGCTCGGCGACAGTATTATTTCCATCGCCGATTATTTCGGCACCCGTGCCCTTTTTTATGAGAAGGGCGCCGACTACGATAAAATCTTCAAAATGCTGATGGAACAGCAACAGCAAATTCAGGATAAGCAAACCCTGCTGCGCGAGATGCTTTTCAAAAGCCGGAATATTGTTAAGGAATCGACGGTAACCGGGCGCACGCTGCTGATCATTTTTGTTGAATCGATCGATCTTTTCGAGAAGTCATCCGCTACATTTTACAACTACGATTCGATGCATAAGCGCTTCGACGAAAGCGGTATTTTAAAGAGTTTCCAGCGCATGATTTATGTGATCGTCGATGAACTACACCAGATCGGACTCGCGGTGCAAAGCGGCCGCCCACCGCGCGCCTCCCGGAAACTCAACAACGAATTAAAAATTTTACAAACCCAATATGAAGATTTTGTAAAAAAATACCGCACGCCGGAAACCTTCGACGCCCTTGCAAATATGAGAAAGCTGATGCAATCGGTCGAAGAAATCACGTTGCGCATTTACACGCTTCATCATTACTCGCGCTACGACAGGAAGAAGGTCAAGGCTTATAAATTGTCGGGCAACTATGAGCATTTTGTCACAAAGACGGATCTTGACATTGAGATCCTCAAAGAAAATTTCTCACTAAAATCCAATAGCTTCAGGCATGCCCTGCGGGTTACACTGGCCTGTGTTTTAGGTTTTATTGTAGCCCATCTGCTTCAGCTGCAATTCAGCTATTGGGTACTGCTGACCATTATCGTAATTTTAAAGCCGACCTACAGCGTGTCACGCCAAAGAAATTACCACCGGCTGATCGGCACTTTCGTGGGCGCATTGGGCGGCCTGGGCCTGCTGTTTTTATTACCCACGCAGAACGGAAAATTTATCGCAATGATCATTTTGATGATCATTACCTATAGTTTTATGCGAACCAAATACCTGGTCAGCGTCATTTTTATGACGGCTTTTATAATGATCTTTTTCTATCTGCTCAACAGCCATACTTTCTACGAAATATTTAAAAGCCGGCTGATCGACACTTCAGTGGGCTCTATTATCGCATTTATCGCGGCCTATATTCTTGTTCCATCCTGGGAAAAAACGCAGATTAATACCTATATCACCAACGCATTGAAAGCCTCTAAACATTATTTCAACACGGTGGCTACCACGTTCGCCACCGGCGAGCTAAGCGACCTGGACTATAAACTAAGCAGGAAAGAAGCTTTTATTGAGCAGGCCAATTTATCCGGCGGCTTCACGCGCATGATGAACGAACCTAAAAACAAGCAGGGTGATATCAAGAAAATCCACCAGATGGTGGTACTGATTTATACCTTAAACTCACATATTGTGTCATTGGCGGGTTTTTCAAGGAATTTCTCCAATAAATACGGCGCTGAAGATTTTCATGCCATCAGGGAAGATATTGCCGAAGAAATGGAAGAAGCCTTGTTGTTGCTCGCGCATCGCGACGTGCCCGAAACCATACACCATGCGCCCTCCGAGCTCAAAGAGGAATTGGACGAGCTGGTATCCAAAAGGAGAAGGGAACTACAGCAGGGACTGGTCGACACTGAAACGCGCAGCGTGTTGGTTGAATTCAAACCTGTGGTCGATCAATTTTTGTTTATCAGCCGCATTGCCGGCGACATTAAACGGCTTGCCAAAGATTTTTGAATTCACTGTGCCTCACCTGATTGAGGTATAGCTCCGGCGTCGCAACGGATGTATTTTTAGGAATGCTTACAAGTCTTTCCCAATTACCCGAATGGCTGGGCGCCGCCGCGATTGCAGCCGCCATAAGCCTTTTAGGCTTTGCCGGGAAATTTATAATCGATTTGATCCGGTCTTACAAAGAACGCAGACGCAAGCGGTTTGCCAAATTGATAGAACTTTGCTCACTGCTAAACGCTTCATTCGAAGTGTATAAAAAACAAAACAGCATGGCGCGGATTTTATGCGAGCAACTGCGCGACAGGCTGGGCCAAACTTACATAGGCGGCAATACGATGGATGCGATCCTGAGCAACCATTTTACAAGCATGAATGAAAGAGAGCTGGAAACACATGCCGTTATCAGAGGCTATAGCAATGCATTGCATGATTTGAATACCCGGATGCTAAACTGGCTTCAGCAGGACTTTGATTATAAAACACGCAGCAAAACCGATTTGCAAAAAGATCTCTCGCTGCAGCTGAACCGGCTCGAAACGCATTTGTATTTGTGGATTGCCAAATACAATGTTTGGATTCCTCCCATACCACATCATAGCCTGGTTTATTTAAAAGATGAAGCCTATCATGGAACCGGTTTCCCTAAAGCGCTGGAAGGAAGCCTCGTCCGCTTTTTGGAAGTCAGGCATCACACCACATTTCCTTTTAATGAAAAAAGATAACTAATCGCGGGGGAAGGTCAGCAAACCGTGTTGGCTGGCCGTAAAAATATCGCGGAAGGCCCGGTTCAATTCCGCATCCTGGGCAGTCGCTGCCAGTCCACAAGCCGGATAAATGGCTGCGACATGTTTTCTGCAAACCAACACAAGCCGGCGACAAAGGCCGCCGATCCGCTTTGCCCGCGGCCGGGTTACAGCGCCACTCGATTTTAGTTCGTCCCAGGATTTATCCACTTCGGCGTATAGCTTTTCCGACAGTGCCGCAACTTCCGTTTGCGCCTTTTGAATCTTTATTAAAACGGCCTCCAAAACCGGCAGGTGCAACCGGTGCTGTTTTTCTTTGATCGTCGCGATAGCAAGTTCAAAAAAATGCTTGGTCATGCCCAAGGTATTCACGCCAATAGTGGCTTCTGCGAACGGTAAAAACGGATAACGGTAAATCAGCTGATCTAATACCGGTTTGTTTTCATTGATCTCAAAACTTCGATCGGCGCGAACTTTCAGGTTCTTTATGCTGAAACTATGGCCGGCCGTGGCTTTCAGCCCCATCGTATTCCAATCGGCATGAACCGACACTTCTTCTTTCCGAAAGAAAAAAGAACGCACCAACGGCGATCCGTCCTCGTTGCAAACCGGCTGCCCCTTTCTTGTGATGCGGCAGTTGGCCGTAAAATGAGTAAGATGAGGGGCGCCGGTCGCATATTTCCAATGCCCGTTAACGATATACCCATTGGCTGTTTCTTCGGCCAGCCCGCTCACCGCGCCGCTGCCTCCCAGGCATACTTTTGGCGAGGAAAATATTTGTTGTGCTTTATGATGATCAATGTAACCGGCAAAAAGATTAGCGCCCGCACAAAGCGTTACGGTCCAGCCCAGGCTACCATCTACATAAGCCAGTTCTTCCTCATATTGCAACGCCTTCGGTAGCGTTAATTCAAGGCCTTTGTAAGATTTCGGCAGAAAAAGTTTAAACCATTTTTTTTCATAAATAATTTTTAATAATGCCGGCACCAGGCGCTGTTCTCTTTCTGACCGGGCGCAAAGTTTTCTTAATTGTGTAAGCTGCTGCTGATTTAAATTTAAAGCCACGCTGTTCTTTTTTGTTTGATAATCCGATTCCATTGAAAATACCCCATCACTGCGATAATAAACAGGAACAAGGTGAGGATGGCATAGAGGGGGAGTCCTTTATAAATGAGCAGCGGAATGGCGAAAGCATTGCTTACATTTAGCAAGATCCAATTCTCAATTTTCCTTTTGGCCAGTAGCCACATGCCTGCCCAGGCCGTAGCGCTTACCCAGGAGTCGAAAACCGGCACGGTAGAATCGGTAAAACGGGTCAGCACAAAATAGAGTATTACAAAGGCCACCACCACGATGGCAATCGCCTTGACCCATTCGATGCCGCTGGCCCGAGTAACCGGCGGCGCCTCATGGCCTTTTCTTTTCTCCCACCACCACCAGCCGTAAACACTCATCACAAAATAATAAAGGTTTAAAGCGCTTTCTGCATAAAGGCCGGCGTGAAAAAAGATATAGGTTGAAATAATTACGGCAACAATACCACAGGGGTAGAGCCAAATTTTATTCGCTTTGGCCAGCAATACTTCGGCAACGCCAAAACTAACGCCTATCCACTCCAGGGCCGGAACAGCCTTCAATTGACTAATAAAAGTTTGTGTCCACTCGCTCAGGTTCATGATCCATAAAAATTTAACCCCACGAGATGCAATAAAAAATCAGATTTTTTTGATTCCCTCCGCCGGCATTACCCGGATCAGGTTATTGGGTATGATCTCAGCCCGTAATATTAAGGCACCCCATGAGTGGGGCAAAGGTAGTGATAAAAATATTATGCTGCATTTCTGAGTTTCAACTGGATGGGCGCAAACTAACCCAGAATAGATATCGTTTGTTGTTGAGCTGTAAGGAAAGGTTGAAAATGTATTAAATAGCGATTATCTTTTTTTAATCAAATTGTTAACCAATCGCCAAAATGAAACAACAATCTCTTTCTTTGCTTTTTATGTTGGTGCTTGCTTTCGCAATGTCCTGTTCTAAAGATGAGAACGATCTGTCGTCTAAGGAAGATCCCATTGAAGCAACGCCTTCCCCTCAGGATTCTGACTCGCTTTCTGCCCAGGCTGAAGCTTATAAAAAAGCCATTATAGGGCACTGGGTCTTATATAAACTAAACTCCGATATGGGTCCGGTAGATTTTGAACACAGGTATGCACGGTCATTGACTTTTTCAGAGGATTTTGTGTGTAAGGATAGTACGGTACTCTTTAATTCTCCTCAGAAAAATATTACAAGTATTGGCTATAAAATAGATCTTAAAAACAAAGCAGACCCGGGATACAACCCTTATATTATAATTGAGCGGAAAGGATTTTATGGTTTCGGCGTTTTTCTCAACGCAGCTACTGATACCTTATTTGTTTTTAATGGAGTTGGATCCGAATATTATAGAAAAGTAAGGTAAGTCTGGGGACTTACTTCATGTATTCATTCGCTTTTATTCCAGTTAAGAGATGCCTCCTGATGAAGCATTTATCACTTCATCCCTTCCAGCTCTTTTTGTAACCTAAACATATCGTCGCGTAAACGGGCCGCTTCCATAAAGTCAAGATCGCGGGCAGCTTTCTCCATTTCCTTTTTGGTTTTGGCAATAGCTTTTTCCATTTGCGGAATGGTTTTGTAAACCACTTCTTCTTCCGCCGCAACGTTAATCAAGTCCTGGTCAAAAGCAATTGCTCCCTCGTCTTTTTCGTCAAACCCTTTGATATCTAAAACGCTGGTTTGTTTAAATACGTCTTCTTTAGATTTGGTCACCGTGCGCGGTGTAATGCCATGTTCGATATTGTAGGCGATCTGTTTTTCGCGCCGGCGATTGGTTTCATCGATCGTGCGCTGCATGCTGCCCGTCATCGTATCCGCATAAAAAATAACCAGCCCGTCCACGTTTCTTGCCGCGCGGCCGGCCGTTTGTGTTAAAGATTTTTCATTCCTCAAAAACCCTTCCTTATCGGCGTCCAAAATCGCCACCAGGCTTACTTCCGGTAAGTCCAACCCTTCGCGCAACAGGTTAACGCCAACGAGTACATCTATTTCACCCAGGCGCAGCTGGCGCAATATTTCCACCCGTTCCAGCGTATCTACTTCGCTGTGTATATATTTTGATTTAATGTTGATGCGGTGCAGGTATTTGTCCATTTCCTCCGCCATGCGTTTGGTTAAAGTGGTCACCAATACGCGATCGCCCTTCGTTACACGCTTATCAATCTCATCCAGCAAATCATCGATCTGGTTGATACTGGGGCGCACTTCAATCGGCGGATCTAACAGGCCGGTGGGCCGCACCACCTGCTCGGCAATGACGCCACCTGTTTTTTCCAGCTCATAACTATCCGGCGTAGCCGAAACATAAATCACCTGGTTTTGCAGGCTTTCAAATTCATGAAAATTTAACGGCCGGTTATCGAGCGCGGAAGGAATGCGAAAACCATAATCTACTAAGATCAACTTGCGGCTGCGGTCACCGCCATACATACCGCTGATCTGCGGCATCGTCTGGTGGCTTTCGTCAACAATCATTAAATAATCTTTCGGAAAATAATCGAGCAGGCAAAACGGCCTTGTACCCGGACTCCGCCTGTCGAAAAAACGGGAATAATTTTCAATACCATTACAATAGCCCAGCTCCTTGATCATTTCGATATCATATTCCACGCGCTCTTTGATCCTTTGCGCTTCAATCAGCTTTCCGGTACTGTTGAAGTATTCCACCTGCGCCGTCATCTCATCCTGGATCTCATAGATGACCTGCTGTATCATATCTTTCGGCGCCACATATAAGTTCGCCGGGAATATCGCCGCGTTTTCCATCGTATTGATGCGCTTTCCCGTCGCCACGTCAATCGTTTCGATTTCCTCAATTTCATCACCGAAAAAAGTAATGCGGTAGCCATGATCGCCGTAAGGCAGATTGATATCGACCGTATCGCCCTTCACCCTGAAAGTCCCGCGGTTAAATTCGAGTGTGGTGCGCGTATAAAGCGAATTAACCAACGCATGCAAAAAGCCTTGCCGCGAAAGCGTTTGATTGCGGTGAATGCGGATAATGCTGTTTTCGTAGTCGGCCGGGTTTCCGGCACCATAAATGCAGCTTACCGAAGCTACCACTATAATGTCGCGGCGGCCACTCAGTAAACTTGTAATAGTTCGCAGGCGAAGCTTGTCAAGCTCTTCGTTAATGGCGAGATCCTTTTCGATATAAGTGTCGCTCACCGGAAGATACGCTTCGGGTTGATAGTAATCATAATAAGAAACAAAATACTCCACTGCATTTTCGGGGAAGAATTGCCTGAATTCGCCGTACAGCTGAGCTACGAGTGTTTTATTATGAGTAATGATTAAAGTGGGCCGTTGTGTATTTTGAATCACATTGGCCATGGTAAAGGTTTTCCCGCTGCCGGTAACGCCCAGCAGGGTTTGATATTTCTCTCCATCCAGCACGCCTTCAGTCAATTGCGCAATGGCCGAAGGCTGATCGCCGGCAGGAGCAAATGGGGTATGTAGTTTGAAAGGCACGAACTTTATTTTTAAAAATACAAAATGGGCTTCGTAAGATAAACCTAATGTTTTAATATAGAAATCCAAAAAGCATAAAACTTTCTGACTATAAATTAAAAAAATGAACGGCCCCGCAATCAAAATCGCGTTCGCTAAAAAACAAAAAATAACCTGCCAGAGCGAAACAGAAATATGCTTTAGCTACAAGTCAGACTTAACCATTTTGCACATCCGATTGTGCAAAAACAAGCGAAAAATGCTGATCCGGATGTGCATTTTTTAAAATCGCCCTAATTAATATAAGCCCACATACCATCCGTCTTCGCGCTCTTCAACAGGGTAGGTCTTTAAAAAATAGCCCTCGCCAGAAACATTGCGGCCGTTGTCAAGATTGAATTTATAACGATGCAAGGGGCAAACGATTTGCTTTTGGACATTCACATACCCGTTTTTTAACGGCGCCGCCGCATGAGGGCATTTGGTCGCGCAGGCAAATAATTTATTGTCGAATTTTGCTACACATAAATGCCTGCCCGCTACTTTAATTTCAGCCAGGTTTTCCTCGTTAAACTCAAGCTCATTGGGATGTAATGCGATCAAATGCCAGGTAAAGTCCTTGTTCATAGATAATGGTTGATGAATCATAGTTCTTTAGTCGCTGTGAAATATGATCCATAATCTATATACTAATAAAACATGGTTTTATAAGGATAACGGATGGCGTAGAGCTCTTTCACTTTATTCAAAATAGTTTCGCGCAGACCCTCCACATTTCGCCGCTCGGTGGCCGATACAAATACCACATTTCCCTGTAGTTCGTTTTGCCAGCGTTCGTATAAATCACGTAAAATTTCCTCCCTTGTTTCATCACCGAGCCATTCATCAAAAGTTTGCGCCTCATACAAATCCATCTTATTGAAAATGGTAATCGTCGGTTTATCAAACGCGTTTAACTCTTGCAGTGTTTTATTCACAACAGCCAGCTGATCTTCATAATTCGGATGGGAAATATCTACCACATGCAATAAAATATCTGCCTCGCGCACTTCATCGAGCGTGCTTTTGAAACTTTCCACCAAATGATGCGGCAGCTTGCGGATAAAACCCACCGTATCGCTTAAAAGAAAAGGTGTCTGTTCAAAAACAACTTTACTGGTCGTGGTATCGAGCGTCGCAAACAACTTGTTTTCAGCAAAAACGTCTCGCTTGCTGAGCAGGTTCATGATCGTGCTCTTACCTACGTTAGTGTAGCCGACCAGTGCGACGCGGATGAACTCGCCGCGGTCTTTGCGCTGCGTAAAGGATTGTTTATCTATTTCGGCCAGCTTTTTCCGAAGCAGGTTGATTTTGTCCCTAACGATACGACGGTCGGTTTCAATCTCTGTTTCACCAGGCCCGCGCGAGCCGATACCGCCGCCCTGGCGCTCAAGGTGGCTCCACATACCTCGAAGTCGCGGCAAAATATATTGATATTGAGCCAGCTCCACCTGCGTGCGCGCCTGCGCCGTTTTAGCCCGCCGCGCAAAAATGTCGAGAATCAAATCCGACCGGTCAATAACTTTAATTTTAATCTCCTTCTGGATATTATTAATTTGTGCGCCGCTCAGTTCGTCATCGAAAATGACCAATTGAATATTGTGCGCAACGGCATATTGCCTTATTTCCTCTAATTTTCCTTTGCCTACAAAAGTGCGGCTATCGGGGTGCTGCAATTTTTGAATAAACTGCTTTTTTGTTTCCGCGCCGGCTGTTTCAGCCAGAAAAGCCAACTCGGCAAGATATTCTTTCACCTGCTGTTCCGTCTGATCTTTTTGCACTAATCCTACAATAACGGCAGTCTCTTTGTCCTGAATAATATTTTTTTTATCTAACATATTGAATGAACAAAGTTAGCAAAAATGTTGCCGGGTAAAGGAATATGACAAACTGTTCGTCTTCCCTACCGGCGGGCCGCCCGGCGGTACTGCCGATAAAGTAACATTGCGAATTTGCTGCTTTTCTGGCGGCCGGGCCCTGGCCGCGGATCGTTTTCCAAAGCACAATTTGTAAATCTTTACCTTTGTGGGCTTTTAAATTAGCAATCAATTGAAAAAATTCAGCAGAATATTTAAGTATATCGGTCTATACAAGGGCAAAATAGCCGGTTACATGTCGCTTACCATTCTTGCCTCCGCTTTGTCGGTCGCTTCCATTAGTATGTTAGGCCCTTTAATGTCGATTATTTTTAATGTCGAAGGCGTTGGCGCAGCGGGCCAAAGTATGCTTCAAAAAGTTCCGGGCGGCCACCTGCTGTCTGAAGCTTTGCTCACCGCTGTAAACGAAGGGCGGCAAATGCATGCGGTTTTTATCTGCTGTATGTTTATTATCGGCTCCATTTTTCTAAAGAACCTGCTCCTGTACCTATCCTCGTTGATATCCGTGCCGGTGCGAAGCTCCATTATTATTCACCTGAAAAATGATATGTATGCAAAGGTATTGACGCTACCCGTTGGCTATTTTTCTGAGCAGAAAAAGGGCGATATCATGAGCCGGATGACCAACGATGTGGGACAGATTGAAGGCTCGATCGTAAACGCGATGGAGGGTATGATTAAAGACCCGATCATGGTAATTTTCTATCTCGGCGCTATGATATGGATAAGCCCCGGTTTGTCGGTTTTTCTTTTGGTATTACTTCCGGCGACAGCATTTATTATCGGCCGTATCAGCCGAACACTTAAAAAACAAAGTAATGCTGCGGCATTGCGGGTGGGTGATACGCTTTCCATTCTGGATGAAACCCTTGGCGGTATCAGGATTATAAAAGCATTTTGTGCAGAGAAGATTTTGGGCAATCGCTTTGTTGGCCTGAATAATACTTTGCTTGGCATTAATAAAAAAATGGCGGCCAGGCGCGATCTGGCCTCTCCTCTTACCGAGTTGTTAGGCGTCATCGTGTTGTGTATCATCATTTATTTTGGAGCCAATCTTATTCTAAATGGCGGCTCATTGGGGCCTGGCGAGCTCATTGCCTTTATCGCCATGTTTGCTATGATGATCAATCCGGCGAAGGCGCTTTCGTCTTCTTTCTTTAACGTGCAGGCGGGCTCTGCCGCTATCGAGCGCATTGAAGATTTGTTGAACACACCGGTGAAAGTCGAAGACAATGGAACTCAAAAACTGGGGTCTTTCGATGAGGGCATTGAATTTAAGAATGTCTCTTTTTCTTACAACGAAACGCCCATTCTTAAGAATATTAACCTGTTTATTCCCAAAGGAAAAACGATTGCTTTGGTGGGCAGCAGCGGCGCCGGCAAAAGCACACTCGCCGATTTGGTACCGCGCTTTCACGATGTGAGCGATGGCGCTATTTTAGTAGACGGAGTAAACATCAAAGAGTACAGCATCGACTCTGTGCGCGATAAGATTGGTATCGTCAGCCAGGAGCCGATCTTGTTTAATGATACAATCGGGAATAATATCACACTGGCGCATCCGGATGCTACAGCCGAAGAAATTGAAAACGCAGCCAAAGTAGCCAACGCCTTCCGTTTTATTAATAATAAGCCGGAAAAATTTGATACAAACATCGGCGACCGCGGCGCCAAACTCAGCGGCGGTGAAAAGCAGCGGCTTACTATTGCAAGAGCCGTATTAAAAAACCCGCCCATTCTTATTTTGGACGAAGCCACTTCTTCTCTCGACACTGAAAGCGAACGCCTCGTTCAGGACGCGATTAATAACATGACACAGAACCGGACCTCGCTGGTGATCGCCCACCGCTTAAGTACGGTTCGAAACGCCGATGAAATCATCGTGTTGAACAAAGGTGAAATTGCGGAGCGCGGCAAACATCATGAGTTGATGCAAATTGAGGGCGGCATCTACCGCAAACTGGTAGACATGCAGGAAATGTATTAGGCTATTGCAATCGAATTTGCTGCCCGGATATTTTAGCAATCTTTACAAAAGCGGCGGTAGAGCGCTTCATACTGCGGGATGATCTCATCCATATTAAATTGCTGTGCATGCTCGAATGCACGCTGCCGAAAGCCATTTAATGTGGCATCATCTTTCAAGATGTCCAGCGCTTTTTCGCTCATGGTTTTCACGTCGCCAACATTAGCCGTAAAGCCTGTCACGCCGTTAATATTCACTTCTTCGAGACCGCCCGCATTGGAGGAAACCACAGGGACTTTTGAAGCCATGGCTTCGAGGGCCACCAGCCCAAAGCTCTCGTATTCCGAAGGCAACAGGAATAAATCGGCGATGGCGAATATATCTTCTATCTGTTCTTGTTTACCAACAAAGATCATACGGTCAAAAATGTTTAGCTTATGGCCATACTCCTCCGCTGTCTTTCTTTCGGGGCCATCGCCTACAAATAATAGCTTAGCGGGAATTTCTTTCTGGACTTCATAAAAAACCTCCACAACATCCTGAACCCGTTTCACCTGCCTGAAGTTGGAAGCGTGCAATAAGATCCTTTCGCCTTTAGGCGCTAATACTTTTTTAAACGCATCTAAAGGCTTCCGGTTAAAACGAGTCACGTCGATAAAGTTATATATCACCTCTATCTCCTTCCTGATGTCAAATGTTGCATAGGTTTCTTCCCGCAGATTATTAGAAACCGCGGTGATCACATCACTTTTGTTGATAGAAAAAGATACAACCGGCGCATACATTTTGTCCTTACCAACGAGCGTGATATCCGTTCCGTGCAAAGTGGTCACAACCGGAATATTATATCCTTCCTCATGCAAAATTTTCTTGGCCATGTAAGCCGCCGACGCATGCGGAATAGCATAGTGTACATGCAGCAGATCGAGATTATAGTTCTTGATAACGTTGACCATGGTGCTGGCCAAAGCGGTTTCATAGGGTGGAAAATCAAACAAAGGATAGGTAGGTACCTGCACCTCGTGATAGAAAATATTGGGAATGAAAGCGCTCAGCCGCACCGGTTGCTGATACGTTATAAAATGCACCTGATGCCCTTTCTGAGCTAATGCTTTCCCGAGTTCGGTGGCTAAAACGCCGCTGCCGCCAAAAGTGGGGTAGCAAACAATACCTATTCGCATGTGTTAAAGATAACCGTTTCTAATTTTTGTTAATGATACTGCAGTTTAGCAGATTATTAAGTTTGAGCCTGCGCCTTTCACGTCCGTCTTTCCATCTACAAGATCCGTCGTTCGCGGCGACCTTCTTATCTTTACTCAAATCACATACCATAACATTATGATCCGGAAATTGTTCTTAGCCCCACTTTTATTTTCTACTGTTTTTTCTTATAGTCAAACTAAGGATGAGGTTTTTATTCGCCGGTTGGCCGACGAAATTTTGCATAACGGGCAGGCTTATCAAAACCTTCGAACCTTAACCAAAACTATTGGCGCCCGACTGGCTGGCTCGCCTCAAATGTATGCAGCAGAAAGATGGGGTTATGATTTGCTGAAGCAGTCTGGCAGCACGCGGGTTTATAAACAACCGGTGATGGTGCCCCATTGGGTGCGCGGTGGGAAAGACGAATGTATTGCGCTGCCTGCCGGCGGCAAAAAAAAGCCTTTGCAGGTCATTGCGCTTGGCAACTCTATCGGAACAAAAAATGTAGCGCTAACGGCCGCGGTTGTGATGGTCCATAATTTTGAAGAACTTGAACAACGCAAAAATGAACTGCGCGGTAAAATTGTATTTTATAATTATAAATTCAATGCTTCCTTTATAAGAACCTTTGAAGCCTACGGCGACGCCGTTAAATATCGCAGCCAGGGCCCTTCCCGCGCGGCAAAATATGGCGCCATCGGTGTGATCGTGCGCAGCATGAGCCACAGCACAGACAACGAACCGCATACCGGTATGCTATCTTACGACTCAATGTTTGCCAGCATCCCGGCTGTAGCCGTGGGTTTGAAAGACGCCGACTGGCTGGCATCCGAAATCGGCAAGCATGCACAACTGAAACTAAGTATCAAAACCAACGGCCATTTCTTACCCGACGCCGAAGGCCATAATATCATTGCGGAATTAAAAGGCAGCGAAAAGCCGGACGAGTACATTACGATTGGCGGCCACTTAGACAGCTGGGACAACGGCGAAGGCGCCCACGATGACGGCGCCGGCATTACTCAAACCATTGAAGTACTGCGCGCGCTGGTAGCCCTGGGCTATCAACCCCGGCATACCATTCGGTTTGTATTGTTTGCCAATGAAGAAAATGGCGCACGGGGCGGCAAACAATATGCAACAGCGGCACAGTCAAACCGCGAAAAACATATACTGGCTATTGAAAGCGATGCCGGTGGTTTTACGCCAAGGGCTTTTAGCTTTAACTGCTCTGACGATCAGTTTGAAAAAGCAAAAGGCTGGCTGCCATTGATCGGCCCTTACGGCTGCAACGAATTTATAAAAGGCGGCGGCGGCACGGATATCGCTCCGCTGAAAGATCAGTTAGGTACGCCCCTATGCGGCTTTCTGCCCGACTCCCAACGCTATTTTGATCTGCATCATGCGGCTAGCGACATTTTTGAGAACGTTAATAAGCGCGAGCTGGAACTGGGCGCGGTAAACATGGCGGCCCTGGTCTATCTTGTAGATAGGTATGGTTTTTAAAGCATCCATCTTTGATTTCTAAAAAAGCTCCTCCTCTTCTTCGGGCGCTTCGAGTTGGCTGTAGAGATAATTATCTTTTACAAAATTGCACCAATGGCAATCTTCCCTGCCGCAGCCTTTATAAAAATCTTTCGCCTGGATTTTATCCCATACCGTTTTTATCTGCTCCCTTACAAATGATACATCTTCCGGAGTGATCACCACTTTTATTTTTTGGAAATTATTATTACCGTCGGGCTCGATAAAATCGAACTCAGTGCTTACCACTTTCCAATCTTTAAGTTCGTAGTTATCCAGCAGGATTTTGTAGAACACGGCCTGTCGCCAATAATCGCCGCCATCGGGCGCTTTATCGTAGGGCGCCCTTAACTTGGATAGCGCCCTGTCCACGTTACCAGTTTTATAATCTACCACGTTGACCTCTTTTCCTGAAAACTCCAGCTTATCTAATTTACCTTTTAATGGAATATCATTAACGATGACCGCTTTGATATTGGTCTCCACGGCGACCACTTTATTCCAGCTATCGACATATTTTTTATAATACGCGGGAATAATGATCGACCCCTGCTCCATTCTCCGTTCGAAAGCTTCTTTGGTAAAGCTCTGGCGGTGGCGCATCATATACCAGCTGAAATCATCCAGCATTGTTTCAACCGGCGCAAACTGTTCATTGTCTTTCAGCTTTCTAAACAAGCGTTCTAAAGCAAAGTGAATAGCGCTACCAAATTCAGTCGCTTCGTTTTTACCGGAGGGAATGCGCAGCAAGTTTTGATAATAAAATTTCAGCGGGCAACTCAGGTAACTATTGAGCGCTGTTACGTTCATGACAAACTTCGACAGCAGTCCCTCAATAAAATCATCTTCGAGGTTACGGATGACGGGCTGGTAGCCGCTAAACATCAGATGTTGAAAGGCGAACATTTTTTCGGGATCCAATTGCTTTTTTTGTACCTCAAACTGGTGTTGCTCCTGTATTTCTGCAATAAACATCGAAGGTTCCAGTTCTTTGCCCTCCGCATTTAACTTGGCGTAAGAAATATGCAAAAATTGCTCAGCGCGGGTCAGCGCTACATAAAACACACGCCTCAGCTCCTCTTCATCGCTTGTTTTTGATTGAGATGAAAAAATGGTGGAAGGCAATTTATAACCCATGCTGCGCTTTCTTTTCTTTTCCCAGAAAGAAGCGTTGGCGCCGGCAAAAAAAACATGTTCGAATTCCAGCCCCTTGCTTCCATGCGCGGTCAGCAGGTTTACGCCTTTATCATTTCCTGTAGTTCGCATCAGCGGCAGCGGTATATCTTCTTTTTCCATCAATCCAAAAAGCTGCACAAGCGCCGTAAGATCAAGAGAGGGGTTGCGCCGGTTTTCTTCTTTTATAAAATCATAGAACGCCGTGAGGGATTGCATCAACTCAATCTTCTGATCATTGTTCATGATATAAGTCAGCACGCCTGCCGTTTGAATGATATGATCTATCAATTGCTGAATGGTCACATTATTTACATCGCCGATCAACTGCTCCAGCAAATGAGAACAATTTTTCAGGCTTTGGTTCAGCCCTTCGTCGAATAAATCCCTGGGCGGCCTGTTGGCCTTTTCATACAGTAGTTCCCGCAAAGAAGTCGGATCATTTTTAAACCTTCGCTGATTGGCTTCCACATTCAGTTTGGCAATTTCAATCGGCGGATTATTATAAAAATCAAAATGTAAAATTTCAAACAACAGTTCGTCGCCTCGGTAAGGTGTGTCCTGCTCCGCTTCCAGATAATAAAGGATTTTAATAATCTTTTTTATGAACGGCGCATGGAGCAGGTTCACGTTGCGTTTGCTATAAAAAGGAATGTTCTTCTGGCGCAGGTATCCGGCCAGCGTTTCACCATATTTATTTTCTTTATAAATAACGGCAATGTTGCCTGGCGCGACGCCTGCTGTTACCAGGTCTTCAATTTCAAAAACCAGTCCGGCCATCTCTTCGGCAACCGAATTATACTCTGTTATAGTGGGTTGGTGTTGCAAATGACTGATCGCGAGGTTCGCTGCAACTAACTCCTTGCTCAAGCCGGGGATTTGTTTCACCAGGCGCTCCTCGTTTCGGTTGATCAAAGTTTTGGATACATCCAGAATCGGCTGCACGCTCCGGTAATTACTCGTTAGCACGATCGTACGCAGGTCTTTCACATACTGATTGGCGAAGTCGAGCATGTTTTGAATATTGGCGCCCTGAAAACGGTAAATACTCTGGTCATCATCGCCCACAACGAAAATATTCGGCTGCTCCCAATAGCTGATGAGCAACTGAACGATTTTATTTTGCGTGCCGCTGGTATCCTGAAACTCATCCACTAAAATATATTGAAAGCGCTCCTGGTAATCGGATAGCAGGTTAGGATTTTCTTCAAAAGCAGCAATCACCCAATTGATCATATCATCAAAATCATACCGCTTATTACGCCTCATAATGTCTTGGTAATTTTCAAATTCATCTACCGCCGCCCGGAGCTTTTCCAGCCGGCGCAGTTCCTCATCATAGGCCGGCTTCCTGTCGCCCTTTTTCCATTTTCCGGCACGGTTTGTTTTATAAATGAAACTTTCATCGTCGGCGAGCAACTTCGCATAATCATCAATGCGTTCATGCAGGTAAGCCGGCGACCAACCTTCCCGCTTCATGGTCGAAAAGAGTTGGCTTAAAGGACCTGCTTCATAATACACGTCACCGCGGTATCTTTTTAATGGATGCTCTTTGGAAAAACCATCAATCAGTTGCTTAAAATATTCCACCTGTTCGAGATCGGAAACAGGATCGAGCGATGTCTTTTCAAAAAGAGAAAGATTGTCCTGGATGACATCGTTGCAAAAAGCGTGAAACGTGTATAGGTTAACTTTATAAGCGTCGGCGCCGATAAATTGCTGCAGCCTTTTGCGCATCGCCACTACGCCCGCGTCGGTATAGGTCAGACAAAGAACATTTTCGGGTAAAGCGTCGGTTTCCAATAAAATTTTGCCAATCCGCGCTGCCAGTATTTGTGTCTTTCCGGTTCCCGGCCCTGCAATTACCATCACCGGGCCTTCGAGTGTATTAACGGCAATTTGCTGTTCGGGGTTCAGGTTTTTGAATACTTCGCTAAACTGCGCTTCCAATCTTTCTTTACTAATAGCCATAAGGCAAGTTAGTGAAAAGGATGTGTTTTCACAATCATTTACGGCAGAGGAATTTGTTCGATCGAGATGCGAAATTCCTGCAACCGCGAGCTAAATATAGTTCCGGTTTTTTAGCTCAAGGTATTTGTTGATCGTGTTCACGGTTAATTGCTCCGGCGTGGTTAAAACGCTGAGTATGCCGTTTTGATGAAGTTCTTTCACCATTTGCTTTTTTTCAAAAACAAATTTTTCGGCAATGGCCTTTACATACACCTGTTCCAGGTCGTCGGCGGCCGTGTTGGTGAGCGCCCTAAGCGCAGTGTTCTCAAAAAATACAATGAGTAGCAGGTGATAATGTGCAATTTTCTTAAAGGCCGGCATTTCGCGCTTAAGCGATTCCAAAGATTCGAAATTCGTAAACAACACAACAAGGCCTCGGCTGGTGACACGGCCGCGGATAAGGGCATACAGCCTTTCATAATCCGCTTCCAGGTAATCGGTTTGCTGTTGATACAACGCCTCCAGGATCAGGTTCATTTGTCCACGCTTTTTATCAGCCGTCAAAAAGGTGTCTGTCTTTTGCGCAAAGGTGATCAGTCCGGCTTTGTCCTGCTTAATCATCGCAATATTGGCGAGCACCAGCGAGGCGTTGATGGCATGATCCAAAAGCGTCATACCATCGAAAGGCATTTTCATCACACGCCCTTTATTAATCACGCAGTAAATCTGCTGGCTTTTTTCATCTGTATAACTATTGATCATCAAATTGCCTTTACGGCCAGTCGCCTTCCAATTGATGGTGCGATAATCATCGCCCTGCACATATTCTTTGATCTGCTCAAACTCACTGCTGTGGCCCAACCGGCGGATACGTTTGATACCAGCCTCCTGCAACCTGTTGGTCGCGGCCAGCATTTGATAGCGGCGCATTTGCACAAAAGACGGATAAACTTTAGCGCTATGCCGGGCAGCGATGGCGTAATGGCGCTTTGCGAGCTTCAACGGGCCGGTCACGATCACATTGATGTTTTCAAAATGATAAACACCGCGCGTCAGCGGCTGAACGGTATAGTCGATTGTTTCTGAAACACCTGCGGGTACGCGCATGCGGCGCTCCCAGTCTGTGATTTGAAGTTGCACGGGCAACTCATCGATCACCAACACCGAAGCGGCAAAGTGGTACCTGTTTGAAATAAAAAGTGAAACAGGATTATGATCCCCGAGGCTCAATCTTTCCGCGAGCTGGCGCGTCGCCACGATGCCGGCCTTGCGGGCATAGAGCAACCCCAGGTCGATGCCAACAGCGATGAATAAACAAATTAAAACAGCCGTTGCCAGCGCATAAAGCACGGGCATAAAATAGCCGGCCATGAAAAGAACAGCCGCCGCGCCACCGATGTAATAAACGATTTTATTTAAGTAAAACGATTTCAAGGTAGTGAATGAATACTGAATGTTGGTCAACCGGTTGTCAAAGCATAAACTTTGCGGGCTCAATCATCAACGGGGTATTTCAAGGCTGTTGATGATTTGTTTAATAATATCATTTTCACTAATGCCTTCCATTTCCTTTTCGGGGGAAAGCATAATACGGTGCCGGAGCACGGGCGCCGCTACAGATAAAATATCATCGGGCGTTACAAAATCACGGCCCTGAATGGCCGCCATCGCTTTAGATGCATTCATGATGGCCAAAGAAGCGCGCGGCGATGCGCCAAGATAGATCGACTTATCGTTCCTGGTCTGGTGTACCAGCTTTGCGATAAAGCCCAGCAGTTTTTCTTCAACCAATATTTCTTTTACCTGCTGCCTCAGTTGATTGATCTGCGCAGCAGTCAGCGCCGCCTGCACATTTTGAAGGATGGCGCGGTTACCCATTTGATGAAACAACGTAAGAATTTGCAATTCTTCCTTTTCGCTGGGATAAGGGACTTCGATTTTAAAAAGAAAACGATCGAGTTGCGCTTCGGGTAGGCGATAAGTGCCTTCCTGCTCCACCGGGTTTTGAGTGGCCATCACCATGAAGGGCGCTTCCATCGGGTAAGTAATGCCATCGATTGAAATCTGGCGTTCTTCCATTACTTCGAGCAGCGCTGCCTGCGTTTTAGCAGGCGCCCGATTGATCTCATCTACCAGAACGATATTACCAAACACGGGGCCTTTTTTAAATTCAAACTTCGCGTCGGCAGGATTGAAAACGGGCGTTCCTATCACATCAGACGGCATAAGATCGGGCGTAAACTGCAACCGCGCAAAAGATGCGTCGACTGCTTTAGCGATTAATTTTGCCGTCAGCGTTTTGGCCACGCCGGGAACCCCTTCTATCAATACATGCCCATCGGCAAGGAGGGCAACAATCATCAGCCGCACCATTTCGTCCTGGCCTACGATAACTTTTCTGATCTCCGCGGTTATTTTAGCAACCGCCCCGTTCAACAAACTAAGGTCCATTCTATTTTCGAAAATTGGATCTTGCATATTTTATGCTTTTATTCATTGTTATAAAATTCGTCGATATTGTGTTGTAGCGCTATAAGTTCAGTATCGCTAAAAGCATCGCCATTGCTGATTCTCCTGATTTGGGAAACAATTTGCTTCACTAAAAATTGATTCACGCCTGATTTAAAATGCAGTTCCTGCTCAAAAGAAGCGTTCAGGTCTTTTGAAAAAATACGGTACCGGCTGCGAACATGCTCTAAAAAATAGGTGCTGATCTTATACGCCAAATTAGTGTGATCGCCACGTTCATAATAAAGCAATCCCATTGTTTTTACAAAATCGAGCGAATCGTTGGATGGCTTTTGCAGGTGCGGTATCACTCTTTGCCTCCGGCGCATTTCTGTAATCGTGAATAATAACATCAAGGCCAAAACAGTTAAAATTCCCGCTCTGAAAAAATTGTTTTCCAGGATCGCAGCCAGCCAGCCTTTATTGTTTTTTCGCGGTTCGTCTTTCTTAAAATATTCATCCCAGATCAGCAAAGACGTTTCGAACGGCAAGCGGGAAAAGATTTTTTCAAAGTAAGCAATATTGTTTTTATACAAAAGAAAATAGTTGGTAAAAGCAATGGGCGACAAATGAAGATACAGGTTGCCCGCCCCTTTTTTCAGATGTATAAAATTGGGTTGGCCATCATTGCCAAAGCCTAAAATATCGGTAATCGAATCATCGGTTTGCGTAAAATAGCCTTCTATCGATATCCCCGGATAAGCGTAAGCCGGCGCCCCCGTAAAATAGCGCGCCGCAAGCTGCGCCTGCATCGTATCGCCCTCAAAAGCGCCATAAGGGTAATAACTAAAATGGTGTGTTTTGGAAAACGCTTTTATAAACCGGTACCACTCTTCATTTCCTGAAAAAGTGCTGATAAAAACATTGTTGCCACGATCGATATAAGTGATCAGGTCGTCAACATCATATGAAGAGGGCCGAAACTCCGGCTGCAGAATTACATAAAGCTGATCAGGTTTATTGTCGCCAAACATTTTATTATTGCCTGGCGGGCTATAATTGATTTTATGCTGCGCTCTTGGAAAAAATCTTCTGAGGCTTTCGTAGAACACATAAGCGCCGTATGGATTTTTATCTTTTTTATTAAGAGATATACGCGTGCTGATCCGTTGCCGCCGCGGCATGGCGCGCACCACCAGGTATAATACAAATACCAGCAATCCAAAGCCTAATATGTACAAAGGAAGCTTTTTCAATTATTGATGCAGCGTTTTATAAAAATGATCAAAAGATTGTTTCATTTGCCGGTATTGCTGCTCATCAACCGAAAAAGCGCCATACCAGCTATATTCAAAATGGCGCGTAGCGTTAAAAAAATCGGTGTAAAAAGGCGTTGCGCTTACCTGCATCAGGTAATCATAATTTGTCTTGTCGGGTTGATAATGGATTACTTTCTTTTCGGATAGTAGTTTCAGCAGCTGCAAATAATGAAGCCGCACAGCGAGCCTGAAATTGCCCTGAGCGACTGCTTCACCGATTCTTTCAGGAAAAGAAATAGAAAAAATATCACCATCCCCCGGTTTGTTGGCATCGGGCCTTCTTGCTGCTGATGGTTTTTTTCTAAAGAGTATAACATTGCTTTCCCTGAGATACCATGCCAGCAGGACGACAAATAAAAATATAACCACATAGATCCAGTTTTTATGAATACTGAAACTTCGTTCGGCCGGTGGGGTGAAGCCTTTGTTCACATATTCAAAATCCGGATCCTGTTTAAGCCGGCTTAAAAAATTGCTATCCAATACCCTTCCGCCCAATACTACAACAGGCACGCTATCTCTCCGATCAAACGCATTGGCCCTATCGCGCCGGCTTCGTTCACGCGGGTTTTGCTGTTCTTCAAAATTGTCGATATCTGGAATTGAATCCACCAACACGGGCTGCGCGGCAAGCTGCACCGCCATAGAAATATGCATTATTAAAAATGCAACAGTGTTCAGGAAATACGTTTTATGCCTGTTCATATTCCGGATTAACCAATAACGGCCTCGTTTCAAATTGCCTTGCCAGACGCATCGGATAGATCATAAAATACCAGACAACAAAAGCGGCTGACGCCAGCGTGATCAAACTGGTAAACCAGGCGGCATCATTGTAAAGACGTGTAATCAACCCCTCAAAAAAAGCGGCCAAAATAAAAACCGGCACCACACCGATCAGCATTTTAAGTCCGTCTTTAGCGCCTTCCCTGAAGGCTGCGAGCCGGCTTTTAGTTCCGGGAAATAAATAGCTTTTGCCTAAAACAAAACCAGATGCCCCGGCAATGATAATGGCTGTTATTTCAAGTGTTCCGTGCACAAAAACCACTAGCCAAAATTGAAGCCCGTAACCATGGGAGGCGAACAACTCATCAAAAACGCCGACCATCGCGCCGGTTTCAGCAAGCTTGTACATAGTAGGGATTCCACAGAAAATGCCCGACATAAAAAATATAAAAGCCACTTTAATATTATTGATCATAATGCCGAGCCAGCTTAGTATGGGATCGCCGCTTTCGTAAATGCCAAATGGATTGCCGCGTTCGATATTTTCAATGGTCTGGTCGACATAGCCGCTTCCAAAAAAACTTCTGGCTACCTCCGCATCCTGCGCGGATACTAAAAAACCCAACAGAAAAAAAAGCGTAAATAAGCCTAAAGAAAACAACACCGTTTTATGATGCTTCCGAATGGTTAACGGCAACTCATATCGCCAGAAAGTTTTTAAACGGCTGGTCTCTTCCTTTCTGTTGCGATAGATCGACAAATACATCCGCGCCGCTTGTGTGTTTAAATATTGGGCGGTTTTGCTGTCTTTGTAAAAGGTTTTAGCGTAAGCTAAGTCATCCACGGTTTGGGTAAATGCACTGGCCATTTCGTCGGGCGAAGTAGGCGGCTGCTCTTCGAGGGCCAGCCAACGGTCTTTATTTTTTCTTATGAATAGTGCCTCTCTCAATTAACTGTGTTTAGAAACTAAAATACAAAATTTATAGAGCAGGCAAAGTTTTTTATAGGTAGCTTCTCTTCTTTGAGCATCGTTTCACAAAGATCATTGGGGATGGGGCGGCCATACCTTCCCCCTTGGTCTTACCAAAAAAAATATTTAGTTGCGCCTGCTTGAAAAATAGGCAACACTTTCAGCAATGGCTTTTTCAATACTTTGATAAACCATACCCAACGCGGCAACAGAACTGTGGTTATGATAATAATTTTTAACACGGAGGATGTGCATATTGTTAGAGCAAAGACTGGTTTTGATTTTAAGACATCTTAACAGGTCGCCCAAACGACCTGCCGTCAACAGCAGCCAGGTTGGTATGGGCAGCAATAGCTGCTTTCGGCCGGTGCACGTTTTTACCAATTGGAAGAAGGTTTTAAAACTTATATTGTGGCCAGCCAACAAATATCGTTGCCCGTTGATACCTTGTCGCATACATTGTTCAATGCCGGCCGCAACGTCTTTCACGGCTACAAAATTCTTTCCGCCCGGCGGATAAAACAACAGCCTTTTTTTCATCGCCATCATGATAATTTTACCGCTGCTGGGTTTGCTATCGTTGGGGCCGATCATAAACGTCGGGTTGACGATATGCACAGTAAGCTCTTTTTGTTTTGATAGTACTAAGGTTTCCGCAGCGGCCTTGCTTCTGGCATAAAAAGATTTTGTAAACGGCCACCGCATGGCTTTGTGTTCCGGTATCTCATGAGGCGCGCCAAGTCCGTATCCAATTGTATTGGCCGTACTTACGTAGATAAATTTTTTCACCCCGGCCTTTACTGCCGCAGACAAAACATTTTCAGTGGCGTTATAATTGATTTGATAATAATCCCGGTAAGAAAGCAAGTCCTGGCGCGTTGCAGCGGCCGCGTGCACAACCACATCAACATCCATCAAATGAACAGATAGATCAGAAGTCAGCGTTGCTTCTATTAGCTGTAGCCGATGATCGGGCTTGGGTTTGTAGCTGCTTTTAGACCGAACCAGCCCTTTCACCGTATAACCTCTTTGTAAAAGCAGCAGTGCGAGATTCGTTCCCAGCAAACCGCTTATTCCGGTCACCAATACTGTCATCCGATTTCCTTTTTGATATTATATGTCAGCAAAGGTAGTTTGATCCAAATGGGTAGCAAGACGATGGCCAGCCAACTCCATGGGTTCACCATAATGACCCTGTCTCTTTTAACTAATTTTCGGATGCAGCGAGCCGCTACTTTATCGGGTTGCAATAAAGTGAGCCGGCCAATCATACCCAGCTTCTTAATACGCCGGCATACATCTTCGTTGGTCGCCATAGCGCCCGGGTTCACCACGCTCACGACTACGTTGGTATCTTTTAACTCTTCGCTAAGCCCACGCGAGAAGGAATGAATAAACGTTTTCGACGCAGGATACACGGTTTTATATCCAATCGGGGAAAAGGCGGCCATGCTTGACACATTCAGGATATAGGCCTGTTGCTGGCGAAGCAGGTTGGGCAGCAACTGGTGGGTAAGCAAAGAAGTAGCTACCACGTTAACCTGCATGATACTGTCGATATATTGCACCGTCGCTTCCGTGAATTTTTTCGTGCCGCCCAGCCCCGCGTTATTTATAAGCATATAAATATTAAAATGCTGATTGATCCACTTACAAAGTGAAATGACATTTTGCTTGAAAGCCAGATCTGTTTCATAATAGGAAACTTTTATATCGTAGGCTTCAGACAGATCAGCGGCCAGCCGGGAAAGGCCCTGGCCCGGTAAGCTGATCAACACGAGGTTTATGCGTTGTGCGGCCAACACTTTTGCAAAAGCGCTGCCCAGCCCAAGACTGGCGCCGGTAATGACGGCATATTTTTCTTTTAGGTTCATCAGTAAGCTTTTTTCTAAACAATTATGATGTTGCACCAGCAGATAATCCGGCCTTGGCCTTTCCTCTTTTATATCTTTTAATAAAAAACAGTATAATGCTTGCAATCAACATAGTCAACTCCTTCTTTTATATTAAAGTTTTCTTACCCGGCCAGACCCCGAGATCGATGTATGAATATCCGGCGAACCGCTATACCACACATCCCCGCTGCCGGAAATGGACACATCCAGCCTGTCTTCGGCCCAAACCTTCGCCGCACCCGAACCTGTAAGCCTAACATTGGCCTTTTCGCTGCGCATTTGAGGCGATTCATAATTTCCATTACCACTAATGGTGATGGCTTGTTCCTGGATATTGCCCGCCTCAATTGCAATATTTCCTGATCCAGTAATATCGGCGTCCACGGAGGCGGCTGTTATTTTTTGAAGCTTTATATTGCCGCTGCCGCTAATCCTTAAATTGAGATAGGTGGACGTGATAACCGTCTGCGCAGTAAAATTTCCGGAGCCTGAAATTGCAGCGCCGTCAAGATCAGGATTGGATATATAGACTTTTACGCTACCTTTTTTGATCGATATATTCGGCCGGGTTTTTACAACAAGCGTATGGCCTTTTACTTCTGCCAGGATATAGCCCTGTATATTTTGAGCTGCCTCCACTTCAACCGATCGTGCGGCGCCTTGCACAAATTGTACATCGCCGCTAAAAGCGGCTTCTATCGCGGTAAAGCCAGGCACAACACGGGCCTCTTTAACTGCCGGGCCTTCGGGAAATATCTTTTTACAGCCTGAAGCGAAAGTCAACAACGCGGCTACATAAGCGAAAAGTGATAACTGTTTCATTTGTTCATGTTTTTAGATTTGCGGCTTGGCCGCTATTTTTTAAAGATTAATATTTACGCCTGCTAATGCGCCGATGGTAATAGCGAAAGACGATTCACTATCATTCTTTCTCCAGAGATAGTTATCCCCGAAAATTTTTGAGTCCGCATATTTATAGGTATTCAAAGCCGGGCCGGCTACGACTTCAATGGCGGGGTTTATTTTATAAGCGAGTAGCGCGCGCAGCGACTGTGTATGTTTGAAAAAAGTGAAATCCGTTTTGGAGATAGCGACAGCTTCGGCATTTATGCGAAACGGCTCGCTTAGGCCAATATGATAGCCCATGCCCGCTTCCATTTGAAACACCGTCTTCTTCAATTCGTTTCCCACGCCAATACTAATAATGCCATAGGTCTTGCGGCCTCCCGTTCTTAAAACGATATTTGCGGAGGCATCGTCATAAACCTGCACACCAATTTGCTGCTCGCCGGTTTTGATAATATTGATGAGACCAATAGGATGATCGGAGCTATCCGCAATATTGACTAAGCCAGCAATTTGCACGCCTTTCACAGATGTTGCCACATTGACAAGCCCCGCGATTTGTGTATGAACGGTTTTATTAATATTTACGAGTCCTGCAATCTGTAGTATTTCGAAGTGGCTTGAATTGCTCAATCCCGCGATCTGAACAAAGCCATTGCCCGACTTTTGATTATGCAAGCCCGCAATTTGAAGGCCCCTGCCATTGGCTGCTGCGTTGTATAAACCTGCAATTGAAACGCCTTTATCAGATCCGCTCACTTTATTGAGCAGGCCGCTTATCATCACGCCTTTATTATTACCGTACAGCTTATGATATAAACCGCCGATCGCAACGCCTTTGTTATTGAAATTTACACCCTGCAAGATTTGCAGGGAAAAGGAAGGGCTGATCTGTTTTGCATACTTGCCTTGTGTGCTGACTGGTGTAAACAACCCAAGATGAACAGTGTTAGCGACGGGTTCTTGTGCAATGCCTTTTAAACCAATCACGCAAAAAGCGATGCATAAAATGTTGTTTTTGATTTGCATAATCTTAATGTATATACCTGATACACATTAAGCGCATATAACCCCTATGCTTTGTCAAAAAATAGTAATGCCCGCGCTAAAACCCAGGCACAATCCGTCTTTCGAACCTTTTCTCAAAGGTATCATGTGCTTATTGAAACTTTTGTAATAATCGTTGTCGTGTTTATGGACAGGTAGTTGATACTGCAAACGGGGGCCGGCAAACAATTGCATTTTCTTATGAAGCTGGTAGATCAAAAGAGGCTGCAGTGCCACTATGCTATAATCCGTGTCGAACTGCTTCGCGGAAGTAAAATGCAGATTGGACAGCTCGGCCGCCATCCTGAGTTTCCCTTTTAACGCCCATTCGCTGCCCAGGCCGTATCCAAAAAAATAGTGGCGCCCCTTGTCGGTAGGAAGCGTTCCCGCCTGCAAAATATTGTAAAGCCGATAACTGCCAGATTTATAACTCAGGTTCCACTGGCCGTTTTCCTGGGTCGAAACAGACAAAGCATGTTTTCCATTGCGGCTATAATTGATGGGCCCGATGGCAATACCATTCATGGTATCTGCGAGATTTATAAAGCCCAATTGAAATCCGTTTATTTTTTTAGCACTGTTGACAACGCCTGCTATTTGTGCGCCTTTGGCTACTTGCACGGACTTGTTTAAAACTCCCGCGATTTGCAAACCGGTAAATTCCTGGTCGCGGTTGTAGATGCCGGCAATTTGCAGCGCTTTCGTGCTGCTTTTATTGATGTTGACCAGCCCGCCAACCTGCAAACCGCTAAGGTTGCCGCCTACGTCATTATAAAGGCCGGCCAGTTGTACACCGTCCAGTTTCCCTCCCACAATATTGAACAGGCCGCCCACCTGAAAAGAGCGGACATGCTTTTGCACGATATTAAACAGGCCGCCGATTTCAAGCGCATCAACCTGCGCTGCATAACCGCCGAATACATTAAAAGAAATTTTATTTTCCTGTTGGCCTTTCAATGCGCTTTTGGTGCCGATGCCCGGCCAAAAACCCAACTGGAATTTACGCTGGTAAAAATAATTTTTCAGATTGAGGCTGCTGAACTTCTGCTTGGTACTGATAACGCTGCGCGCCAGCCAATGCCTTTCCACCGACCTGATGGTTATGCCTTCCTCAGTGGTGATATTGGGCGTCAAGCCAAGGTTGATGCTTAAATTCGTTTTAGCCGCAACCGTAAAACTTGTATCATAATAAGAAACGCGATTAACTAAAAGTTTTACTTCATCGCCGACAGGTATTTTAAGGGAAAAACGGCCCTGCTCGTCCGACATGGTGCCAAGTTTCAAGACAGGTTCATACAACGATACATAAGCCACAGGCTGCTGATCTGTGTGATCAAAAAAGCGGCCTTGCACCGTGATATATTCCTGCTCCTTTCGCCTGATAACGATTTTATTATTATTGATGATGTAATAATAATCCCGGTCGAAAATCATATCCAGCACGTCCTTTAGCGGCTTGTTATCCACCGTGAAGGAAATTTTTTTCTGATTTTTTATAAATTGATTGTCATAAGAAAAATAAAATCCAGCTTTCTTTTCAATCTGTAGTAGCGCATCATACATCGTGATATTTCTAAAATCAACCGATATTTTTTGCTGCAGCATTTTGTTTTGGGCCAGCAGGGATGGACCGCTCACCAACCACACAATCAGGATAAAATAATTTTTCAAAAAGGGCTTATTTAGTAATGAGGTATCGGTTGTTCTTTTTGCTCCAGGAGGCACCAATGGTGACGGCAATACCATCGATAATCTGGTCGGGTGTTTCCACACCGATAACATACGTGCTTGTAATTTTTTTACTTTTTAATTCCGGTGCGGTTTCAACTTCGACGTTATACAAGTCCTCCACCATCTGCACCACGCTATCAATACGATCATCTTTAACGCGAAGCAACCGGCTTTTTAATACCGCTTCAATATTCGTTTGCAGCGCTACTACCTTGAGCTGCCGGGCACTATTATCTTTTACAATCTTTTGTTGCGCCGTAGCTGTTACCGACTGGTTTTGGAACGTAGCTTTTACTTTTCCACTATGCACGAATACAGTTTGAAACCGGGCGTTCTGCTGAATCGTAAATGAAGTGCCCAGCACGGCCACATCCACATCGCCACTATGAATAACGAAAGGCTTTTGTGGATTTTTAGCGATATCAAAAAAGGCGTCACCGCTTAAAGTCACCGTCCTATGTTTCTTATTGAAATCCGAAGCGACCGCCAGCGTTGCGTTGGCAAACAAAGTTACCTGGCTATTGTCTTGGAGTTTAATATTTTCTGTCGCTGCCTCGGCCGTATATAGCGCTGGCCTGGGCTTATCGATAAAAATCGCCAATATGATGACGGCCATTACAGACGCCGCTATCGCGCCCATTTTCCACAAAGCCGGGCGAAGCCGATAGACTTTTTTAGAGCCAGTTGCTGCCCCAAGTTGCTGTTGAAGCTGGTGCCAGGCTTTTTGCTTATTCATCCCTTTGTATTCGGGATTTATTTTTGCCTGTTTCCAGATCGTAATCGTATCGTCGTATATTTTTTTGTTGTTCGCGTCAGCTTCCAGCCAAAGCTCCACTTCCTGTTGCTCCGAAGCGCTCAACGTCTGTTCATAAAAAGCTATCAATTTATGTTCCATAAAATTATAAATTGATGAGTTGAATAATGAATAATGGCAACACACTCACCAGGTATTCCGATAACCCATTTCGTAAAAACTTCAATGCTTTAGACATTTGATTTTCTACCGTCTTAACGGAAATACCCATCGCTTCAGCTACTTCTTTGTAGCTGAAGCCCGATTGCCTGCACAGAAAAAATACGGCAGCGCATTTTTCGGGAAGCTGGTTCACCAAGTATTGTATTTTCTCATGTAATTCTTTTTCTTCTGCCTGATGGTGATGATCGAAACGGCCGGCAGCCATCAGCGTCGATTGAGCATGGTTTGTTTGCACCACTTTATGCTTGAGCTGATTAAGGCACTCGTTTCTCACAGAAGTATAGAGATACGACTTTACGGTTTCCGGCCTGATCTTTTCGCGGCCCTGCCAAAGCTTTACAAAAATGTTTTGAATAATATCATCCACGTAGGTTTCCGCCTTCAGTATAGAGCAGGCATAGCCGTATAATGCTTCATAATGAAGATCAAAAACAGTCTTGTATTGAACGCTGTCCAAAGCCATCTTAAGCTACAAAAATAACATCACTACCTTTAATACAACCTACGTTATAATTCCCCCTATTAGCCGTGAAAAAAAATTTGGATTGGGGAATCAATAACAATCGCTATCATCAGGCATTTCCAGTTACCTTTTGACATATAAATGAAACTTATTATTTTACAGCAAACATTTCCAGATGCCGGTTGTAAGTGTTCCCACAAGTTTTAACATCAGCCTCGAGTTTGATACACCCGGGCTGGGGCGGCGCATGTCTTCGCTGGTTATCGATTTGCTGGTGCAGTATGTTTATTTAATATTGATCGGGTATATGATGCGCACTTTGTTCGCGTCCGTGTCTGACTTTAACAAATGGGCGCTTTGGCTTATTTTTTCTTTACCGGTATTATTATATCATATTGTTTGGGAAGCCATTGCCAACGGGCAAAGCATCGGAAAAAAAATAACCGGGCTGCGCGTAGTAAGCTTCAATGGCGGCCGGCCAACGATTAGTCAGCTGCTAATTAGATGGCTGCTTCGGATTTCCGATCTTTGGATCATTCCGTTACTGATACTTGCTTTTTACCTGATCGCCGGATTGGGTAATGCAGAGCTCATCTTTATTTTTGTTTTTGCGATGGGCTTTTTAATGACGGATATAATGCTGGTAGCGCGATCGGAAAAAGCGCAGCGCATAGGCGACATCCTGGCGCAAACGATCGTTATTAAAACCTCAATCAAAGAAAGCCTGAGCAGTACTATTTTTACGGAAGTGGAACAAGACTATGCGCCGCTATTTCCGCAGGCAATGCGCATCAGCGATAAAGATTTGAATTTTATCAAAAAGATATTGGACCGCAACAAAAAATCGCCCTACAGTAAAGAATTGATGAGCGCCGCTGAAAAAGTGAAAGCCTATTTGCAGTTAGAAACCGACCTGCCTCCAGGTGCATTTTTGGAGCGGCTACTGAAAGATTACAATTATCTCTCGTCAAGATAATCAAGCCACTGCTTTTAAAAATCGGAGACTACCCCGCGAAGAGGGAGCCCAGCATACCGCCCAAAAGAGAAAGTACAAATAAACCTACGATCAGGAGCATAACAATACCCCACACTTTGAAATAGCGCGACAGATGGCGCAGGGCAAGCTGTAGTTTTTCCTGCTGACCTTCTTTCACGGCTGCTTGCGCCAGCGACGAAAAGCGATACAAAAAGTAAAAAACAAGAACGCTTAAGAGCACGGAGAGCGCCACCGAAATATATACACTTCCCTGTGCAAGCTGCTGCACCTGCTGCTCGTTGAAACCTTCCGGCACAGCAGTCGGCGCCACAGTAGTGGGTTTTGTAAAAACGCCCAATACGCCCGCAAGGGTTCCGGCAAGCGACACAATAGCGGCTATGCCGGCAATACGCGCCGCGTTATATATATATTTATATAGCCCCGTGTCGGGCTGAGACTGTTGTACTTCCGACATTATAATAAGTTGAAAAGATTTCCGGCCAGTTGGAACGCGGCAAATATGATCACAACAATGAAAAAATTCCGCAGATATAAGAACGCTTCGGCAAGTTGCGTTGCATCTTTTTGCAATACGCCCAAAACCAGCGCGCGAGAGGCCTTATGCAAATAAAACAAAACCATTGCAGCCATAAAAAACAAAATGAAAAAGGCTGCCACTAAGACCGGATAGAAATAATTACTTCCGCCGGGCAACAATGTTTCCGCAATACCGCTGAGGATTTGCGCGCCGCTAAACAGCATCACGAGCACGATACTCGCGCCAATTCCAAAACCAATAACAGAGATCAACCGGGTCCAGCGGGCAATTTCAAGCAGGGCTTTATCTATTTCATTCAAAGGCTCCGTTCCAAAAATAGAGTCGGGCTGCTTTTGTTCTTCTTCCTGAATCATCCGGCAAAGATATTACTCTGTCCAGTTTAGCCGCTATATTTAAGGATTATTATTCAGGGCTTTGTTTTGCCGGATGGTTTCAACAAAATCTACGACTACCTCTGTTTCGGCTGCTGAAACCCAATGCATTTCCGACTGCGCTTTGAACCAGGTCATCTGCCGCTTGGCATACTGGCGGGTATGTTGTTGGATTTGCACAACCGCCTCCGGCAACGTCAGCCTTCCATCAAAAAAATCAAATAGTTCTTTATATCCTACCGTTTGCAGCGCGTTCAAATGGCGGTAAGGCCACAAACCGCGGGCTTCCGCTTCGAGGCCGGCTTCCATCATCCATTCCACGCGTTGATTAATCCGCTCATTCAATAAAGGGCGCGGCAGTTCTAATCCTATTTTTATGGTTTGAAAAAAACGCGGCGGCTTCTGCTGTGCCCTAAAAGTTAAAATAGACTGGCCCGTACCCAGCGCCACTTCTAAGGCGCGCATCATGCGTTGTGGATTTTTCATTTCGCCTTTGGCCGCAAAAATGGGATCATGCAGTTGCAATTGGCCCCGTAGCCAGTTTGTGCCCGACTGCCGATAACCGTCAATCACCTGCTGCCGGATTTTTTCAGGCACTTCCGGAATAAAATCCAACCCCTCTGTTAATGCTTTTATATAAAGGCCGGTGCCGCCGGTTACAATTACGATGTCGTGGATTTTAAAAAGCTCCTCCAGCAAATGGAGCGCATAGGTTTCATACCAGGCGGCATTAATATTTTCATGAATAGAATGAGAAGCTATAAAAAAATGAGGCGCTTCCTTCAGTTCGTCAACGGAAGGCCGGGCCACGCCGATATCCATTTCTTTAAAACACTGGCGGCTGTCGGCGGATAAAACAACCGTGTTGAAATGCCGGGCTAAAGCAATGGCGTGAGAAGTTTTACCAACGGCGGTTGGTCCGGCGACGACTATTATAATTTTTTGCTGAATTGCTTATTGGTTTTACGTCAGAAGGGTAATGAAGAAATTGTAACGGAAAGAGGGATAGGATCGCGCTTAATCTTCTTCATCCTGGTAATCATCTGAAGATTCTTCTACGCCCATGTCCTCGCCTTCCTCATTCTTTTCGTTGAAGCCTTCGGCTCCGCGAGACAGGTCATATTTTTCTTCAATATCGGCAAATTTATCGCCTAACAGCCCTTTTGTGCCGTATTGCTTGGGGGCAATGCCTTCGCTGCGCACCACGCCCGGATACTCCTGCCGGCTATCGGCTTCCTTGGAAACATTGATTAACTCGATTAAAAAATTCCACAGCTTGTGAAAATCGTAGGTATAGGTAAACTTTTGGTTTGTGTTTTTGATTTCCGAACCGACCGTTGTTTCCCTCATCATCAGCGGCTCAACCCGATACGATTTATCATATTTTTCCAGGGAGATTTCCCTTCCCTGCTGCCAATTATCATTGCTCCGGTAAAATGTTGCCTGATGCCTGTTGTCAAATTCGTAAGCTTTCAAAATAACGGCATGTAAATCGAAAAAAGTTTGAGTATGCCTAATCACCACATCGCGGTAAATGCTGTCGTCCTCTTCAAAATAGACCCTGAATTTAAAGATTGCCATGAGGCGAATTTACGAAAATGTGTGGAGATGATGGCGAAGCGCAAGGAAAGTTTAAATGCAAAAACGCGGGAAGGAAAGCGAACTTTTGTTTTCATAATGTATAGCCCCACCTTCTTCATAATCTTCTTTCTTCGAAAAACATACTGCTTTTAGAAGGAGCGTTAGGCCGTACCTATAATTTGTTATTTTTGCGCCTCCTGTTGAGTAACAATTGATTTTCTTACATAAACCCTTATTCTCTGATATGAGTTCTGCACAACATCCCCATAAAAAAACGCCCATCGAAAAACTGGTGGACCCGATACAAAGTTTTATTCAACTCGAAAAATCGGGCGGTATTGTGTTGGGCATCAGTGTGCTAATTGCGTTGGTGCTTGCCAATTCGGGATGGGCAGATATCTATCATCACTTTTTAGAATATACGCTCGGCTTTCAATGGAACGGGGACACTTATTTTGAATTTAACCTGCACCACTGGATCAACGACGGATTGATGGCCGTTTTCTTCTTTGTTGTAGGCCTCGAATTAAAGAGGGAGATTATTGCAGGAGAACTGTCGAATCCGCGCAACGCCATTTTGCCCATTGGCGCCGCTTTGGGCGGTATGGTGGTTCCGGCGCTTATTTATGTTGCGCTCAACCCGTCCGGCGAAGCGAGCAGCGGATGGGGCATTCCGATGGCAACAGATATCGCTTTTGCGCTGGGCGTTTTACACTTATTAGGTAGAAGAATTCCTTTATCCCTCAAAATATTTTTAACGGCGCTGGCCATTGTTGATGACCTGGGCGCGGTGATGGTTATTGCTTTTTTCTATACCTCGGAAATTTCTTTCTGGCACCTGCTTATCGGGAGCCTGGTTTTACTTACCATGTACGCAGGCAACAAACTGGGCGTAAGAAGTATCTTCTTTTATGCCATTTTAGGTATCGGCGGCGTTTGGAGTACTTTTTTGCTCTCTGGCGTGCATGCTACGATCGCTTCGGTGCTCGTCGCTTTTACTATTCCGGCAGATGTGAAGATCAAAGAGCACTTATTTATTGATAAAATTCAACGTTACCTGGACCGGTTTAGAAATATAGACCCTACCGAACATAAACCCACATTGACGGGCGAACAGCTTCATGTGATAGAAAAAATACAGGTGGCCACAGTGGCTGCAACGCCGCCGCTGCAAAGATTGGAACACTCGATGCACCCGTTTGTTACTTTTGTGATCATTCCCATTTTTGCAATTGCCAACGCGGGCGTCTCATTAAATATCGACCTCGACAATTTGTTCAGCACCAATGTTGCGCTGGGCATTGCGGCCGGACTTTTGATCGGCAAATTAGTTGGTGTAGTATGCTTTAGCCTCTTACTGATTAAGCTAAAAATATCAACATTTCCGGAAGGTATGAACGTGCAAAATCTTGTCGGCGTCGGCCTGTTAGCGGCTATCGGGTTTACGATGTCGCTGTTTATTACATCGCTTGCTTTTTCAAACGAAGCGCATATCACGCAAGCTAAGATTGGCATTTTTGCAGCGTCCATCCTGGCCGGTGTAGCAGGATATATTGTGTTGAGCAGGCAATCCAAAAAACAAACGGCAACGAGCTGATCATTCTATAATTTTCCATTTTCCGCCCTCGGGCTTCACTTCTATTTTGGAAAGATACCAGGACGCGCCTTTGTTATTATTTCCCTGGAAAAATAAATAATAGCGTCCATCGTTTGCTTTAAAAATATCGGGATGGCCCGACTCGCTTTCATTCCACGATCCCGGAGCGCCATTGGGAAGAAAAGGAAGATTTGAAAGGCGTTTCCAGCGAATACCATCGACACTTTTGGCAACACCGATCTGCTGTGGCTCGTTGTTGTAGCCTCCTGCATAAAACATATACAGGGCGTTCCCGATTTGAATGCAACTGGCGCCTTCCACACAATTTTTTTCCCAGTCAAGAGTAGGTTTCAATATAGAGCTATCCACGAGCTGCGTCCATTCCTCCCGGTTAAAACTTGTGTTGAGCGAAGCGGTTGCTGCTACGCCCTGCATCTGAACTCGGTAACTGCTGTCGCGGGTGGCAAAATAGAGAAAATACCTGCCGTTGAAAGGCACAACTTCAGCATCAATGGCGCGGCCACAGTTCCATTCGCCGGTTGGATGAAATACAGGATTGGTCGGATTTCGCGAAAACACAAGCCCGTCATCAGACACAGCGTGGCATATCGCATCATTTTTTCCATTTCCATAGGTTTGATAAAAAAGGTGTACCTGGTCGTTTTTCACCAGCGCACCCGGCGCACAAAGCCCGTTTTTTTCATACGCAGCCGCCGGCTTGATAGCGCCGATTTTTTTCCAATGGGTCAAATCACTGCTCGCCGCAATGCCGATGCTCCAACTCTTATTTTGATGGCCGGGAACGGAATAATACATCAGATATTGCCCTTTAAAATAAACGATTTTTGGGTCCTTGGCTATGGGGCGGGCTATAACGCCGGAGTCGCTGTAATACATTGTGGGCAGCTGCTGAGCCTGTGCGCCAAGCGGTATTATTGTGCATGCGGCTAAGGCACATAAAACGGCAAACTTCATAATGTTAATCGATTAAAATTAAAGATCGAACCATAAAAATAGCGATCTGCCTGCAACTCTTCAGCATCACTTTTTTTACTATTAGAAAAATCCTCCTTGCATCAACATTTTAAAATACCGGTTGCGCAATCGATTGACTATGAGATATGCCCATTTCAATTAACAAAAGGCTTTAACTTTAAACACGCCGCACTGGCCAGAACTGTCGGCTGCGCTAAACCGCTTGCCAGGAAAAGGCTAAGACTTAATTTTAAAATTACTGTAAACATGCACTTAACAAAACGATTCAAAGGGCTTCCCGCCTGCCTCGCCATCCTTTTATGTATTGCTTTTCAACCGATCGCCTCCGGCCAGGTCCCTGCCACACCGGCCTGGGCTAAGGAGACAGCAGCGGCTAAAGAAAAACGTATGCAATGGTGGACGAACGACCGTTTTGGCATGTTTATTCACTGGGGCCTCTACGCGCTCCCGGCGCGTCACGAGTGGGTACAAAATCGGGAACGCATCACACCACAGGATTACAAAAAGTATTTTGACAATTTCAATCCCGACTTATACGATCCTAAACAATGGGCCAAAGAGGCAAAAGCAGCCGGCATGAAATACGTTGTTTTAACATCAAAACACCACGAGGGATTTTGCCTTTGGGATAGCAAATACACCGACTATAAAGTTACCAATACCCCTTACGGAAAAGACCTGCTCAAGGATTTCGTGGACGCGTTTCGCGCCGAAGGACTAAAGATCGGCTTTTATTATTCCCTCATCGACTGGCACCATCCCGATTTTGAAATGGACGGCAGCCATCCGCCTACGCCGGTTGACAAGGCCGAAAGAGCCAAAGCCAACGAAACCCGCGATATGAAGAAATACCAGGAGTATATGAAAAACCAGGTGACCGAACTGCTTACGAAATTCGGCAAGATCGATCAGCTCTTTTTTGATTTTTCTTATAACGGAAAACAATACAAAGAATGGGATTCCGAAAACCTGCTTAAACTCGTGCGAAAGCTACAGCCTGACGTCATCGTGAACGACAGGCTCGGTTTCCCTGTCGAAGCCGGATGGGGATGGGATTACAAAACGCCCGAACAGTTTATGCCGAAGGAATGGGTAAAAGTAGGCGGGCAAAAAGTACCGTGGGAAACCTGCCAGACTTTTTCCGGATCCTGGGGTTATTATCGCGATGAATATTCGTGGAAAAGCCCTGAGCAACTGATTGTAATGCTGATAGAAACCGTAAGCAAAGGCGGCAACCTGCTCCTGAACGTCGGCCCTACCGCACGCGGCAATTTTGATGAGCGCGCTTCAGACCGCTTAGCCGCCATGGGAAAATGGATGCACTTTAACAGCCGCGCTATTTATGGTTGCACGGAAGCGCCGGACACTTACCAAAGGCCTGCCAACACGATGCTTACCTTCAATCCAACAACAAAGAGATTGTATATCCATGTAATGCAGTGGCCTTTCAAAACGCTGCTTTTAGAAGGGTATAAAGACCTTATAAAATATGCCCAGATCCTGGAAGACGCGTCGGAAGTAAAGTTTTCAACCAATACCCGCTCGGGCGGCCATACCACTGAAACTTCTGGAGCAAACGATGTGATGCTCCACCTGCCCGTGCGCAAACCCAATTCCGCCATCCCTGTTATCGAATTAATACTCAACTAATCTGTCGTTATCTTAAAATGAACCTTAAACTATTCTCCGCCGTTTTTACTTTTATTGTTACACCACTGATTTTACCGGCTCAAAACCATTGCCCGGTCATTCCACAACCACAACAGGCCACTCTCGGTAACGGACAATTCTTACTTAGTCAACGCACGGCGCTCGTGGTTTCAGATGCTTCACTAAAAAACGCAGCACTTTACCTGCAGCAACAAATGTTGCAACAACAACATATTGCCGTTGCGGTGCAGCCGGCGGCTAAATCGCTCAACAGGATCATCTTGTCGATCGATAAAGATTTTCAAAACGAAGAAGGCTATAGCCTCAGCGTGAAGCCAGATGCCATCGAGGTGTCGGCGGCCACGCCTCAGGGTGTATTTTATGGCACGATAAGCCTGCTGCAGTTGTTGGAGCAGGGAAAGCAAACAGATGAAGGCCTGTTGATGGACTGTTGGAACATTAAAGACGCGCCGCGATATGGTTGGCGCGGGTTAATGTTAGATGAATCGAGGCATTTTTTCGGGATGGAAAAGGTGAAATCGATCCTGAACTGGATGGCCTATTACAAACTCAACCGTTTTCACTGGCACCTGACGGATGAGCCCGCCTGGCGTATAGAAATAAAAAACTATCCCAAGCTGGCTTTGATAGGCGGCATCGGCACCCACACCAATCCGCAAAGCCCGGCGCAGTTTTACACCCAGCAGCAAATTGCCGAAATCGTAAACTATGCAGCTGAAAGAAATATTGTAGTTATACCTGAAATTGATATGCCGGGCCACGCCACGGCCGCCAACCGCGCCTATCCGGAATTCAGCGGCGGTGGCAGCGAAAAACATCCTGAGTTTACCTTTAATCCCGGCAAGCCGGAAACTTACACCTATCTGGCAAATATCCTTCGGGAAGTAAACGCCCTTTTTCCTTCGCGCATGATTCACCTGGGTGGCGACGAGGTAAGCTTTGGCAATCAAAAATGGCAAACCAACCCGGATATCAAAAACCTGATGGGGCAAAACAACCTCAAAAATGTTCATGAGGTAGAATCTTATTTTATGCAGCGCATGGCCGACACCGTTTATAGCCTGAACGCGAAACTGCTCGCCTGGGATGAGGTCGCTAATATGAATTTTCCTACAGAGAAAACTATTGTATTTTGGTGGCGCCACGATCAGCCGGCCCAATTGGAAAAAACGCTCAGTAAAGGCTACGAAGCCGTTATCTGCCCGCGGCTTCCTTTATACTTCGATTTTGTACAAGACAGCACCCACACGGTCGGCCGCAAATGGGGCAAGGGATTCAGCCCCATCGAAGATGTTTATCGCTTTGATATCAATACCTTACCAGGCGTGAACGCCAAAACAAAAAAGCAAGTGCTGGGTGTTCAGGCCAATGTATGGACGGAAACCATGGTTCGCCCGGATCAACTCGATTTTATGCTTTTTCCGCGGATAGCCGCACTTTCTGAGCTGGGCTGGACTTCATCCGAACGCAAAGACTACGAGGCTTTTAGCCAGATATTAAAGACGCAGTTTCCTTTATATCGAAAGGAGGCCCTTAATTTTTATAATCCCTTTAAAAATTAGCGCCGCTCCACCGTTCCCCGGTATTGCAGGCCGACCATAACAAAGGCACGTTTTTTGTCAAAACTTGTTAAAAAACTTAAACAATTAAAAATGAAACAGATACTTATAGCGCTCTTCGTAACGGTTAGCTTTTTTTCCTGCAAATCAAAATCGACGGACACTGGTGAAAAACCGCAAACTGCGAGCGATTATTATCAAAAGGTAATTGCATTGGAAGAAACGATGGCCGAACCGCTGCTGACGACTGAAGCCGCCATTAAAGCAAGAAGCGATAAAAAAGATTTTGAAGGAATTGCGCGGGCTGCGAAAGCAATGGAAGACACGGTAGACTTGCGCATTAACGCCCTTAAAAAAATGGAACCTGTTGGAAAAGGCGCCGAAGACTTTCAACTGGTTGCCACGCGCTATTTTGAATATATCAAAGGCATCTACACCACTTACAAAAAAATCGGCGAAGCTAAAAACGAAGAAGAAAGGATGAAAGCAGCAGATGAAATGGCCAATACCATTAACGGACAGGAGGCTGTAATGGCCAACCTGCAAACTGCGCAAGCTAAATTTGCGGCCGATAACCAATTCACCATCAGTCAATAATAAAAAATATATGTTCTTGAAAAAATTTTCCGCTTTTCGTAAATAGGGTCGATGGGTTCGGGTCTAACTTCGCTGATCTTTCATATTTTAACCATCAGCGATGATCAGAAGGGGGACCAATCCACCTAAAAAAAAGGGGCGGCGTAGTTTATTTTACCGCATATCCGCCTGGCTGCATTTGTGGCTGGGCCTGATTACCGGTCTTATTGTGGTGATCGTATGCCTCTGCGCCTGTATTTGGGTTTTCAATGAGGAAATCACTGCCCTGATGGAACCCGAAACACAAATCGCTAAAAAGAATCAGCCCGTTATTCTTCCATCGAGATTAATCAGCATCGCCGATTCGCTTTATCCTGACAAAAAACCAGGCTACGCCATCTATAAACAGGGTTCCGCCGTTTTACTTTCTCTCGGCCAGGGACGTGTCGGAAACACGGTATTAAAAATAAATCCTTACACCGGCCAGGTCATAAAAACAGTTGAACACGAAGCAGGCGAAACAGATTTTTTTAGATTCATTCTAAATGGTCATCGCTTTTTGTGGCTCCCGGCTGAGATCGGGCGCCCGATTGTAAATTATAGCACGTTAATATTTGTCATCATTCTCATCAGCGGCATAGTGTTATGGTGGCCCAAAAAATGGACAAAAGCTGCTAAAAAGCAGGCCTTTACAATTAAAACCAAAGCTTCTTTTAAGCGGGTTAATTATGATTTGCACAATGTACTGGGGTTTTATGCTTTGCTGGTTTTAGCGATTATGGCGCTAACGGGAATGGTTTATGGCATCAAATGGTATAGCAAAGGATTATACTGGGTGACGTCCGGCGGCGAAATATTGCCCGATTTCAAAAGGGCCAGTTCCGACTCAACACAAGTGGGCAGGTTTTATTCGCCTGTCGCTATCATGGATAAATGCTGGAAAGCAGTAGCGGCGGCCCATCCCGAAGCTGAAGGTTTTTATTACAATTTTGCCGACCCCAGCTTACCGGCAAGTTCGATCAATATGACGATTTATCCGACTGCGGGTAAGTATTATAACACGCGCAGCTTTGCTTTCGATCAGCATACCGGTGAAAGGCTGACGGGTACCAATCCTGTGTATGACAAAAGTTTTGAAAATGCGTCCGGCGCTGCCAAATTGCGCCGCATGAATTACGATATACACGTGGGTTCCATTTTGGGCCTGCCCGGTAAAATCCTTGCTTTTTTTGGCGCGCTTATCGGCGCCAGCCTGCCCGTGACCGGATTTTTGCTTTGGCTGGGCAAACGCAGGAAAAAGAAAAAACCCGTTGCTTCATCGGCTATCCGGCAGCAGGCGGTCGTTCCCCAAATAAAAACCGTAGCACCCGTTTTGGCCGATCAGGATTAATCCCCGATTTTACTTTCGATTACAGGTTCTTCGTACAGCGCATTTGCCGCCTGGCTTTCCTTTGTCCGATGCATAGTAAAAATTCCCGATTGCGATATTTTATTTCCGCATCTCGTAAATGATGTCGGTGTTGCGACATTTAATTTCGCGCCAAATTTTAATGTTATGAAACTGTTGTTTTTGATTGCCCTTAGTTTACTGGGCAGTGTTGTATTTGCGGCGAATGAGCCCCTATCCGTAATTAAAGGAACTGTCTACAGCTCCGACAACCAGCCGGTTGCAAATGCTACCGTTCATGTGAAAAACACCAATCGCACGACGATCACCGATAAAAACGGCGCCTTTTCTTTTCGCAAACTTGATGAAGGCTCCTATACCATTGTTGTTTCTTTCGTAGGAGCCGAGCCTGTGGAGCAAACAGTTGAAGTGGGCCATAATGAAACGGCTGACATCAACATTATCGTCAACTTATCGCTTAAAGACCTGGAGGAAGTGATTATTAAAGGCACGAGAAATAAATATAAGAATGAGGAAGTGAGCAGCAGCCTTCGTTTGCAAACCCCCATCCTCGAACTGCCGCAAAATATCCAGGTTATTTCTTCGCAAATCATGGCTGACCAGCAGGTATTTGATATTGTGGATGGCATTACCAGAAATATCAGCGGCGCCACACGCCAGGGCCATTGGGATAACCAATATGCGAATATCCGTATGCGCGGCTCTAAGATCCCGGCTTTTAGAAACGGCATGAACATCGAAGCTTCCTGGGGGCCGACCGCAGAAGACGCGGCCATGATTGAAAGGATTGAATTTGTAAAAGGGCCGGCTGGCTTTATGCTCGCTAATGGCGAACCGGGCGGATTTTACAATGTAGTTACCAAAAAGCCTACGGGCTACACCAAAGGCTCTGCTACTTTCAGTGCCGGCAGCTTTAGCACCTATCGCGGCGCACTTGATTTTGATGGTAAACTAAGCAGTGACGGTCGCTTACTGTATCGCCTGAACCTTGCGGCGCAACAAAAAGATTTTCACACTAAATACAATTACAGCAACCGTTACATGGTAGCGCCGGTATTGAGCTATTTGATCGATGACGCCACCACGCTGACGCTGGAATACACTTACCAGGGTTCTAAATATTTGTCGAACGGTAACTATTCATTTTCACCCAAACAGTTTGCAGATCCCGGAATAGGAAATGACTTTTTTTATGGCGACCCCACTTTTGAGCCGGGCCGTATCAGAGATCACAGCGTTTACGCCTATCTCGATCATCAGATCAACAGCAGATGGAAAGCTCACGCCCAGATCGCCTATTTTAATTTCAACATGGAAGCCAACAGTACCTGGCTGAACTACATGAGAGCCAATGGCGATATGCCCAGATACTGGAGCATTTCGGGCGAACAGGGAGAGAACAGGTTTGGCCAGTTTTCTTTCTCAGGTGAGGAAAGGACCGGCGGCATCAGGCATCGCATTTTGATGGGCGCCGATTTTGGTAATAAAAAATTCTGGGGCGACTTCCGAACCATCCTGGATTCTATTCCGGCGGCGCCATTGAACGTTTATAACCCCGTGTATGGATTACCGGGCGCTATCTTCCCTGTTTTAGACCGGTCACAGGACATTCGCGTATTAGCAGGCGGCAGCAACTATGTTTCTGTTGTATCTTATGCATCTGCCTATGCGCAGGACGAACTGGCCTTTTTCGATGACCAGTTGCGCTTGTCGTTGGGGCTTCGCTTCACATCTGCAGAAACAGTAGGCAAAACAAAAGCAGCACAAATCAACAGCAATGTTTTCTCGCCAAGGGTGGGACTGAGTTATTCGATCACAAAAGATATGGCCGCTTATGCACTCTACGACCAGTCTTTCGTGCCCGTAGCCGGAACTAACTGGCAGGGCGAAGCTTTCGAACCGATTCGCGGTAACGACATTGAGGCTGGTTTGAAAAAAGACTGGTTCAACGGGCATTGGACTTCTTCGATCAGCGCTTATATCATCACACGCAAAAACGCGCTGGTAGCGGATCCGGATCCGGATCACGTAGTCGGCGGACAAACCTTCCAGGCCCAATTAGGAGAAACAAAAACAAAAGGTATTGAAGTGGACATCACCGGCGAAGTATTGCCCGGCCTGAACTTAAACGCCAACTATGCGCTGACTGATTCAAAAATCTCTGAAGATTCAAGGGCAGAAAACATCGGTAATGTAACACCGAATACAGCCAAGCATACTGCCAACGGGTGGCTCAATTATCGCGTTCAGAAAGGTGCGTTCGAAGGTTTTGGCCTGATGGGCGGCGTTTCTGCACTGATCGATCGTCATATATCCACCACCAAAGAGCCAAATTTTCCTAACTACTTCCGGGCAGATGGTGGATTGAGCTATCAAAAAGGCCGCTACTCTATCTCCATGTTGGTGAATAATCTGCTTAATCATCAGCGATTACTTACCGCCGGTTCCATCAGCAACCCGTCGAATGCGCTGAAAGCAAAAGGCGCTGTGACCTATTATTCTTATATCGTTGAACCGAGAAGAAATATGAGAATTGGCATTACTTACAGGTTTTAAAACAATCGAAAAATTCTAACAAAAAAAGGAGGCGATCAACGCCTCTTTTTTTATTCCCCGATCCGAACACTTTCCAGATCAAAACCGGGGCTGGTTACATATTTTCCTTTATCGGTGATCATCAGGCATTCATAATCCGGGAATTGCCGCAGCAGCTGTAAACCTTTTTTTGCACCCATCACCATTAAAGATGTACTTAAAGCGTTAGCCGTTTCGGCGCCCGGCCCTGTTACGGTGACGCTTGTTAAACCAGTGGCCGGATAACCGGTAGCCGGATTGATAATATGCGCATAGCGTTTACCATTGATCACTGCATACTTTTCATAGCTGCCTGAAGTAGTAACAGCGCCGTCGAGCGGGATGGCGGCCACCAGTGCGCCATTTTCAAAAGGGTCATTGATACCAATACGCCAGGGCGCTCCATCGGGGCGGCTGCCCCAGGCCTGAATGTCGCCCGTGGCATTGATAATACCGCTGTTGATTCCTTTCGACAACATCAGGGCGCGACAACGATCAGCGGCGTAGCCCTCTCCCAGCGCGCCAAAGCCGATTTTCATCCCTTTTTTCCGGAGAAAAACAGTAGACTTTTCCTTATCGATCAGAATATCTTTATACCCAACATAGCGCCGGGCCCTTTTTACATCCGCCCGCGCAGGCATCTGCGTCATGGTTCCATCAAATTTCCATATCCTTTCCATCGCCGCAAAGCTGATGTCAAAGGCTCCCTCGGTAAGCCGGGAAATAGCGATGGCGCGCTCCGTTAGCTCCAGCACTTCTTTATCTACCCTCACCGGCCTGATACCCGCCAGTTTGTTAATCAGCGAAACCTGGGTGGTTGGCTTCCAGTCGGATATCAAATATTCAATGCGCGTAATTTCAGCAATAACGGTATCGATCATCCTTTCCGCCGTTAATGAATCCGGCGCCACAATGGTGATATCGAAGCGCCCGCCCATCAGCAATGCGTCTCTTGTGCGCATTACCTGGGAAGAAGCCATATTGGCTCCTAGTATCATTATAATTAGTATATAAAATCGCATCTGCTGCTAATAACAATCGGTTAAAATTCTTTCGCTTTCCATCAGTTGTTCGCAAGATCCTGCGCCGGCTTCCCTGCTTATGGTTTCAAGAACCTTCAAAACATCGTTTTGCATGGACAAGGATCCGCAAATCATGATCACCGCGCCGTTTTGTAGGGCCTGCACTACGCCTGATTTGTGCGTTAGCAGGCGGTGGCTTACATATTCCTGCTCTTCTTCACGAGATAAAACAAGATGCAATTTACGAAGTCGTTCTTTGTTCATCTGTTCATCTAAAAAAGCCTGGTATAGGGCGAATGATGAACGGCGGCGAAAACCGCAGTAAAGATCGATGGGTATTTTCTTTTTATTTTCAGCGATCATGCCCAAAAACGGCGCGATGCCGGTGCCGTTTGAGATCATTATAATTTGTCTCGCTTTTTTGGGGAAACGAAAATGTTGATTTTTCAAAAACCTGCCCCGTATTTTTTCGCCTGTTTGCAACCGGTGCAAAAATGTAGACCCCAGGCCATGTTCGTGGAGTTTTATACTTAGTTGTATTTCGTTATTGACTTTTCCCACCGAATACAATCTTTCCCGGTGATCGTCCTTGGGGTATATCGCCAGCAAATCGCCCGAAACAACCTGCTTTAGCTGCCGCGCCTTTAAGCGGATCATAAAAGTCTGCTCTTCATTGACCGCCGTTTTACCTGATACAGACAAGTTTGTCAGGCCTATCGGCGCTTCCAGCAATTCGCGCGGCATCAAAACCTGGAAGCCGGTTTGCCGCGTCCAGGCGGTTAACCAGTCGCTGAAATCCTGGGGCGATTTTTCGTTTACCGTGAAAATCGGCAACAGTTCCTTGGCGCCTGCTTGTTCAAGCAACTTTTGTACGTCGTAAGCAAACTTGCAGTAATGCGTATAACTGCGTGAGCCAAAGCCGACGATCGACCAGGCAGCCTGCTGCGGCAGCGGAATTGTTGCAAGCTTTTCAGCAAATTTCTTAGCGTTGGAAGGCGGATCGCCCTGGCCGTAAGTGCTGGTAAATACGATCACATGCCCGGCCTGCGGAAAAGGCTGGTATTTACTTAAATCGGTAATAAACACCTTAACGCCGTGTTTAACCAATTGCTTATAAACCGCGTCGGCAAACTTAAAAGTCGAACCGCTTTCTGAACCAGCGAGGAGCACCACCCGCGCATCCCTGGCTTTAAACCTGTTTCGAACCAGCGAGCGCCTTCGCTTTAGCGTGATCGTAAATCCTGAATAGATAAAAAATAAAATATACGCAGCGGTGAAGGCCATTATGATCGCCCAGATGCTGCCGGAACGCCCGGTATGCCAGCGCAGGCTGAAGCTGGCCAATTGATAGGAAGTAGTATATTCAGTTTGAGCCAACACTGTTCCCGTAAATTGATTGACACAGACTTCCTTATCTTTTAGTTGCAGAAAAAAATAATCCTCGGGAAAATCGGAAAAGGGGAATTGCAATTTCTCTACTTCCGCCAGCCGCGTTTGCCGGAACAAAGGAAACGCATCGGCGGAGATCATCGGCTCTTCCTGAATATTTTCTTCATCGATCAGGGCCATTGCTTTTTGGGGCGGCGGCACAAACCGATAAACTGCGATATAGGTGCCGGTAAGGGCGATGGCCAAAATAAAGAAAAGCGACAGCCGGCCCCAAAATACATGGTAGTATTGTGCAAATCCTGATTGCTCAATATTTGAGAAAAAATGCTTCCAACCATTTTGACGTTGCACCACCAAAAAAACACCCGAGACGGCGATAAGGATCAGCAAAAAAGAAGTTACGCCCACCACAATGCGGCCCGTTTCTTTCATAAACAAGGAGCGATGTAGTGTTGTCATCCATAAGAAAAGCGGCCGTTTTTCGCGCGGTGTGCCCAATATTTTTCCTGTGGCCGCATTGACATAAACCTGTTGGTCGCCGCCTTCAGCTGCGGCATATTTTACCATCACAAAATCATTATCATCGATAATAATTTCCTGGATGCCGGGATATTGTTCTTTAAGCACCGGCACCACGTGTGCCACGGACAATGTGTCGAAACCGTCGGTATGGAAGCGCTGCGCCTTGTCCATCACCGGCTCAAAAGCCAGCACGATGCCGGTTACCGAAGCTACTATTAATAATAAACAAGAAGATATAGCCAGTGTGAGGTGGCTATATCTCCAAATTGAAAGAATCATTATTGCTTAAGAAAATAGATGTTATTTACCGCTAAACCTTACATACCTTATATACCCTTTCCCATCTGTTTTAGCCGCCAGCGCCGCTGTTGTAAGCGGCAGCTCCACATCTTTTGAATGATATTTTTGCTCTTCCACCGCAGTCTCAAAACGCAAAGTATAACCGGCGTTGACCTTCTTTTTATCGATGGTCAAAGTAATCATGGCGCGGTCGCCCCCACCCACCGAAGCTCCGGTAACGGCGCTTATTTTCTCTTTGGCTTTGCCCTGAAACTTATACCATTCTTTTAAAGTATTAAACCATTGTTTATCGGGGCCGAGTACGGAAAGTGTTCTTTCATATTGCCCCTTGGGATTGATCAAAGAAACAATAACATACGCTTTTTCCCCCTGGTAGCTGTTCATTTGAATCATGCATTTATAAGAAGCTGTTTGCGCAAAAGCACTTCCGGTAATTAATGACAGAAAAACAGCAACGAAAAATTGTTTGAACATTATGTTTGTTTTTTACGCTTTATTTCAGAAAGTCGATTGAAGTATTATTATTTTTCAAAAACGTGTTCTCTTTTGCCAGGTCATAAGCTGTTTCGTCAAATTCTGTTTTGAGGTCTTTTTTCGCACCCAGTGCAATAAGCGCTTTAAGCATCTGGTCATCTTTTGCGATCAAAGCTGCTTTGTGCAGCGCCGTAGCGCCTGCTGCGTCTTGCGCGTTAATATCTGCACCTAACGATCCTGCTTTTTTAATAAGCGCCGCGCTTTCTTTCGCTACCGCTAAATGAAATAATGAACCTCCATCTCCCTGAGGAGCCGTTATATTGAGCCCATTTTGCTTCAACATGGTTAGCTTTTCTGTAAAGTCATCACCCTGCGAGGCTGCCTGGCTGCCTCCCATCGGGCCGCCCGGCCGACCTTCTCTAAAGGAATTGAACCAGTGGTAGGCCAGGTTATGGCCGTCTTTATCCATTACGTTGATATCCGCTCCTCGTTTAATTAATAAATCAACCACTTCTGCCGAACTGTTAGCAACGGCTCTCGTGAGGGCAGACTCGCCCTTATCGTTCACTGCATTAATATCTGTGGTTTTTGCCAGCAGGGCGGTGATAACTGTAGCATCTCTTCCGCTGGCCGCATTGATCAAAACGGTGTTTCCTTCATTATCTTTTTTATTCAAGTCGACTCCTTTTGCCAGAAAATAATCAATGATCTCTTTGTTGGGACGACGAACCAGTACATGCAAAACCGTGGCTCCATCCTTAGGGTTGACCGCTTTCGGATCAAGCTTTAAAGTTTCCACCAGGTACTTGTAGAAATCCAACCCGTTTTGAGACATCCTTGATCCCTGGGTAGCAAAGAAAAGAGCGCGGTTAGTGGGTTTGATGCCTTTGGCCATCAATTTTTCCATTACTGCTTTGTTGCCCACCTTGGCGGCATAATCTACCACGGTGCTGCCATACTCGTCTTTGTCGTTATATGACAAACCTTTGGTAACAAAATAATCAGAAATAACCAGGTCATTATCCCGAGACACAGCCTGCATCAGGAGCGTGGCGCCATCTTCATATCTTTTCTTCGGATCAACGCCAGCTTTAAACAAAGCTTCATAAACGCCTTTATCGGGGTTAGCGTTGGACGCAGCGTTTGAAATGACGCTGGAACCGTGGCTATCGTTCAGATGCACATCCGAACCCTTTTCAATCAAATAAGTTACCAATGCCGCATTGCCGCGGGCGGCAGCCCAATGCAGATAGGAAGCGCTATGGTGTGTTTTTTTCGTTACGCTATTCCCTTCCTGTTCTACCATAAATTTGATGGTTTCGAGAGGCGCTCCGTTCAAAATAGCTCTTGCAGTGGGGTCCCAGGAAGCGGCATCCGGCTGGGAAGGGCTATTGCCTTTCGCGATCTCTGCTTTAACCTGATCGACCGTAGGCGCGGTTTTCCAAAAGTCCGCACTCATCAGCGTGTTGGCTGACTGGCCCTGCGAGCGACCGCCGCCAGGCTGGGCGTAGGAGAAAATGGCTATGAGCATAAAGGCGCTCAAGAATATTTTTTTCATATTGATTTTTTCAATGTTTTATACAAACTTGTCTAAGATGTCATTCAAACCGCTAAGGTAAAAATTCTGATCAGCGAGCTGGTTACGCAAAACGGAAATTTTTATACGCAAAACGAAAAATTTCGTGTTGAACTTGCCGTGTGATGCCTTTTTGATGAATTGACAAGGTCATAGATCGACAGGCTGCTAATGAAAAGTAATGTGACTATATAATTATTAATACGCTATAAGTTTCTCATTTCCACTTTTGCCTTAAAAAAAGTGAAAAAGAAAAAACCTGTCATTTCAAAGAACCTGCCTACCGTTTTATACGCTCAAAGAAGCCGCGCAAAAACGGGCTTCTTTGAAACGAGTTTTTTAGGAGTTGAAATTAGTAGGCACCGATAAAACGATGTCCTGTACCATTCGCTAATTTGGCCCCTTTAGTAAGTTGGCCTGTTTTCCAGTTGTAAACAAATACATTTCCTGCTTTACTTACCGGAGTTAACGGAACATACACATAATCGCCATGAACAGCAATGCTTTGATGTTGGTCAAAATTCAATTCGGCTTCATATTCCGTAGGGATTTTTGTGGCAGTTTTGGTGTTTAAATCTATTAAAGCCAGGTATCCGCCTGCATCGTCAACTTCGTACATAACAAAGCCCTTGTTATCTCCAAGATACCTCCAGGCTTTAATACCGGTAAGACCGTTTATGCCCAAAGCACTTGATAAATCGAATAGATAACTATTGTCATAATCGTTGGTGTTTTTGTCTATGCGAAGAATGTGTGGGAAGCCTGTTGTATTAACTCCGGTAGCCTGGTAAATGTGGCCATCGTCACCAATGTGCTGTATCATAGTGCGATACCCATTATTTCCATATTTGCTTTGAGTTGACCAAATTAGTTTAGGATTTCTCAAACTTGGATAATCTAATACAATTGTCACCGTACCTGCAATATTTTCGGCATCGCTTGGCCAAGATATTCCTCTCGTTGGGTGTTGGGTTGGCGTACCGGTAGGATTTATTTTAGAAATATTACACCCTATGAACACTTTATTTTTTGCCTGATTGATAATGGGCATATCAATACGCCCGATAGAATAGCCCGCAGCCAATTGCGCCGAAGTGAATGGAACCTGAAATGAGGTCGTATTCATGATGCTTGGATTGTCGAGGTTAAGCGAGGCAACAACTGCGGTAGATATAATGGAATCAAAGGTAACCGCCGGAAACGTTCCTTTGTATATAGTTTCTGTTGAAATGGTTACACCAACGCCAACGCCTTCCATAGATTTAACCCAACGAGGGGCTGTACCTAAAATAATGGCGGCGTTTACTTCATTGCCCTCTTTTACAAAGTCTTTGCCTCCATTTACTAAGTACTTCTGGAAGATGCCTCCATCAGCCCCGGTATATTGTATATCGTAGATATATTTTCCATCTGCAGATCCCTGGACGCGGGAGGTGCGCGGCGAATCAAATTTCAACGCATTTCCTTCGGGAAAAACATCTAATTCATATGCCGGATTAATGGCTTGGTCATGCGTAATTGCATAAAGCAAAGTGCCTCCGTTACCATCACCGTCATTATCCTTTTTTATAGCGGCAGTTAAAGTAATCCAGCGGCTCTCGTTTTCATCCGGATCTGTTGTTCTACCGGCATCATTGCCCTTTGAACAACCGGCTAATGCCAAGCCTGCGATAACTGTTGCAAACATGATAGGTTTTAACATACGTCTTTTCATATTCTGTAGTTTTTTTTATAAAAATTTGCTGAAAGTATAATTGAGTTTTAAAAAGATGCCGCGCCCGGGTTTTTGAACTCCGAAATTGTCGTACAAGGCGGCGTTAAAAATGTTCTTTGCATCTACACTTGCTATAAGTTTTCCAGATGGAAAACGATAGCTGGCTCCTAAATCATGAAATAGCTGTGAAGGTGTTTCGCTTCCTTCGGACGGATGCCAAGCAATGTTGTAGGCGCCTACGTAACCGGCGTTGTAATAAAAAGTGACAACCGACCTTTTCTGAATAAGATTGTCCACCCTGTATTGCACATTTCCATTTATGTTAAAAAAAGGCTCATTGGGTATTTGCAAATTGTATCGATCGTCAGACACTCCGTTTTCATCACGTTCTCTTTTATATAGGGCATTGAACTTGGAAAAGTTGACGATTGCGTTTAGCTTTTTGTCAAACACATAAACGATTTCGGCTTCCACGCCTCTGGATTGTGTTTTACCAAGATTTATGAATGCCGTTGCCTGTATATCCAAATCTGAATCTGTAACGACGCTATCGACTGTTTGGTTTACAATTCTGTCGTATCCATTACGCCAAAACGTGCTGAAATAAAAAGAAACCTTATGTTTATCAAAGTCCAAACTTCCTAGCCTAAAACCTGCATTGAAATTTATGTTTTGCTCAGGGCGTAGGTTTACGTTTGGTAGTATATTGTTTTCTAGCCTTCCGTACAACTGTTCTTCTGTTGGCATGATATAGCCATTTTCCATAGAAGCAATTAAAAAAAGCTTAGGTTTAACATTATAAGAAGCGGTAGCTCCATAACCAAAGTTGTCACTAAAAGAGGAGGTTGTTTGCGGATTGAGCACGTAAGTGCCATTTGTATTTATAGTAGGATTGGGGTCAGTCTGTTTTGTACTGTTTGCAGTGTACTTTACCAATAAATTAGTCTGTAATTTATTTTTAAGCGTCTGTGCTTCGTAGTTGGAAGACACAATATTTTTTGTAACCTGCGTTACAGTAACGAAATCCTTATTTACAGGAATCAATAAATTTTGATCGTCTCTATCTGTACTTTCAATTTTATGATTAACAGAAACCCGATGACCCGGAGCGATTGTATAAGCTAAGTTGGCCCGGGAGTTTAATATCTTTCTATCTACCTGACTAATAGTAGGCCGTCCCTGCTGTGCACCACTGGGTGATTTTACAATGATAGGGGGCTCTCCGGCTGCTATCATGTAATCGGTATGTAATATCACAGGTTTGCCATCCCAGTTATATAGAGTGGTTACAGTGTCCTGTATATAAGTGCTACGGATACTATATACGGTATTGATGTTTAATGCCAAGCCATCTACAAAAAGATTACGTTTGGTATAACTTAAGCCAAATACATTGGCGTTAAACTCAGAAAAACGACCTACATATGGTTGACCTGTTGTAGTACCATGAGGTATTTCATTATAAGTATCGGAAATATTATAACCTAGAAAAAACTGATCTGCCCATTTCACATCAGTAAAGCCAACTTCAAAACGGCCGCCTATTGATTTATAAGTATTGTTAAACCTTTTAGCGCGAAAGTTGCGGGTTAATATTCCGTTCCGGTCAGTATATTTTGCAAACTTCCCCCACATTTCGTAGCTATTATCTGTGTAAGTATAAAAGCCCGACCCTCTAAAAGAAAGCCCGGTCTTTTTATCCCGGAGTGTGGCGCTTACGTCAGAATTAAAAGTGTTGAACGAACCATAAGAAAGAGCCGCTGTTGCATTATTGCGGGATGCATCTTTTTTAAGTACAACATTAATGGCACCCCCCACGTAATCGCCCGTCAAATGTGAGGGCAGCACCCCTTTGTAAACTTCAATCCGCTCAATCATCGCCGGCGGAATATTATTAAGGTTGAAAGAAGAACCGTAGGTGGAAACCTCTATACCATCTAAAAATATTCCAACTGCGCTGCCAGACATACCATTCAAATTATACGTTACCTGCGAGCCAATTCCACCGTTTTGCCTAACCCTTACACCAACCGCCCTATCTAATAATTCGTTAGTGGTTAAATTTCTTAATGATGCCTCCTTGGTTTCTATAACTGCCACTGCAAAACCAGAGATTTCCATTTCGCGTTTTTTGGTAAGGCCCTCTACGGTAACTTCTTCCAAATTTTCGCGATCACCTTTTTTAAGTGTGAAATTTTGAATAATGGTATCGCCACTCCTGAGGTTAATTTCCGCCCGACGGGTGGCATAGCCGGCCGCACTGGCGGCAACGACCTGCTTACCGGCATTCAGTTCAAGGAGATATTCGCCATCAGCATTGGTGGTAGTGAAGCTGCCCGTATTTGGGTTGCCTACCGTAGCGCCGGCTGCCGGCTGCCGGCTTTCTAAAATAATTTTACCCTTCACAAAACCAGGCGCCTGGCCCTGCGCCCATAAAGGGAAAGCGAAGGCCATCCCAACTATAATCAACCAAATTGCTGTGTTGCCGTATCTCATTTGCTCGTTTTAAAAAACGCGTTGCCGTGCTTTTCAGGCTGCAAAGGTCAATCAGTTAAACGACTCGATACGGAAAACAAATAGCGGAAAACGGAAATTTAAGTCACGCGATTGTCATAAACAGTGGTTTCTAATCCGGTTTTAATGGCTTTAGCGGTAACAAATACTAACTTTGAGGCCACACCAACAGATACTTTGGGAACGAAGCATTTAAGATGTTAATGAGCAGATTGGCCGAAACAACTACTATTTTATATAACCAGCTTTTTGAAGTAAAAGAGCATGAGGTTTTTGAATCGCACACTAACGAATTATTCCATTCCCCTGATTTTGATTTTTATGAACTCAGCATAAAAGATCTGCATTTTAGCCATATCAGCAACAATGCGCCACAAAAAAGCTTTCATGCGCTGCAAAGCAAAAAGGCCTATATCAGTTTTGTATGTAGCCTGAAGGGCCGGCAGATTTTCGTAAATCGGAACGCAGGAAAAGTTTTCGCCAATATTCACAATAACCAAAGCGGTCTGTTGCTGATCAACAACCAGATTTTCGATCACTGTTGGGAGGCGCAAAATGGCGCGGAGCTGTACATCATTAATATGACGATAGCATATTTCACGCGGTTCCTCCCAGCGCATCACCCCCTTTTTGAACTACTTGAAAGCAGCATTAAAGAGAACGCACCGGTTCTTTTGGGTGAGCGCGTTATCGAAATAACGCCGAAAATGAAATCCTTGCTGCTTGATATTTTACTGTGCGAATACAACGACAATTATAAAGCGCTTTATCTGAAGTCAAGGTTTATCGAATTGCTCATGCTGCAGCTGAGAGAATATGAAATAAACCTGGAAGAAAATGTGCCAGACGCCATCAACGATGCCAACCTGCGTAAAATGCACGAGGCGCGGGAATTTATCGACGCCAACCTTGAGCAACCCTGTTCCCTTGTAGACCTGGCGCTTCAGGTGGGCACAAATGAATGCTATTTGAAGAAGCATTTTAAACAGGCTTTTGGCAACACGGTTTATGGCTACCTGCATCAACAACGCATGGAGCGGTCTAAGGAAATCCTCATGCGCGAAAACAAAAAAATTTCAGAAGTGGCCAAACTTTCAGGCTATAAACATACCAGCCATTTTTCCAGCGCCTTTAAAAAATATTTTGGTTATCTGCCCAATAAAATAAAACTGCTGATTCCGCTTATATTTCATAGCTCAGAATGGAGTTTCGTGATGGAAACGAGCCTGCTGATGCCGCTTTAGCCAACATCGCGCCGGCAAAAAAAAAGAACACCTTTGAAGGATGTTCTTTTAAAAATTAGCGGGTGCATTTTACAATAACACCGTAACGCGATGCACCTGTCCGTCGTCGGCCAGCCTGATAAAATCGTCAGCCGTTGCATTTTCGTCGATCACAATGCTTTTACTGCCATCGCGTTTTTCATTCCGAACATGAAGCTGATAAAGTGTATTGCCAAACTTGTAATTCACCTCAAATCCCGGCCAGTCATCGGGTATGCAGGGATCAATATGCAATTCGTCTCCTTTCCTTTTCAGGCCCAGAATATGCTCCAGCGCCAGCTGATAGGTCCAGCCGGCAGATCCCGTGTACCAGGTCCACCCCCCGCGGCCTTCATGCGGTGCTACGCCGTAAACATCCGCCGCCATCACGTAGGGTTCTACCTTGTACTTTTGCGTCTCGTCTTTCGTCACAGCGTGATTGACGGGGTTAACCATCGAAAACAATTCCCATACCCGCTCTTTATCTTTTATCATCGCAAAAGCCATCATCGTCCAGATTGCCGCGTGCGTGTATTGGCCGCCATTTTCCCTTACGCCTGGCACATACCCTTTGATATAACCCGGGTACAGATCAGACTTATCAAACGCAGGTGTCAATAATTTTATAATACCATTTTCGCGATCGATCAAATGCTCATTGAGAGAAGCCATGGCTTTTTCCGTGCGGCCCGGAGCGCCCGCACCTGATATCACCGACCAGCTCTGAGATATAGAATCGATGCGGCATTCTTCGTTTTGCGAAGAACCCAGCGGTGTTCCATCGTCGAAGTAGGCGCGGCGATACCATTCGCCATCCCACGCATTTTCGTTGATATTACTCTTTAACCGTTCGGCTTCGCTGATACATTTTTGGTGAAACGCTTCGTCCTTTTGCTGTTCGGCGATGGATGCAAATTTGATCAGCACATCATACAGAAAAAATCCCAGCCACACACTTTCGCCTTTGCCATGTTCGCCTACTTTGTCCATGCCATCATTCCAGTCGCCCGAGCCGATCAACGGAAGGCCATGGTGCCCAAATTTCAATCCGAAATTAATGGCCCGTTTGCAGTGGTTATAAACGGTTTCCCATTCGTTTAAGAACACCGGAAGATCATAGTAGCTTTCCTCATCGGGCCGCAACGGCCTCCCCTGAATAAACGAAACGTATTCTTCGAGCACGCCTGTGTCTCCTGTGGTTTCAAGATACCTCGCCGTCACAAAAGGCAGCCACAAATAATCATCTGAGCAGGTGGTGCGTACGCCGCGGCCCGTAGGTGGATGCCACCAGTGCTGCACATCGCCTTCTTTAAACTGCCGCGACGCCGCCAGCAAAATCTGGGCTCTGGTAATGTCCGGCCTTGTGTGCATCAGCGCCAACACATCCTGTAGCTGATCCCTGAATCCAAAAGCGCCTCCGGATTGGTAAAAGCCGCTTCTTCCCCAAACGCGGCAGGCCAGCGCCTGATAAACCAGCCAACCGTTGGCTAATACATTGAACGCATGATCAGGCGTATTGACATATACATTTCCTAAAATGTGGTTCCATTGATCGTGCACTTTGGATTGCGCTTCATGAACGGTTTGTTCATTTCTGAATTTCTTAATCAGCTCGCGGGCATCGTGTTCGTTGCGGGCGCTGCCCAAACGAAAAATGACTTCTTTTTCTTCATCGGGCATCAGCTCTACGCCAATCTGGATGGCGGTGCAGGGATCTAACGCAGCACCATACCTGTTCGAAAGCCGTTCCCTCGTCATACCCGCCGGCGCCGCCAGTGAGCCATTCCGTCCCAGGAATTCCGTACGGTCGCAGGTGTAGGATTTTACAGCGCCTTCAGCTTCGAGAAAAGAAACACGCTCCGAAAAAATACTATTATAATGATTCCGGGCAAACAGGGTACCGGTTTCAAGATCTTTTTCCGTTACAACATGCATACGGGTATTTGTCGCCGTGTCGCCCAACACCCATTCGACATATCCTGTTACGGATAGCTTTCTCGGCTTTTCTGTTATATTCTTGATCCGCACCAGCGTAAACTTGATCGCGTCGTCCACATCAACAAAAACCCACATTTCGGATTTAATGCCATAGGCGATATGTTCATACACCGTGTAGCCAAAACCGTTTCTTGTAATATAAGGCTTACCACTGCTGCGCGGCAGAGGCGACGGCGACCAGTACCGGCCGCTGATATCATCTCTTATATAGAAAGCTTCGCCCGTTTTGTCTGATACCGGATCATTCTTCCAGGGCGAAAGCCGATAGGCATGCGCATTCTCGGCCCAGCTGTATCCGGGACCGCTTTCCGAAACCATTGTTCCAAACTCGCTGTTGGCGATGATATTGACCCAGGGCGCAGGCGATTTATTTTCGTTGGTGGTTAAAATAAAATATTCTTTTCCATCCGGCGTGAAACCGCCGGTGCCGTTATTAAACACGAGGTTATCGGGCAAACCGGACACTACGCCGGTTTCAAAAGTATTGCGCCCCGTAACCTTTAAAACAGGCGGCAATTGTTTGGGAGCCTTCTGCCGGGTCATTTGTTCTTGCAGCGATCCGGCATGATCGAAAAATATCAACCTTGCGACTGTTTGAAACAGTACGCGGTCTTCAGTAGAAAGCTGGTCACCCTGCTTTACGAAGATACCGCCGGGTTGATCGACGATAGCGCCGCTGATCGCGGTTACAAATCCCATGATCTGATCGTGAAGCAATTGACGGTAGGTGCCAAAATCATCATTCCAGATAATCAAATCCACCGCCAGTCCTTTCATGCGCCAATAAGAATGCGCTTTGATCAGCTGCCGCACCAGGGTGGTGTCTTCACTATCCTGCACCCGCACCAACACAATCGGAAGATCACCGGATATGGAATAGCCCCATAGCCCGGATTGGCCTTTTCTGTTACTTGCAATAATATTGGCGTCCGCGCGGTGAGTGGCGTTGGCATACAGGATATGGCCGGCCATAGCGTTGAATAATTGCGCTTCACTTTCACTGGCGTTTATTTGCCTCAGCAGTACCTGGCTATGCGTCCAGGAAAGCTCGAAAGCTCGATTCTTCAAATGGCTGTCGTGATACTTCTCAATGAGATGCCCACAGGTTTCTTTGTTTTCGCTCATCCCCACAATCACTTCGAAAGTGGCTGTCTGTCGCGGCTTTAAGGTGATCTTATATTTTATGGCCGCTACAGGATCCAACACAGAACCATCAGTGCCAGACAATGGGCCTTCGATGGCGGCGCCTGCCGGAGCCTGTAAGGACTGGGTTCGGCCAATAAAGCGCATGCGGTCGCTTTCGAAGGAAACTACCTCCTGCGGCACACCGCTGAGCTGCATCATAAAAAACATCCACGGCGGTTGCTCATCGCGCGAACGGGCCCTGCGGGTACATACAATTGCTTTATCTTTTTCACTGATTTTGGTCTGAACGAAAAGATTGCTGAAAGCGGGATGCGCCTCGTCGGCGGCTTGCGGCGCAATCACCACTTCGGTGTAGCCGGTTACTTCCAACTCTTTAAGCACACTGCTTTTATTGGTTACTTTTATTTTCCGGATCGAAATATCATCTTCAGGCGAAACAACAATATCTGTTTTAATTTCAAAGTCATTATTCACCCTTCTGAATTCTACATGTCCCTGCGAAAAAATCGTTTCATCAACATTGAATTTTTTCTGCGTGGGCTGGTAGGTATTCGAAACCAAATCACCGGTTGAAAGGTCTTTTATATAACAGAAGGTCCCCCAATTATCCTGCGTCACATCTTCACGCCAGCGCGTTACCGCCAAATGTTTCCACTTACTGTAACTGCCGCCGCCGTTTGTAATCGCTACATGGTAACGGCCATTGGAAAGCAGCTGCACCTCCGGCACCGGCGTGTGTGGTGTATTTATAATTCTAATATGCGACTCATGGCTGGTCACTACTTTGCTGGCGGCATTATCATCCTGCGTGTAATAATTAGTGGCTTTGGGAGAACGTTCTTTAAGCAGGAGCAGCGCCGATTGCAGCTGCGGATCACGTTCAAACCGGTGCTGCATTTTCTCCCCCAGCAATAACCGGGCTATCGACAAAAAGCTCATCCCCTGGTGGTGGGCCATGAAGGACCGGATTACTTCAAAGGACTTTCCCCGCGGCATACGCGACTGCGTATAATCGATAGCTTCGTAAAAACCGTATTTTCCTTCAAACCCTAAAGCCGCCTGTTTCTGTAAATTGTTGATCGATGCTCCGGGATCTACCATCAGCCCCAGCGCGGTGGCATAGGGCGCTATCACCAAATCCTGTCCCAGGCCGCGTTTCAGGCCGAGGCCCGGAACGCCGAAGGCCTGATACTGATAATTAAGTTGCGCATCAACCAGATTGTATCCCGATTCAGAAATTCCCCAGGGTATATTTTTTCTCCTTGCATAATCGATCTGATTTTGAATGACGCCCTGCGCTGTTTTTTCCAACAATGTATTTTCATAAGAAGGCATGACCAGATCAGGCATCAGGTATTCGAACATAGACCCGCTCCACGACAATAAAACCGGCGCGGTGCCTTCATTGGTTATTAGCCGTCCCAACGCAAACCAACTGTCCTGCGGCACTTTTCCCTGCGCAATCGCCGTATAAATACCGAGCCTCGCTTCAGAAGCCAAAATATCGTAATAGCTTTTGTCTTTAATGTCTTCGCTAACATTATAACCAATATGGAAAAGATGTTTGGATGCATCGTAAAGAAAGTCATAGGCCACATCTGCGAAGCCGCTGCATTCATTGGCCAGCTTTTCAATCTTACTCAACTTTTCCAAAGCCTGTGCATTTGCATCTTTCAGAACCGTCTTTAAACGCTCGAGCCAGGATTTTTGTAAAGGGTCGGCTTCGCCGGAAATTAGATTGTCGATTATCGGCAGCAATCCCGTGATCATGGGATGTATCTCTTGCAACACCGGAACTTCTTCTAATGATTTCAAAGCATCGTAAGAAGGAGGTACCGGCAACAAATCCACCCAGGGCGTTAAAATAGAAAAAGAAGAAAAAGCATCTTCGAGCTGGCGCTCCATTTTTTCAAGCCAGTATAAAGCGTCCGCATTATCCCCTACAGACCCGGCCTGCTTTACAGCAATAAGCTTTTGCCGTAGCGACTCAAGTTGCTTTTTATGCTCCAACAGGTTGGCTGTTGGCTGCGGTGGATGGCTTAGGCTACTTTGTAGGTCGGCTAAAGTATTTTTTTGATCGCCTAAGCTTTCCAGCGTTTGCCAGGTATGTAATAGGCCTTCGTAAAATCTGCTATTGAAAACGGGTTGATGCGGAAGTTCAAGCAGCCCCTGGCGCAGTACGATCATGTTGGCTACAAAATTGCCGCTGTCGACGGCCGAAATGTATTTAGGATACAACGGCTGCAGCGTCGTGGTTTCATACCAGTTGTAAAAATGGCCGCGATATCTTTCCATATCGCTCAATGATCGAAACGTATTTTGCGTGCGCTCTACAAGGCGGCAAAGCGATATGTACCCAAAATCAAAAGCAGATAAATTGACCAGGCAGGATAACCCGATATTGGTAGGCGACGTACGATGGGCCGTCGCTTCCACGGGCTTCTCCTGGTAATTATCGGGTGGCAGGAAATGATCTTCAGCCGTAACAAAATCTTCAAAAAAGGCCCAGATTTTTCTATTAGCCACCTGTAGAAAAACGGCCTCGGAAGACGATAAGCTAAACTGGCCGCCGGTTCTTTTTCTACTGACACCCCAGGCGATTATCGGCGCCGCCAGCCATAAAACCAAAAAGGGCAAAGCGGTGCCCAATGCCGACGGCTGAAACATCACGATACAAATGCCCAGGGCGATTACTGATAAAGTTGACAGCCACATGTAGCTATAGGCAGCGGCCACACTCTTTTGGGCGCTTCCTTTTTGTGCGGCGTAGGGCGTCCATTGCAATAAACGCTTTCTCGAAATTAATAATCGCCAGTTAGCGAGGAATATGGCATCGGCGTTTTTAAACGCCTCAAACGGCAGCACTGCGATATTGTAAAACAATTGCGCCATATTCTTTTTTAAGCCATCCAACACATCAGAAATATGGGCCGTTGTACTAAGCTCTTTTGGCCGTCGAATGAGTTGCAAAACAGCTGACATCACCGGCATAAAAAACCAGAAAATTAAAAAGCCTATAATCCATTGCAGCGGGTTGGGCATGAAGAGCCATACCAAGATCAATAATACAAGCATAGCGGGCGAGACCAGGCTGCGCTTGATGTTGTCCCATATTTTCCATTTTGAAAGATTGGAAATATCATTTCGCCGAAGCTTATTTTTGGCATCGGGCGCGAAGGGAAGGCCCCAGGTTGCAATTTGCCAGTCGCCCCGGATCCAGCGGTGGCGACGGCTAACATCGGTCCAATAAGTTTCCGGATAGTCTTCAAATAGTTGAACGTCGGTAAGCAGCCCCGACCTTACATAGGATCCTTCCAGTAAATCGTGGCTCAGGATCCGGTTTTCCGGAAAGGCTTTCCCCAGCACTTTCTCAAAGACATCAATATCATAGATCCCTTTACCAATGAAAGATCCTTCTTCAAATAAATCCTGATAAACATCTGATACGAGCTGCGTATAGGGGTCCAACCCTGAGTCGTTGCTATGCATGCGCGCATAGGCGGAACTGTCTTTTCCTGGTAAATTAATCGCCGTGCGCGGTTGCAGGATGCCATACCCTGCCACGACCCTGTTTTTGGCCGGATGGATTACCGGCTTGTTGAGGGGATGCGCCATGGCGGCGATCATTTTCCAGGCGGATTCGCGCGGCAAAATCGTGTCGGCATCCAGTGTAATGACATATTTAATATTTGTCAGTGTGGTGGTGTCGCCAACGATGAGCGAAAAATCGTCATGCCCGGTGTTCCTAAGCAGGCTGTTCAATTCGCCGAGCTTACCTCTTTTCCGTTCGTAGCTCATCCATACTTTTTCCTTCTTATTCCATTTGCGGGGCCTGTGCAGTAAGAAAAACTTATCGCCGCCGCCGCGTTGGCTATACTTAATATTAAGCTGTTCAATTTCCTCTTTTACCAACGCTAATAAGGCCTCATCCTGAGGCATATGTTCCTGCGGCGCATCCGCAAAATCGCTTAACAGACAGTAGAACAGGTTGTCACCCGGGTTAGAAAGATATCGCACTTCCAGATCGCTCACCAACTCTTCAATGCCGGCTTTGCTCGTGAGTAGGCAGGGAACGGCGATCATGGTCCGGTAGACATCGGGTACTGCCTTCGAGAAATCAAGTTTGGGCAACGATTTAGGCCTTACAATCAGGGTAGCGATCCAATTGATGACAATCGTTGCAAAGTGGCCCAAAATAATAAATGCCAAAAGGCCGGTCAGGACCGCTAACCACCATGTTCCGGTAGTTGCAATGACGTATCGCGCCAGCAGAAACCCGGAAATAAAAGCGAAAAGAAAAGTGGATCCGGCATACACCATAAACCGGTTTTTCTTGAACACCTTTCTCAAGCGATCTTTAAACCGCAACGAGGCGTCTACCTCTTTCATCAACCTGTCTTTTCCCCTGTCAATGAGAAAATAGCCGACATGCCATTGGCGTTCCGGTGCATTGGATGCTTTTTCTTCTTTTGTCAAAGCCACAGCCCGCATCGCAATTTCATGCTCCTCCATTCCTGAAAGTTTGCCCATCCATTCCACGACATGGCGGTAACAGTCCCTCGTATCGAAGTCCATCAGCGGGTAAGTGCCGGTTATATCTTCACGCAGCACTTTTTCAACTACGCTTACGTTTTCAACAAATTTCTTCCATTCAGTTGTTTTCAAAAGGCGTATACTTTCAATGCTGTTTCGCATGGACACCTGATCGGCCGCCTGGCTTTGGTTATGCATGTTAACCAGTTCAGCCACAGAATGCCCGGTGTCAGCAAGCTGTTGTTCTATCCATGACAAAGGCATCGCCAGGCCCTGGCCTTTGCCCTGCATGCGTCGTGTGAATTCAGCCACGAAGGCGCTATTGAGTGAAATATCGCCCTTCGCCATTTCGGCGGTGGCAATGATCACATCTTTCGGATTTTTTTGAGCAACCCGTATAAACTCGTCGGCCCAGTAAATGGCTTCATTTTTATCTAACCGGTCGATCGCCACCCGCGAAACAATCCGCCTGATATTTTCAATAATGGCAAAACGGAGCATGATCGGAATCGCCCACAGTTCACCAATTTTCAGCATGTTTTTTGTCTGATACCCTTCTATAAAAGACGTTAGATTGGCAACATCTATCCGCCCGTCGCTATGAGAAATGATTTCTAACGCGATATCGTAGACGCGCGGCATGCCGGCAGATTTTCCTTTGGCCAAAATGGGCAGCGTCTGGCTATAACCTTTGGGAAGGTGCTTTCGCGCAATATCTATCTGTTCTTTAATAAGATAAAAATTATCGAGAAACCATTCGCTCGCCGGCGCAATGGCCTGCTTTTCTTTGATCGACTCGGAAAGCATTTGTTGCACCCGGACAATCACTTCCTCGTTTTCATTGAGGCGTTTTAACACCTTATCCGGTTGTTTGGTTTTTAATACCTCATGTTGCGCTGCTACGCGTTCCCCATGCGCTTTCATTTGCGCATTGCTCAGCAAATCCAGGCGAAAAGGGTCCTCATTTTTAAAAGGATAGTTAGAGTCGGAAGTAAAATATTCCCTCAGCTTCGTTACAAAATCATCGACAGGCGATACAATTTTCATCCGGTTATTATTTTAATACTGTTTCTGTATAATTTGACGGGTTTCGTGCGGTGGTTAAAGCACGCTGCACATTTCAAGGTATTGATAATTGCAATTTTCAAGCCGATATTTTTCAGATTAACTAACAATCAATAAAATAGCCGCCCTTTGCAAGGCGGCCATTTCTTTAACCCATTCAAAAAATATCCTGGCTACGCATTTTGCAGCTCCTGAATCTTTTCCCTGATCTTTCCTTCAATCTCCGCACTTAACTCGGGATTATCATTGAGAAGATTCTTCACCGCATCGCGCCCCTGCCCCAATTTGTCGCTATTGTAGCTATACCATGATCCGCTTTTTTGAATAATATTCAAATCAACGCCCATGTCGATTATTTCACCTGTTTTGGAAACGCCCTCTCCGAAAATGATATCGAATTCAGCAGAGCGGAAAGGCGGCGCCACCTTATTTTTTACCACTTTTACTTTTACGCGGTTACCAATAGCTTCGTCGCCGTCTTTGATTTGCGCCTGGCGCCTGATATCGAGCCGAACAGATGCGTAAAATTTTAACGCATTTCCGCCCGTAGTCGTTTCCGGATTACCAAACATCACTCCTATCTTTTCCCTCAACTGATTGATAAAAATGCAAATGGTATTGGTTTTCGAAATGGTAGCGGTCAACTTTCGCAGCGCCTGGCTCATTAACCGGGCGTGCAAGCCCATTTTGCTATCGCCCATTTCTCCTTCAAGTTCGCTCTTGGGCACCAACGCGGCTACCGAATCGATCACCACAACATCCAGCGCCCCAGAAAGAATCAGCCGGTCAGCGATTTCCAAAGCCTGCTCGCCGTAGTCGGGCTGGCTAATGAGTAAATTATCGACGTTTACACCAAGCTTTCTTGCATAAACGCTATCAAAGGCATGTTCCGCATCAATAATGGCACACATGCCTCCTTTTTTTTGCGCCTGCGCGATCACATGGGTCGCGATGGTGGTTTTACCGGAAGATTCGGGCCCGTAAATCTCAATAACACGGCCACGCGGTAGCCCACCAATACCTAAAGCGGTATCTAAACCTATTGAACCCGTAGAAACCACCGCATGCGTTTCAACGGCTTTTTCGTTCATCATCATCACACTGCCCTTACCATAATCTTTATCAATTTTTTCCATGGTAAGTTTAAGCGCCTTAAACTTTTCACTGCTGATGTCTACTTCGGGTAATTTATCTGCCTTTGCCATAAAATCAAAAATACAATTTAGCTATATCCTTTCTAAAATATTTATTAACAAGCAAAGCTAATATATTTAGCACAAACAATACTAATATTTTTGGATTTTTTCATAAATATTTTAGACGGCTTTTGTTTTCGTTTTCGGGCCGGCTTGGCTCGTTTCTGGTGATAAACATGCGCCTTTATTGATGGCTCTATTCTCCGCCCAGCGACGAATAACCGAACGCCCAACTGATAAAATTGATGTAAGTTTGATTTAATGTATCTACTATGAATTATTTCGACTTATCGGACCAGGTGAAAAAGCATGTGGAAGCTTATTTCCATGCCCAGGAAGAACCGCTCGTTTACCACAATTTTAAGCACACGGAAGGCGTGGTTTTAGCCGCTATTCAAATCGCCAATCATTATCAGTTGCATGAAAAAGACTATTTTATTGTCACTACTGCAGCCTGGTTTCATGATGCGGGCTATTTTTTGGATTATGCGAATCACGAACAAAAGAGCGCTGAACTTGCCCGGGATTTCCTGGATAGTAAAGGCATAGACCAGGACACGATCGAACAAGTGGTGCAATGCATACTCGCCACTAAAATGCCGCAAAAGCCCACCGGCCGACTGGAGGAAATCGTTTGCGATGCAGATCTTTTCCATTTTGGCACCGATGCTTTCAGGGCAAACAATAAGTTGATGCGATTGGAGGTAGAAGGCAAAAAGCAAATGAAAGTGAACAAAGCCGATTGGCGTAAAAACACGATTTCGCTTTTAAAAAATCACAGCTACTTCACCGATTACTGTCGCGCGCTGCTCGATAACAAGAAAAGGGAGAACCTTGAGGCGCTGTTGAAAAGAGACGAAGGAGAGCAGGACCCCGCGGCGATTGAAAAAGCGGAAAATTGGAAAGCCGAAGCGCCAACGAAACCCAAAATGGCAGGCGCAAAGAAAGCCGCCAGTGAAAAAGCAAAACGGCCCGACCGGGGAATCGAAACGATGTTCCGCATTACGTCGGGCAACAACCAGCGGCTGAGCGACATGGCCGACAATAAAGCGCAAATAATGATCACCGTCAATTCCATCATTATTTCGGCAATTTTAAGCTTATTGCTGCGCAAGCTCGATGATAATGAAAACCTGATCATTCCTACTTATATTATTTTGGTGGTGAGCGTGGTCACGATCGTGTTCTCGATCCTCGCCACCCGCCCTAATTTACCCAAAGGAGAATTTGATCAAAAAGATATTGATGATAAAAAAGTGAACCTGCTGTTCTTCGGCAACTTTTACCGCATGGACCTGGAGCAGTACACCGCGGGAATGCGGCAGGTTATGGAAGATCGCGACTTTCTTTATGGCACTTTGATCAAGGATGTGTTTTCGCAGGGCGTGGTATTGGGGCGCAAATATAAACTGCTGCGTATCTCTTACAATATTTTTATGTTTGGCCTTATCATATCGGTGCTCGCTTTTGTAATCGCAACGCTGTTTAACTAAATAATTTTGTTTTGGCTACCTATCTTAATCGCGATATTAGCTGGCTTTCTTTTAATGGCAGGGTGTTGCAGGAAGCTGCCCGCCAACGGGTGCCTTTACTTGAGCGTATTAACTTCTTATCCATTTACTCTTCCAATCTGGATGAGTTCTACCGCGTTCGCATACCGGCGCTCATGGCTTTGGAAAAAATCGATGAACAGGAAAGCGTATTGCAGCAGGCCAACGAGCGCATCAGCCGGCAACTCAATGATTTTGGAAAAATCATAAATGATAACATCATCCCCGACCTGCAACAGCACCAGGTCTGCTTTGTATATAATAAGGACATGCCGGATGCTGCGGCAAACGCGGCACACGATTATTTTTTTACAACGTTGTTGGCTTATCTCCACATTTTACCTCTAGAAAAAAACAGCGACTTTTTTCCTGAAAACAACACGCTTTATTTTTTAGCTGTAATTGGGAGTGGCGCAGAAAAAAAACATTATATCATCAATATACCTGCTGCGCCATGCGGGCGTTTCTTTTACATGACTGCCGATGGCGTCGAATATGTGTTATTTATTGACGACATCATTCGACATAACCTGGGCTTTCTTTTTCCGGATACTGCCATTGAAGGCGCCTATAGTTTTAAAATCACGCGGGATGCTGAGTTAGACATTAAAGATGAATACAAAGGGAACCTGGCCGAAAAAATTGAAAAAGAGATTGCAAAAAGAGATTTTGGATTCGCTACCCGCTGCCTGTACGACCCGTCATTGGCGGCCGAAGATTTGGAAGCGATAAAAAAAGCATTTAATCTTTTCAAAGCATCATGGGTAGCCGGAGGGCGTTATCACAACTTGCGCGACCTCGCTGCTTTTGCTCCGCGTAGTTTCAGCGAGCGATACCCGGCCTGGCCTGGCGCGGTCATGTCTTTACCCATTCCTGACAGCTTGCTGAAAAGTATGGAGCAAAAAGATTTGATGCTGCATACTCCTTATCAACGGTATGAAGAAGTGTTGCGTTTTTTTAATGAGGCCGCCACCGAGGCTGATGTTGAAGAAATCTACCTGACTTTTTATAGGATCGCCGGCGATTCGAGAATTGCGAACGCATTGATCAGCGCGGCGAACAACGGTAAAAAAGTGACCGTTTTTGTTGAGCTGAAAGCGCGCTTTGACGAGGCCAATAATATCTTTTGGTCAAAAAAAATGAAACAGGCCGGCATTAAAATTATTTACAGCATTCCCGGCCTGAAAGTGCATGCAAAGATTGCCCTGGTGAAGAAAAGAAAACAGGCGCGGCTGCAATATTACGGGCTTTTATCCACCGGAAATTTTAATGAATCGACAGCGCGGTTTTATACCGATCACATACTCTTCACCACCAACCCGGAAATACTTACAGAGCTGGAAATACTCTTTCTTCACCTGATGAACGGAAAGCTGGCGCCAGGCCAAACCGGTGGCAACTTCAATCATTTATTGGTCGCACAATTCAATCTGCAACAAGATTTCTTCAGGTTGATTGACAGAGAAATTGAACATGCCCAACAAGGACAAGCGGCAGGCATTAGCATTAAACTGAATAATCTCGAAGAAAGAAAACTCATCGACAAACTTTATGAAGCCTCCCGGGCTGGCGTTTCCGTAAGGCTGATTGTTCGCAGCATTTGTTGCCTTAACCCGCAGATCGAAGGTCAAAGCGAAAACATTCGGGTCAAACGAATCGTTGATCGCTATCTTGAACATGGCCGCTTATTCCTATTTCACAACAACGATAACCATGAAGTTTATATGGGCAGCGCCGACTGGATGAACCGGAATATTTATCGCAGAATCGAGGTTTGTTTCCCCATCCGGGATAAAGAAATCAGAGACCAGATCCGACATATTTTTGATTTGCAATGGCAGGATAATACGCAGGCGGTTTGGATCAACGAATCTTTAACCAATCCTCCTGCCCTGGCGGAACACGAAGCGCCGGTTCGATCGCAGGAATCTATCTATCACTTTATAAAATCGCTATGACACTCAAGCCCTTTATCATCATGCAACTGTTATTGCTGCTTTCATTTGCAGCTTGCAACCAGGTTCCTGAAAAACAGTATGAGTTTCCCCAGGGCTACAACCTCAACGAACCCGAGAAGTTCGAAATGGAAGATCCGCTTTTAGAAATATCGGGCATCAGCTTTGCCAACAACGACAGCCTGTTTGCAATTCAGGACGAGCAGGGCCGCATGTTTTATGGAGTGCCCGGAAATCCGATGGAGCAACAAGTCAAATTTTCTAAAGGCGGCGATTTTGAAGATATAAGTATTATGGAACAAATGGTTTTTGTTTTAAAAAGTAACGGATCGGTTTATTCATTTCCTTTAGCGGACAGGAGCAGCGAAGAGCTTACCTCCACCCGGGAATGGAAAAAGATGATTCCAAAAGGGGAATATGAAAGTTTATTTGCCAATAGTGAAAACCAATTGGTATACATCCTTTGCAAAACCTGTAAGGCTGATAAAAAGGAACCCCTGGTGAAAGGATATGCGCTCAAATGGCAACACCATAACTTGCAATTGGATCATGAATTCAGTTTAAAAATCGCACCGATCGAGGCGATGCTTTCTGATAAAAAAGAAACCATTAGGCCTTCCGCGATCACATTTGACCCGCATACAAAACAATGGTTTATTATCGCTTCGATCAATAAATTGCTGATCATAGCTGATGTAGATTGGAACGCAACGCAGGCTTATAACCTGGATCCCAAAATTTACAGACAGCCGGAAGGGATTGCGTTTGACAGCAAACGAAATTTATATATTTCAAACGAAGGCGATGTTGATAAACCGGGCAACGTATTAAAAATATCATTCCGCCCGTAGCCATTTGTATTTTGAGTTTTTCAGGAAAATGCATGTTTATGCGAAAATTTAGCGTGGGTATTTTATTGTTTTTTGGCTTGTTGGCCGAACTGCCGGCACAGGATATCGTTCACCGCGCTATTTTCATTGGCGATGCCGGCGAACTGAACACGGCCCAGGAAACCTTAATTCCTAATGCGGCCCGCCACGTTTTAAAAGAAAAAACAACGGTCTTTTTTCTCGGCGATAATATTTACCCTCACGGCATGCCACTGCCGGAAAGCGGCGAAAGAAAAAATTCGGAAGCTATATTGCGCTCTCAATTCAAACCATTTCGCGAGCAGGGGGCGCCGGTATTTTTTGTGCCGGGCAATCATGATTGGGACCGTTCAGGAAAAAAGGGGCTTCAAAAAATTATAGAACAGGGCCATTTTCTGAAGGCCCAAAATGACAGCCTTTTGAAAATGCTGCCCGCTGACGGCTGTCCTGGCCCGGAAGCTGTCGAGCTCGCGCATGGGCTCGTAGCCATTATGTACGATTCCGAATGGTGGCTGTTTCCCTTCGACAAAACAAATGAAAGCGCTGACTGCGACTGCAAAACAGAAGCAGCGATGATCGCCCGTTTAAAAGATCTCTTGCATCAATACCGCGGCCAAACGGTGTTGCTTATTTCACACCATCCGCTGGCCAGCTATGGCACCCACGGCGGCCGCTTCTCTTTGAAGGATCATATTTTTCCGCTGACGGTCGTCAACAAAAACCTTTATATGCCGCTTCCGGTAGTCGGCTCGCTCTACCCGCTGCTGCGCAGTGTTTTGACTAACCCGGAAGACCTCAAACATCCATTGTATAAAAATCTTATTCGCGAGGTGGAGGGCGCATCGGCAAGTGTATCAAATATCGCGGCGGTAGCCGGGCATGAACATGGCTTGCAGTTTATTGAAAACAAGGGCACACTGCCGCAGATCGTGAGTGGCGGAGGCGCCAAAAAAAATTACACCATAAAAGGGCCTCACTCTTTATTCGGGCAGGCCGTTCAGGGCTATGTGATCGCCGACTGGCTAAGCGACCGGTCGGTTCGTTACACCTTTTGGGAATATTATAAAAACGGTGTCAAAGAAGTTTTTTCTCATCAAATCCCCTTTCGCATACCACCACAGTATGTTGACAAAATAAGCTGGCCGCCCCAAGGCGCGGATAGCGTCACTGTAAGTTTGCGCCCGGCTTTTGACAGTGTTGGCCGGCTGCACCGCAAGATTTTCGGTGAAAATTATCGCCGGGAATTTGCCACACCCACGCGGTTGCCGGTGCTCCGCCTTTCATCGATCAAAGGAGGTTTAACGGTAGAAAAAAAAGGCGGCGGCATGCAAACGATTTCACTAAGGCTGGTAGATCAGCAGGGCAAAGAATGGGTGCTCAGGAGCTTGGAAAAAAATCCTGATCCACTGCTGCCTTCCGCTTTGCGACGCACTTTCGCGCGCGACGTCTTAGATGATTATATGAGCGCGCAGCATCCCTTCTCTCCGTTGGTCGTACCTACGCTGGCGCGGGCGTCGGGAGTTCCACATGCTCATCCGGAGATTGGCGTCGTAGCGCCCGACAGCCTGGCTATGGGTGATTTTGAACCTCTTTTTGCGGGAAAAGCTGCTTTACTCGAGGAGCGCGAGCCATTGGGATCGTCTGACAATTCACCCAAAATGATTGAAAAACTGATTGAGGACAATGATAATAAAGTTGATGGCAAAGTCTTTTTAAAAGCCCGTATGCTTGATCTGCTTTTGGGAGACTGGGATCGGCATCCAGACCAATGGCGCTGGTATGATTCGCTGGACGGGAAAGGAAAATATTACCTCTCAGTGCCCCGCGATCGGGACCAGGCTTTGTATCGCCGGGAGGGGCTTTTGCCCAATATAGCGTCGCGGCCTTATATTTTGCCCACGCTTCAGGGCTTTTCGGCAACTATTGAAAAGCCTAAATATGCGCTTCAGAAATCTGGCTTTTTAAACGGTTATCTTTCCGCGCGCCTCAGCCATCAGCAATGGACGGCGCTCGCCAGCGAGTTTGTGACAAATATTTCCGACGCTGTCATCGACAGCGCTTTCGCAAAGTTGCCCCAATCGGCCTATGACCTGCGCGGTAAAGAACTCGCTTCCATCATGAAAAAGCGCCGCGACAAACTACCCGAAGCAATGGAGTCTTATTACCGTTTCAGCCATAAAATTGTAGACCTGGTTTTATCTGATAAAAATGAAAAAGTAACCATCAGCGACGCCGCAAAGGGCGCATTGCTAATCAATATCCGAAAAATAAATAAAGACGGGGAGCTGAAGGATGAACTTTTAAATGAAAGATTCGATCCCGCGATCACCAGAGAAATCAGGTTGTACCTCCATGACGGCAAAGACGAAGTGACGGTTCAGGCAAAACAATCAAAGATCAAATTGCGGATTATCGGCGGCAGCGATAAGAAACTTTACATCGTGGAAGCGGCGCGTCGACCAATCCTGCTGTATGATCAAAAAAATGGCTCCGGCTTCACGGGCCAACAACAAAAATTAAAGCAACACATCAGCAACGACAGCCTCAATACTGCGTATGTGCAGGCCAACCCCTACCATTTCCGGCAGCCGCTCATTACCGGCGGATATAATCTGGACGACGGGCTGATTTTAGGAGCAGGGATGAAATTTACGCGGCAGGGCTTCCGGAAAGCCCCTGCTTCCATTCACGAGTTTACCGTAGCGCACTCTTTTTCGACCGAAGCCTACCGCATAAAATATCAAAGCGAGTGGCTGCATGCCTTCAGGCATACTGATATTATTTTGAAGGGACTCGCCAAAGCGCCCAACAACACGCAGAATTTTTTCGGGCTGGGTAATGAAACAGGTTTTGACAAAAGCGGCAATTATAAAAGATACTACCGTACGAGGTTTGCCGTTTACGATTTGGGGCTTTCTTTTCGCTGGCGCGGAAACAAGAAATCCGCTTTCAGCTTCGGCCCTTCGTTTGAATACTATCATTATGATGCGGATGATAATGCGGGCCGCTTCATCAATAATACCGCGCTTATCGGAACCTACGACAGCTCCATCATTGCCAAAGACAAACTTCATTCCGGCATTCGCGCCACATGGGTTAATGACAACAGGAATCACACGATCATTCCTTCCTGGGGAACTTACCTTCAAGTTGGAGCAAAACTGCAGTCAGGGCTCAATAGTTTTTCAAAAAATTACGGGCAGCTGGGCGCAGCTTTCAGTTTTTACAAAAACCTCAACCCGTCAGAAACTATTGTTTTAGCCAACCGGATTGGAGGAAGCCTGCTCCTGGGAGATTTCACCTTTTACCAGGCGAATTTTTTAGGAGGGCATGAAAACCTTTTAGGGTATCGGCAATACCGCTTTGCCGGGCGGCATATCGCCTATAACAACACGGAGCTGCGGATAAAGCTGGCCGACCTTGCTAATTACATATTACCCGGCCAACTGGGCATTACCGGCTTTTTCGACGTGGGCAGAGTTTGGACAAAAAGTGACTTATCTGATAAATGGCACAACGGTTACGGCGGTGGCATTTACCTGGCCCCTGCCGGAATGGTTTTATTTCAGGGGTTGCTCGGCATTTCGGCGGAAGGCGTTTATCCTTATTTTACTTTCGGGTTTAGGTTCTAACTTTGACTGCTGCTTATGTTGTATAAAATAGTTGCTTTACTGGAAATTTGGTTAATGCTCACCTTAAAAATGTCCGCGGCGCAGGAGGTCTCCTCAATGGATACGCTGCCGCAGGCATCGCCGGTGCCATCCCAAAAAAATAACGACCCGCTTGATGATTCGCTGCGATATAAATTAAATGCTGCATATTTAAAAAGCTATTGGACAGACCTGAAATATACCGTTGGCCGCCCGGCGCATTGGCAAAAAAAGGACTGGGTAAAGTTTGGCGGTATTATGACCGGCATTGGCGGGTTGATGCTGGCGGACAAAACAATAAAAAGCGTTGCGTTAGCCAATCAGAATAATTTTTCGAATAGCATTGCAAACACGGTTGAACCTTTTGGAAACTTCTACGGGCTTTACCTCTTTCCGGCGGTTTATGCGGGCGGGCTGGTGACGAAAAATGAAAAGATGCAGCACATAGGATTAGCGGGCGGTAAGTCATTGGTGATTTCAACAGTCGTTTATACGGCCGCCAAAAAACTGATCCGGCGACGGCGCCCGGATGCTACGCAAACGCCTTTCGACTATGCATTGCCGTTCAGCAAACGTAAATATACATCATCGCCTTCGGGCCATACCAATACGATTTTTACAGTAGCAACGGCTATTGCGCTCGAATTTCCTGAGAAGAAATGGGTTGCGCCGGTGGTGTATTCACTGGCTTCGGTTACGGCGGCCTCGCGCATTTATCATAACAGGCACTGGGCAAGCGACGTATTGATGGGCGCCGCGCTGGGGCATTTTGTCACCAAAGCGGTGTACGCAAGCAGCCACAAAAAAAAGAGGATGCTTCGCGTTCCGTAAAAGTAAAATGACGTTTCAAACGTCTTTAAGTAAACAATAAGAAAGCTATACTTGTTGTAATAAACCGCAACATGTATAATCATTAAGCGTATGTGTCATGCAATACAAAATTTTCGATTTAGCAGGTAATCACCTGTTAGAAGACCAGGAGCCCGAATTAAACATTTCACTGTCCTTTAAACCTTTTCTTGATTTTTTAAGGCGGCGTTTAAATACGCGGGATACCGTTAAAAAAGAAATCTACCAGGTTATTCTTGATAAATTTTCAGCTTTTCCTGAACTGGAAGGTGAAATCGCTCCGCAGGATATGGAGCAATACAAGCCATTATTAGACCTGATGTATATGGCGCTCACGCCCGTTACGGCCGAAGAAGGCAGCACTTACTGGGGTTTATCTACGCCGCTCTCGCCGATTGTCTTTTACGGATCAGCCAAATTTTTTAACCTGATTGAGCAGGCGGCAGCCGGAGAAATGCTTCCCGGCAGTTGCGATGATGATGTAGCAGCAAGGATCAGGAAGAAACATCACATGATTTACAGTTTTATCCTGCAGAAGTTTTACAACGCATCAAAACATCATAAGGTAGAGATCTTAAAATCACTGGTGGATGAGGAAACCGGCCTCAACCGGCATTTCCGCATCAATGTGGATACCAGTTTTATAGAAGTTACGCATGAAGGGCCGTTGCCTGAATTGAAGATTGAATTGTTCCCACTTGAGTTTGAGGAGCGAAACGACACTTCCGTGTTGCAGGAAATATTGCCGCTGTCGAAATTTAAATTTTCGGGCGTTTCGGTAATCACGATTACTGATATTACCAGCGAGCACGCTTTATCAACCATTGCAGACGCGGTCATCAACAATGAAAACGCTGACTGCCATTTCGAATTTTCGATTATCGAAAAAAACCTGCAAACGATGGCGGGCAGCAATCAAATCAGGTTTGGCCTGATGCCGCTGATTCGCATCAACGATAAAAAAATTCCTAACATGGAAGCTTACAGCAACAGCATCCTGTTTGCGCTGAGCAGAAAAAAACAGCTTCCCCCTGATTTTCTCGAACCCTTTATCGAGGAATTTATTGAGCACCCGCGCCTTCTATATTACCGCGATCTTCAACAAAATAATATATCCGAACATAAATTCACCTCGCTCTTTGCCGGTTCTGACATTAAAAGCTATTTGCTGGCGCCGCTTTATTATAACAAGAAGTTGATCGGTGCCTTTGAATTATATTCGATAGAAAATACATTGCTGGATGAGCAAATCATTTCGCGGCTGGAGCCGGCGGTACCTCTTCTGACGCAGCTGGTTCAAAACACTTTGCTCGATTTTGAGAATGAGATAGACAAAGTCATTAAAAATAAGTTTACTTCTTTGCAACCCGCTGTTCAGTGGCGTTTTAATGAAGCTGCCTGGCACTATCTCCACCGCCAGGAGCAGGGATTAGACGCCAATAAAGAGGTGCAGATAAAATTTGAGAAAGTTTATCCTTTGTATGGCGCCATTGATATGCGTAATTCCACGCAGGCCCGTAATAACGCCCTGCGGGAAGATATGATTTGGCAGGTAAAATTATTGAAAGAGATTTTAGGTTCGCTTAGAGAACAAAATGCGTTGGGGCTAACAGACGAATACGTGTATAAGTGTAGCAAATGGCTTAGCCAGTTAGAGGGCCATTTAAACGCCAATGACGAGATAAGGCTCAACCATTTTTTGAGCGATGACATCTTGCCTTTTCTTTTGCATTTTAAAGGGAAAAACCCGGTAATGACGGGCCTCATTGATCAATACCTCGCGGCTATTCATCCGGAAAAAGGCGAGGCATGGCGGCATCGCCGGCAGCTAGAGCATTCGATGCAACTCATCAATACTTCTATCAACAAATACCTGGATGGGATGAATGAAGAGTTGCAAAAAGCCTATCCCTGTTATTTTGAAAAACTGAGAACAGATGGTGTCGAATACGATATTTATATCGGCCAGTCGATAACGCCGGGTACGCCTTTCGATCTGATGTATTTGAAAAACCTGAGGCTATGGCAGCTGCGTAGCATGGCGGAGATTGCGAAATTATCGAACAGCCTGCTTCCTCAAATGGAGACGCCGCTGCAAACGACGCAATTGATTTTTGTTTATACCAATCCTATTGATATCAGTTTTAGAACGGACGAACACCGCTTCGATGTGGAAGGCGGTTACAATATCCGCTATCATATTATCAAAAAAAGAATTGACAAAGTTCATATCAAAAACAGCACAGAACGTTTGACGCAACCCGGTAAAATAGCGCTGATTTATTTTGATCAAAAAGAGGGCGAAGAGTATCTTTCTTTTATCAACTATTTGCAGGAAGAAGGTTTGTTGAACGATGATCTGGAAAAACTGGAATTAGAAGAACTGCAAGATGTTATTGGCCTGAAAGCCCTGCGTGTGGGCGTAAAAATGTAACACCGTTTTTAATCATTGCGAATTGAACTAAAAAAAGAGGATAACAACTTCATCGTTATTATCCTCTTCTGTTTGATTAAAATTCTGCTGCGCAGACGCTATTTAAAGTCGTCATCGCTTACGCCTTCATTCACTTTATAATTGCTCATGGTCATCTCAAAAGCCTGCCCCATCACGCTTTGCGACATGGAACCTGGCAATTTCACGCCATTAACGGTTGTATAATTTCCAAAATCCATTGCCTGCTCAATCTCCTGGCCGGCGGCCTTTATTTTTGATTCTTCGCGCAGGAGCAGGCCGGTTTTCGCACTATAATACTCGGTACTTGTTTTACCGCTGGGTTTCGTCACTACAATTTTGTATGCATCTTCTCCATTTACTTTTTCTACAACAGGAGCTGACAATTTAAAGCCTTCGCCACTATAGAATTGTTGTTCGAAAATGCCTTTGTTGTCGGCATAGGACGCCACTGTCTCCGCGTCCATTTCCTTTTTCTGTCCCATTTGCTCCTGATATCCTTTATTGCCGTCGTACACCATTTTCATTACCGTCATGCCTTGCATACTGATATGCATCAATACTTTATTGGGCGCCGCTTTTTTGAAAACACCACTTAAAGATTGCCCGCTCACATTCATAGTTACATCCGCGCTTATTGATTTCACTTTAGACAAAGCCTCTTTTCCTCCGATCGCGTTGATATAATTGTCAATTACCTTTTGTGCGGTCATATCAGGATCGGCAGTTGGAGCAGTTGCTTTTACCGGTTCAGCAAACGCATCATACAACTTCACAGGGTAGCCGAGGCGCTCCAGGCCTGGCTTCACAACAGAAGCTTTCCCCACCACAACGATGCGCGTGTCGGCTGTATTGAAATATTTTTGGGCAACTCTTTTGATATCAGCGACGGTTACGGCATTTATTTTTTGCAGATAAGTGCGATAGTAATCCTTAGGCAGGTTATTGATTAAAATCGTTGTGGCGTAGCTGGCTGCGGTTTGCGGGTTTTCCATCCGCATCGCGAAGATACCGTTATAAACAGCCTTCGATGTGGCCAGTTCTTCTTCTGTGATATTTCCGTTCCGCATATTATCCAGCTCTGTGATTATTTCAGCTACGGCGCTGTCTACTTTCTCATTCCGAACCGAAGCGCCGGCTTTAAAAGTAGTTTGATACCGATCGGAACCCACATTGCTGTAGCTGCCATAGGTAAAGCCATGTTTTTCGCGGAGGTTCATGAACAGCTTACTTTCTGCGCCGCCCCCCAAAATATGATTGGCCAAAATCAGCGCATGATAATCCGGATTACTGTACGGGTTTGAGATGAGGTTACCAACCGTAATTTCACTTTGAACTGCATTGGGAACATCAATCAGGTCGATTTCGGTAACACCCGGATTCGCAACCGGAACATTTTTGGCGATGGTTAATTTTTCTCCGGTCCATTTGCCAAATGCTTTTGTAGCCAGCGCTTTGGCCTGTTCCACCGTAATATCGCCCACGAAAGTGAGGATGCTGCTGGCGGGGCTCAGGTATTTGCGATAAGCGGCTTTTACATCGTCGATCGTCAAGGCTTCCGTGCTTTTGATGGTTTGAAACTCGCCCCGGGCAGTGGTGGGGCCGTAATAAAGTGCATTCACCACACGGGCAGAAATGGCTTTGGCGCTCTTTTCCTGAGACTTCAGGCCGGTAATTTCCTGCGATTTCAGCTTTTCAAAATTCTCGTTTTCAAAGGCCGGATGCAGCAAGGCGTCGGCCATCAACATCAGGCTGGGTTCAAAATAGCGGGTCAGCGCGGCTACATAACCGCCGCCGGAGTTCAGGGAAACAGTTGCTCCCATCATATCCACTTTCTCGTCAAACGCTTCTTTAGACAAATGCTCCGTCCCTTCATTGAGCATGCTGCCCATCAGTCCGATCACGCCCGCTTTTTCGCCTTCAACAATATCGCCGCGGTCGGTGATTAAAGAGGCTGTCACGCGCGGCAGCTTATGATCTTCTACTACCAAAATCGTCATGCCGTTTGACAATTTGAACTGGGCGGGATCCGCAATTTTAATTGCAGGCGGCGGGCCGGCTTTAGGCTTTTTACTTCTATCGATAGGTTGCGCAAAAACCGTCGCGGCAAGTAGCAATGCTGTGGTTAATGCTGTAAATATTTTTTTCATTCTGATTTTATTTTATGCTTTACAGAGCTGATTAAATAATGCTTGCAGACGGGGAATCTTCGTCCTCCGTGATGATTAGTTTTCTACTTCGCTTCCTTTTTAGGAAGATAATAAATTACCACTCTTTGATTTTTATTTAAATACTTTTTCGCCACATCCTGTATATCCTGCCGGGTAATCGATTTGATGCGATCGAGCTCTGTATTGAGATAATTCGTGTTTCCGTGAAAAGTGTAACCGTTGGCGAGGCTCTCGGCAATACCCTGCATCGCATTGTTGCTGCTTACAAAATCATTCTCAGCCTGGTTTTGCAATTTGGTAAATTCCTCATCAGAAATCAGGGCATTTTGCAGCCTGGCGATTTCTTCATCCATATCTTCTAAAAGGCTGTCCAGGTTTTGATTCCCGTTGGGCAGCGCAAAAGTTAAATAAGCGCCGTAGTCTTCGAGCGTATAATTGAAAGCCGCCACCTGCAGTGCGTTCTTTTTTTGATCGACCATCTTTTTATACATCCGGCTGCTGGCGCCTCCACTCAAAATTTGTGATGCCATATCAAGCGCGAGTGCGTCTTTGGCTTTCATGCCCGGCGTGCGATAAGCAGCAATGATGGCGGGTATCTGAATGTTGGCATCGTAGGCGGTATCAACGATGGTTGTGGTAATAGGCACTTCCTCAACCTCCACACGTGGAATGGCGCTGCCTTTTGGAATAGGGCCAAAATAAGCTTCCACGAGTTTTTTTGTTTTTACCGGATCGATATCGCCTGCAACTATTAATACCGCATTGTTCGGCGCATAATATTTTTTATTAAACGCTAAAAAATCGGGCAGTTTGGTATTGTCCAGATCTTCCATGCTACCGATAATCGGCCAGCGATAAGGGTGCTTGGTAAACAATTTTGAAAAAACGGAAGAAATCAGATTGCCGTAAGGACTGTTATCAATCCGCAGGCGCTTTTCTTCCTTCACCACTTCATTCTGGGTTTTAACGCCCACTTCGTTGATGATAGGATGCATTAATCTTTCGCTTTCGAGCCATAGGCCGGTTTCGAGCTGGTTGCTGGGAAACACTTCAAAATAATAAGTGCGGTCCTGGCTGGTATTGGCATTATTCTGTCCGCCGTTTTGCGAAACAATTTTCATGAACTGGCCCCTGTCGATATTTTTTGAACCTTCAAACAACAGGTGCTCAAAAAAATGCGCCATGCCCGTGTGGCCCGGCACTTCGTCTTTGCTCCCTACATGATACATTACAGATGTAACAACTACAGGCGCTTTGTGATCTTCATGCAGCACTACGTGCAAGCCGTTACTAAGGTCGAATTCCGAAAATTTTACTTTTTGCGCCATGGCAGGCAACGCTCCCATGACCAGCAAAAAGCCAATGCTGATTTTTTTCATTCTTATTATTTTATTGCTTTTTAGGACAGATAAGATAGCTCCGGTTGTTTCTCATGGGGTACATTACAACAATCAGGCAACTATTTTATCTGATTTATGATTAAAAAATGATAGACAAAGAATAGGTTACTTGTTAGTTTGTACGAAACTAAATAAAAAAATGAATTTACCAATTACCGCTCATGGAATTTTTAGTGCCCGTGCCGATTAGTAAAAACAAAACCAGGTTATGCCACCAGGCTCGCAATAAACACGGCAAGAGCGCTAGCCGCCAGGCCCCAATAATATTCTCCGGGTGAATGTTCGCCCAGCAACAGCCTCGAAGTGCCAACAAGCCCTGTAAGCAAAATTGCCGCAGCCAGGTAAATGGTAAGATTTGGCGCTGAAGCGTCGAGGCTCAAAAGACAAAGAAAGGAAGTGGCCGTTCCCATAGCAATACCATGCATGCTAATCTTCAGATAAATATTGGCCAGCAAGCCAATAGAAGAAGCCAAAAACACACTTAGTGCAAAAACGATCAAAAACTGAGGGGCGCCCGGCAGGCCGCGCCACACATACCAGATCCAAAAATACCAGATATTACAAATGATAAACGGAATAATGCGGTCTTTCCGGTCCTGTAATTTTATCGAGCCGATCAGGCCCAAACCTTTCAGCAACAAAACGCTGATCAGCGGGAAAAAGGTGTAGTTAATGAAAGCGCGCCCAAGGGTAAGCACTTTTTCCTGCGGCGAAGCGCCAACAAAAAGAAACGGCTCGGTAAAAAGTAAAAAGGCGATCACATACAGCGGCACGAATACCGGGTGAAAAAGATAGGACAGGAAGTGGGCCGTTGCCCTCAACATCCAATGCGCCTGCTTTTCATCTGCCTGTTGTAATCCTTCTGAAGTAACAAAAAGTTTCGTAGCCATATCTGCCGCAAAAGTAATGGAATTATTGCCAAGCCGCCGCCAAACAAAGGCCGGTGCCTCACTACTATTAGCGATTGCCCTCGCCTGCTCCATCAAATATCTTTACTTAAAATTTTTAGTCTTTCTAAATCGGAATCTGGTCAAAGTAAAGATTTAGGCCCGGCTTGCCTGAGCCGGGCTTATGCTTTTGAACCCTGCGCGGCGCTTTCGCGAACATAGCTATCAGAAATGCTGATAATCATTTATTTTTATGGCCTCTGGCTATGAAGATAAATTGGACGCTTTTTTTTATCCTGCTGTTGGGTTGCGTTAATTCCTTTGGACAAAAAAAGGACATACAACCTTATATAAACGCCTGGGAAAAGCCGGGAAAAGATCAAAGCTATGCAGCGCAGGTTTTTTTTGATTCGCTGCGCATCAATAAAAACAATCCCGAAAAGGTAAAAAAATACAAATCGGATATTGAGCAGCTCAAAGCTTACCTGGCCAAGAACAACGATCGCAGGTTGCAGGTGAGACTGATGATGTTCGAAATAATAGTCGGCAGGGAATTCGGCAATGTAGCTCAATTTTACAAAACTATCGATGATGCGGTCAGGATCGCTTATCCTTTGCAGGACGCCCAGCTCAATGCCGAACTTTACAGCATCAGGGCGGATGTGCCGCCCTCGCTTGAAACTCATTTGTTGTATAATCTCAAAGCGCTTGACATTCAGCGGAAGATAGGGTTCAAGTATTTCCCCTACATGCCCAACCGTTTTTTTGGTGTCAGCGCTTCGCTTTTTGGCCAACAGGATTTTAAACAGGCGATTGCCTACGGGCGCGAGTTTTTCAAGGTTTGGGATTTGGACACCATTCATCGCGACCCGCGCGTTTATATTTTCCAATGTGATTTGCTGGGAACCGCCTACCGAAAACTGCACCGGTACGACAGTTCAAGATGGTATTATAAAGAAATCCTAAACCGGCTTAAAGAAGAGGCAGATCCTTTCATCGGGCAACTTTGGACCGGCATCGCATTAGGAAATCTCGGTAAAATTCATTTGCTTACCGGCGCTTACGGCCAGGCGCTGCCTTTGTTACAAACTTATCTGCAAAGCAGCTATGCCACCGGCGACTCATTGAATATTGCGATGGCAAACAATGCTTTTGCTTCGCTTTTTTTCGCTCAGAAAAATTATCCGGAAGCGTATCGAACGGCAGGCGCAGCGCTTGATATTGCGGAGCGACATGGATTTCATACCGAAATCATCAAAGCCGCCGATATTTTGGGGGCGGTGAAAGCAATAAGGAATGAAACCGATAGCGCGATTTTTTATAATCAGTTATCCTTCGATTATCAAATGGCGCTCCGCGACAGTTCCAAAAAAAGCGAGCTATCGGTAGTGAAAGCGCAAATTGCGTTCGACAACCTGCAGCATTCTTTCAACCTGGCGTCTGCTTCAGCCCAAAGGGAAAAAGCATTGCGCAATACTATCCTGGCCGTCATCGTGCTCGTGACTATAATTGCGCTGCTGCTTTACAGCAAAAAACAGGTTCGCGATAAAAACCGCCTTCAGGAGCTGCAACTGAGACAGGCCGCGGCCGAACAAAAGGTAATAGCTGCCCGAGAGAAAATGGCCCTTTTTACTAAAAATATAGTCGACCAGAACAAGCTCATCCATTCGCTGCAACAAAAGTTATCGGGCCTGCAACAGTCGTCCTCCGCCACGCCAGAGGAATTGTTGCCCCAGCCGCTGCTTACGGAAGATGACTGGGAAACGTTTAAAATGGAATTTTCCAAAGCCTATCCGCAATTCTTCGACGCCTTGCGCCAACGCTCAACAGGCTTGACACCCGCCATGGAGCGGCTTTCAGCGCTTATATTTCTGCAGCTGAACAATTATCAAATTGCCAACAGCCTCGGTATTAGCAAAGACAGCGTTTCGAGGAGCAAACGACGCCTGCGGGCCGTGTTGCAACTGGACGGCGACGCATCCCTCGAAACCTATATCCTCTCGATTGGAAGCTGCGACCAATAGTTGTTGTCCGCATTTTGTCCGCCGCCTGTCCTGAAACGGTCCGTCCTGATATTTGGTGCGCGAAGCGGCCGTTCTCATATTTGCGTCTCATGAAACCGCCCCGCTATCCATATATCATCTTGTTGATCGCTGCATTGCTACTCATCCTGGTTTGGTTCTATTTTGAGTGGCGGCTGAACGCCTATTGATAACTATGAGAAAACACAGGCCAGACCGGATTGTCCGGCTTTTGTCCGCCCCTTGTCCGCATTTGGTCCTTCTCGTTTTTTGGAATGCCCTTTCTGTTAGTTCACCTTTACAACCGGATGGCTCAGAGCGGAATTTCTTCTTACAGCCATTCATTCAAAACTAAAACCATCTTCCAAATGACTCGTTTTAAGATTGTACTCACATTAAGTATCCTTTTTGTTTTTAACGCCTCTTCTTTCGCGCAAATTATATATGTTAATGAATCCGCCATAGGTGCAAACAATGGCAGTAGCTGGACAGATGCCTATCAAAACCTGGCAACGGCGCTTAGCGCTGCCAACGCGAGCCCCGCTATTACCGAGGTTTGGGTGGCCGGTGGTACCTATTACCCTTCAACCACTAACAACAGAGACGACTTTTTTAACATCAAACGAAACAACCTGCAACTGTATGGAGGATTTGCAGGCAACGAAACTTCGCTGAGCCAGCGGGTTTTGGGAAGTAACCCAACTATTTTGAGCGGAGATATCGGCACATCAGGTTCGTTTACCGATAACAGCTATCATATCATGGTAATTGAATTAGAGCCTGCCGATGCTCAGCCGATCGATAATACGCTGATTGTTGATGGCTTTAGGTTTTCCGACGGTAATGCCAACTCAGGCTCTGTTTACAATGACCTCTACCCGCGGTATGCCGGCGGCGCCATATTTGTTTCCTGTAATTTTAATTCGGTTAACATCACGCCCCTTATCCGCAATTGTTCGTTTGTCAATAATCGCGCATATCAAAACGGAGCGGTTTCTTATTATGGCATATCTACGGGGAGTAACACTTTTCGGATAGAAGATTGCCTTTTCCAAAATAATTATTCTCAATATACAGGCGCTGCGGTAGAGATCTTTCAACTGGATGCAGCGGGTTACGGCGTGCCAGGTACCTATTCAGTGGCTATTGAACGCTGCAATTTTACCGAAAACAGCGTTGATAATTATTCCCAGGGCGGAGCGAACGGCGGCATCGGCGCTGGCATCCGTGCTTTCGGACAGGGAACGCTATTTGTGAACAGGAGCAGGTTTATCAATAATACCATCGTCCCTTCCACTTCTTTTTCGGGCGCTTACAAAGGCTCTGCTATTGCATTAAGATCGGGCGCTGTCGCCACCATTGCCAATTCGGTGGCTTACGCCAATAACAATTACATCCCGATTTACAACCATGCCTCAACGCTCAACCTGATTAACAGCACTTTCTATAACCCGGCTGGAGCCGTTTTGGACATGAATGCACCCCTTGCCAACAATCTAAGCAACGCTATACTCTGGACGGGCGACAACGCACAAAACGTTTTAACGGTAAGCAACGGCACCGCGACGTTGAACATTGACAATTCCATTATCAATACTAACTACCAGGGAACCGCCACTGTAAACAACGTATCGCATAGCGATCCCCTGTTTGTAAACCCGGCAACCGGCGATTTTTCATTGCAGCAGGGCAGCCCGGCAATCAATAACGCAGAAGCCAGCTATTATGATGAAACAACGATGGGCACAGTCGATCTGGACGGTAATGCACGCCGGGTCTACTCGGGGATAGACATAGGCGCGTTCGAGTATTCGGGCGCACTACCAGTTTACTTTGGCGCCATCAGCGCCGCCATCAGCGACCAGCTGCTGCAAATACAATGGAGCTCCTTGTCGGAGACCAACAACGATCATTTTGAAATTGAATTGTCGCCGGATGGGAAAAAATTCACCAAAATAGCGACAGTAGCCAGCAAGGCTGTCGATGGGCATTCTTCCTCCGAACTTCTTTATGAATACCAGGTTTCACTTAGCGAAGCCACGGCCACGCTGGGTTTGATCAGTTTTGGGTGCTTGGGAATGATTTGCTTTTCGCTCCGCAGGAAAAAGATAGCGGTGGGCTGCCTGTTTGTTGTCATCGCCTTGTTTTTTAGTTGCCAGAAATCCGAGCGTTATGATGATGCAATACCTGAAAAGCTCTTTATACGCATAGCCCAGGTAGACAAGGATGGTACTAAAAAATACAGCAAAACAGTTTCCGTAATAAAAAAATAACCATGAAAAATAAAACAACCATCTTCCGACTATCTGTTCTGCTTGTTATTTTGCTCTGTGGCGCACGCCCCGGCACATCGCAAACAATCCGTTATGTAAAAGCCATCGCCGAAGGCGCGGCGGATGGAAGCAGCTGGAGCAATGCTTCCAGTGACTTGCAGCAAGCCATTAATAACTCCACAAGCGGAGACGAGGTTTGGGTGGCCGCGGGCGAGTATCAGCAGCCCATTTATAATTTTTTCAGCATGAAAGAGGGTGTAAAGATTTTAGGTGGCTTCCCCAATTCGGGCAACCCGACAATAGCCGACAGAACGCCGCTTTCAGGCAATACAACTATTTTGAAAGGAAATCAGAAATCCGTTATCAGAAACGACAATAATGGACTTACCTCGACAGCTGTTTTGGACGGGTTTACTATTACGGAAGGACGCCCATACGGTGATGCGCCACCACTCGAAAACGGCGGCGGCATTTATAATTCTGAAGTTTCTCCGACGATTCGCAACTGTGTTTTTAGTAATAATTCTGCCACTTATAACGGCGGTGGCATATTCAATAATAGAAGCCGGCCCCGAATTGAAAACTGCTCTTTTATAAACAATGAAGCGAGGAGCACCAACGGAGGCGGGGCGGCAGATGTATATTCAATGGCCACGTATGTTAACTGTTATTTCTCCGGCAACAAAGCAAGATATTACGGCGGGGGATACTATGCGATGGCTTCCAATTCGGGCACTTTATACCCAGCTGCCGTGCAGCTTATCAATTGTGTCCTGGCAAACAACTACGCTACCGACAATGGCGGCGGCATTGGCATCGTCGGGGGCGGCGCCGCTCAATTTCTTTCTGTGATTAATGCGACTATTGTTGGCAACACCAGTGGCGGTGCCGCGCAGGGCATTTACCTCAACAATTCCGGATCGACCAACCTGAATGTTTATAACAGCATTATTTATAACAATAATACGGTGCTTGGCACATCAAGCACCATGACCCAAACCAATTGCCTCGACGGCGTCGATCCTTTGTTTGCTACAGGCTACACGTTGTCTGCCATCAGCCCGGCCCGCAATGGGGGCGACAATAATTTTGTTCCGGCTAATATTTCAACAGACCTCGCCGGTAACCCGCGCATCATGGGCACTGCGGTGGATATAGGCGCCTATGAGTTTGACGGCGCGTTACCCGTGCATTTTGGAACGCTTAATGCGTCCGTTAAAAACAATTCCCTGCATGTTGAATGGACTACCGAATCGGAATCCAACAATGATCATTTTAACATCGAAATTTCTGGCGACGGTCAACAGTTTACCAATGTTGCCACTTTACAATCAAAAGCAGGGGAAGGCAATAGCGCCGCGCTCGAACGGTATGAATGGCATAGCCCAATTACGGAATGGAGCCAAATATTTTCGCTGGCGATGGCGCCCCTCTTCTTTTTATTGGTCGGATCTTTTTTGAAAAGAAAAAAAATAATGGCGTTGCTATTTTCCGGCCTGCTGGCAATAGTACCCGCTTGTCGAAAAACTACTGCCGATCTGCAAGAAAGCCTGAAGGTATTTGTAAGAATTCAACAGGTTGACAAAGACGGGGAGGCAACCTATAGCAAAGTGGTACAGGCCACTATCAACGACTAACCGCTCTAAGTCCGTTGTAAAACCTACAGATAACACGTTAAAAAAAGCCGTATCTGCAAGATGCGGATACGGCTTTTACTTGTTGCGAATCTTTTTTTATTGCCCCTTTAAATATTGATCTAAAAACTGCTCCTGCTCCCAAAGCACATGCAGAATATTTTCCTTCGCAGCGTAGCCGTGGCTTTCTTTAGGCAGTATTACCATTCGGGCCTTTCCTCCTAAACCTTTAATCGCCTGAAAGTACCTTTCGGTTTGAAGTGTAAACGTACCCGGATTATTATCGGCTTCGCCGTGAATCAATAAAATAGGCTTCTTCATTTTTTGCGCATTCATGAAGGGCGACATGGTGTTATACACCTGCGGCACATCCCAGTAGTTGCGCTGTTCACTCTGAAACCCAAACGGCGTCAGTGTGCGGTTATACGCTCCGCTGCGGGCGATGCCGCAGGCAAAATCGTCGGAATGGGTTAAAAGATTTGCCGTCATAAAAGCGCCATAAGAGTGGCCGCCCACTGCTACTTTTTTCCGGTCGATATAACCCAGCTTGTCGACCGCGTCGATCGCTGCGCGGCCATTGGCCACTAATTGTTCGATGAAATTATCATTGGGCTCCTTCGTTCCTTCGCCAATGATCGGGAAAGAAGCATCATCTAACACCACATACCCCTTGGTTACCCAATACACAAAAGATCCATAGTATGGGAAGGTAAATTCATTGGGGTTTTTATCGTTTTGGCCGGCGCTGTTTTTATCTTTGAATTCCTGCGGATAAGCCCAGATAAGCAGTGGCAATTTTTCCTTTTTATGCTTATCGTATCCCAACGGTAAATATAAAGTGCCCGAAAGATCCACACCGTCCGCGCGCTTGTATCTGATCACTTCTTTCTGCACATCTTTGATGGCTTCAAAAGGATTTTTGTTAAAGGTAATTTGCAAAGGAGCGATCCGCTTTTTATAATTTCTGAAATAATAGTTGGGGTATTCGCTGCTGGACTGAATTTGCACCAGCGCTACGCCATTTTTAAAATCTTCGATGGAGTAAATGTCTTCCTTTTTATCCTTAAAACCGCTTTGATACAGGCGTTTTGTTTTCAGTGTTTTGAGATTGAATTCATCTATAAAAGGAAACTGGCCTTCCTTGGTGAAGCCGTTTCCGATGAGGAAAAGATTATTATTTTCCATGGCCAGTACCTGCCTGCCATATTCATTTTCTTTAGTCTCAAAATTTCCCGGATCGCTGTAGATATCCTGATAATTGCGATCGAAAATGACTTTAGGCTCCTGCTGCGGATCAGACGGGTTGATTAAATAAGTTTTTAAGTTTCTTGTATTATACCAGCTGTCATACATAACCGCCGTTGTAGCATTTCCCCAATTGATGCCGCCATAGCGTTGTTGCGTTTTAGCGATAGAAATAGGCGGGGCGGTAAATGGCGCTTCCCATACAAAAAGCTCATCGCGGTGTGCTGCATTAACCGATGGATCGCCTTTATCCAGCGCTTGCACATAATAAAGCGTTGCGGGTTGGTCAGCACGCCAGTTGACATTTCTTTTACCAGTTGGAACAGCTCCAAAGCCTTTGGGCATAATCTCGATCAGCGGCGTCTTATTTACGACTTTTATCTCCTTGCCGCTCAAATCGTAAACCGTTTCTTGCTGCGGAAACCGATACAGCGGAACGATATATGAAAAAGGTTTTTGAATCGTGGTCAGCAGCACATATTGACCATCCGGCGATATCGATTGATCCGTATAAATCGCCGCCTCTTTATACAAATTCTTTTTGCCATTCAGATCAACATTATATAATTCCGATGTAACAAGTGTTTCGAAATTCTGTTCGTCAGTTTTGTTTTTTAAAAGATCCTGGTAAGTTCTGTTTTGTGAAACGCGCCCTTCGGCGACGGAAACGATGGGACCTTTGGGTAAATCTTTTTTGGAGTCGATAAGCGCCGCCCGGTTAGCCGGAATCATCCGCACCAACAGTGTTTTATTATCCTTATGCCAGCTAAAAGGCGCGCCCATATTCGCATTCAGATTATCATCCGTAAGTTGGGAAGCAACGGCGGTCGCCACGTCAATCACCCAAAGCTCGACGCCTTTGGCGGTAGTATTGGTAAATGCAATTTTTGAATCATCCGGGCTCCATGAAGTGTAGGAAATCCGGGGGTTTTCGGGCAATCCGGAAACCTGCGTTGGTTCGGCTTTTACGTCTTTAATCTTCCTGATCTTTAAATTCTTAAGATAGGTAACCGTGGACGAAATATTGGTCACCGGGTTGATCCGCAGGCCGGCCAGCCTCATTTCTTCCTGGTTCAGGTCATCAAGGGATTTGTAAACATCGCGATAGGACAATAACATATAGTTTTTCTTTGTATCCATGGACACCGTCGGCGCTCGCTCATAGTCGGTCAACGATAAGATGGGAGCCGAAGGTTTTTGATAAGCAAGGTCTTCCTGTGCAAAAAGGGACAAGGATACCGAAAAAAGCAGCGTGAAAAAGAGTGTGTATAGTCGCATGATTTTGGATTTTTACAAAAATAGCGATCCACAAATGAAAGCAGCCTATTCAGTTTTTCATTTTCGCACGAAAGGCCGCAGGGGCGGAGGTACGATAGGATCTGATTTTGATCTAAAAGAAATCATATCTGAAGGCTATTGCTATTGCCTTTATCTTTGTAGCCAATAAAATTTATATGGAATTAACAGCAAAATTAGTACAGGTACTTCCATTGCAAAGAGGTACGGGAAAAACAGGAAATGAGTGGCGCAAGCAGGATATTATTGTTGAAACAGGAGGCCAGTATCCCAAAAAAGTGTGTATTTCAATCTGGGGAGATAAGATCAATGAGCAGGTGTTGCAAACCGGCAATATGCTTAATATTTCCTTCGATGTGGAGAGCCGCGAATTTAATGGCCGCTGGTACACCGACGTAAAAGCCTGGAAAGTAGAAAAAGCGGGCGCTTCCAACGCAGGCGGATCGAGCTATACAGACGAAATGCCGCCCGATGTCTCTTACGACGACACGAAAGATGATTTGCCCTTTTAGTTTTAAGCCTTTGTTATAATTATTATAAGCCTTTGCTTTTTAACTTTATCTCTAAGAAAACCATTTGTATGAAAAAATATGTGATTCTGCTGATATTGAGCGGCGTGCTGATTGTGGGATGTAAAAACGGATGTAACAAAAATGGCAATAATCAACCGGTAGAAGATTCTACAAACGTTAGCCTGGGCGAGCTGGCAGATTCTTTAAACGCTGTAACCCGGGCAGATTCTATTCGCATCAGCGCCAGCAAAGACAGTGTGCTGGCGGGACTCACCAAAGAGGTCCTTACTATTTTCAAACAGAAAAACTACGCAAAACTGGATTCATTCATTCATCCGGAAGAAGGCGTGCGGTTTTCCCCTTATGCTACTATTCAGCCTGAGGATAAAAAGTTCTCGAGAGAAGCTTATCGTAAACTGGTAACAGCCAACAAAGGTAAAGTGGTAACCTGGGGGAGCTATGATGGCAGCGGCGACCCCATTCAACTGACGCCGTCAGAGTACTTTAAAAAGTTTGTATATGACGCCAACTTTGTGAACCCGGAAAAATTTGATATTAATGAGTTTATCAAAACCGGCAATTCGATCAATAATTTGAAAAGCGCGTATGGCAACGGCGACTTTACCGAAAGCTATTTTTCAGGCTCAAAGAAAAATGGAGGTATGGATTGGAAGTCGGTAAGACTTGTATTCAAAGAAGTAAATGGCACTTATTACCTGGTCGGTATCGTACATGACCAATGGACCATCTAAAGATACGGCCCCCGAAAAATTCGGGGGTTTTTTTTGCCCTGAAAACAACAGCCTTTTAAATCATGCGCTTGCGCTTCATACCGAAAAGGGCTATTAATTGAAACAAAATAATCATCGTGATGGTAGGCAGCAGTACTTTAATAATATCTTTGAACTGCCCGCCTTCGAGGAAAAGGCCATAAAAAGCCTCAAGGCACCAGTGCAACGGCGAAATGCGCATAATAGTCTGCATCGATCCCGGCATCGCAAAAGCCGGTACCAGCAGTCCGCCTATCGCTGCAAATAATACGATCACCACCGCGCCGATGCCATTACTCTGCTCCTGGGTTTTTGCAAAAACGCCAATCATGATAGCAAAACTGGCGGCACACCATCCGCAAAGCATTACGACCAACAAAAGGCTTAGTTTATCACTGGGAAAATCGAGGCCGGGAAGGCCAATATGCGGGAAAATCCATTTCCCGATCGAAAAGATAACCATCGCTTGCACAATTGTTATCGACACATAAGTAATTTGTTTGGAGATAAAAGCCAAAGTAAGCGAAGTAGGCATTGTCTTCAAACGCATAAAACTACCGCTGTTCTTTTCGCGCACGATGCTGGCGCCCAGGGAAATCACGATAAAAAACATCGCGAAAACCGTCCAGGCCGGAATATTATGTTGGGTCGCATTTACAATCACAAAATCCCCCTCGCGCGACACCGCCTGCTGCTGTATGGGCGTTTGGTTGGTCAGAATTTCTTGTTCCAGATTGTCAGGTATACTTGACGAATCGTTGATGGCGCCATACAATTGCCGCACGATATATTTACTTTGCACAATCTGAAGCACACTGTTTAAAGCGCCGTCAATGCCCTGCCGGAAAGAACTTTGCAGAATAGGATGATAATATAATGCAACGGGCGTCGATACGGCCGCATCGGTGGTGGCGGTATCATCAATGGCAATTGCCTGTAAAGCCCGCCCGGCAACTGATTCCGCTTTGAGCATTACCTCGGTAGAATAGTTTGCGGGTATCACTACTGCCAGCAGCGCATCTTTTTCCTGTACGCTTTGTTTCAGGCTTGTTTCGCTGGTGTTTTTTGAGACCTTTTTTAAGATAAACATGCCGCCATTTTGCAGCGCGGATTCCAGCTCCTTGCCGGCCGGCCCTGTGTCTTTATTTAATAACAGAAGCGGGATCTGTTTATTATTCACCAAATCGAAAGTGCTGTTTTGCACCGTGGTAATAACGATCGCCAAAATGATCGGCATAACAAACATCAGGGTTAGCCCTACCTTGTCGCGCGTAAGAATACGCCAGTCCTTTTTTATAGTCGCCCAAAGTTTGTAGATAATTGACAATTGATGGTTAATGGATGATGGGTATTAGTTTATCGAATATGGTTTATCGCGAACCGGTTGTTAATCCAGATTCCAATTAACGCTCCCGTCTTTTTCGTCCTTCAGCGAAATGCCAATACGGGCCAACTGGTTGCGAATAGCATCCGAAGTCACAAAATCCTTCCGGTTGCGCGCTTCTTTGCGGATGTCAATAAGCACCTGCATTACGTCTTTTAGCTTTTCGTTGTCAACGGCCGAAACGCCCTTCAATCCAAAAATATCTTCCAGGAAAACCTTGAATTGGCTTTGCAATTTTTTAAAGGTATTGGCCGATAAAGCAGAAATATCAACCGTATTATCTTTAATGCCATTAATAACCGGCGCCAGCTCAAACATATTAGCGAGCACTTTTGCGGTATTGATATCATCGTTCATAAACTCGTCAAACTCGTCAACAAGTTGGCTCACTTTTTCATCCAATTCCTTATCTGTAGCTGTTGCCGCCAACTCCTTTTCGCGCGCCTGCAGTTTGATCAGGTTTTCGTACGCATCCCACAGTCTTTTCAACCCTTTCTCTGAAGCCTGCAATGCTTCGTTGCTAAAATCGAGCGTGCTTCTGTACTGGCTTTGCAGAATAAAGAACCGGATTACCATCGGATGGAAAGCCTGGCTTAACAATGGGTGATCGCCGCTAAAGAGCTCGGTAAGTTTAATCACATTGTTATAGCTTTTGCCCATCTTCCGGCCGTTGATGGTAATCATATTATTATGCATCCAGTATTTTACGGGCGCCGTATGGTTGCAGATGGTGCTTTGCGCAATTTCACTCTCGTGATGCGGAAACATTAAATCCATGCCGCCACCGTGAATATCAAACTGCTTGCCTAAATATTTGGTAGCCATAGCCGAGCATTCGATATGCCATCCGGGAAAACCTTCGCCCCAAGGGCTTTGCCAGCGCATAATATGCTGGGGAGGCGCCGCTTTCCATAAAGCAAAATCAGCCGGATTGTTTTTTTCACCCTGCCCTTCCAGTTCTCTTGTATTTTCAAGCAAGTCTTCAATTTTTCTACCGCTCAGTTTCCCATAATCGTAATTGGCGGCATATTTTTTCACATCAAAATACACGGATCCATTTTTTTCATACGCGTATCCGTCAGCGATCAGCTTTTTGATCATTTCGATCTGCTCCACAATATGGCCGGTAGCGGTTGGTTCTATCGAAGGTGGAATATTGTTGAATTGCAACATGGCCCAATGGAACAAATTCGTGTATTTCTGAACCAACTCCATGGGCTCAAGCTTTTCCAATACTGCCTTGCTCGAAATTTTATCTTCCGCCTGGCGACCCTCTTCTTCAAAATGGCCCGCATCGGTAATGTTACGCACATAGCGCACTTTATAGCCCAAATGGGTTAAGTACCTGTATAATACATCAAATGTTACATAAGGCCTCGCATGCCCCAAATGACTTTCGCCACTAACAGTAGGCCCGCAAACATACATACCCACATATCCCGGCGTAACGGGTTCAAAAACCTCCTTTTCCCTGGAAAGAGAATTATATACTTTTAACTCACGCATCACTAAAAAAATAATTATCTACAAAAATAACGGATATCGCATGCAATAAAAAAACCGGGCATCACCCGGCTTCTTGTTGTTATCGAATTTTCAATGTTTTACTGCTTAACGGCTTTCACAACTTTCGAAAACGTTTTCGACCCATCCCCATCCACCTGAGCTATCCTTACATAAATCCGGCTAAGATCCGCATCGATGTCGCCTCCCGATTTACTACACGACAGGCCCATAGCCACGACCAAAACAGCGACAAAAGCGATTTTCTTTTTCCGGGCAAGTGCCCACGCCCCTGTCAATAACATTATCAGCAAAAAGCTAGCGCCTGACAGTTTACTGCCGGCGGAAAAATTATAATTTAAAATATGGTCGGAATTACCCGCTTCAGACTTCGAGGTTACCGTTCCAATGGTGCTGAAATCAGTGCCGTTTTCAGAAATTTCAATATTGAAATGGTCCACATTTTTTTCTGAGAGGGTTTGCCAGTTTACAACCAATATGCCACCAGCAAGCTGCGCTTCAACCGGGCCAAAGACTACGGGAAGCGCCTGAACCGACATCCATTTAAAGTCGCCTATAGATACCGCAGCATTGATGTCGTTTCTTCCGTTTCTGATAATATGCGTGAGCACCACGCTGTCTACATATAGAGCAGGATCAACCGAAAAGTGAATGGCGCCCTTTGCATTGTCGGTAGAAGCCGAAGATTCGCCCCAGATGCCATTGGCGCCGCCGTTAAACTGTACGACAGTACCCGTTCCACTGGTGTTTTTAGACCAGGCAAATGAGTTGGCGGGATTAGGCTCCCCGAAAACGAAATTGTAGCTAACCAGCGCTCCCTGGCTATATACCCTGACTTCAATGGAATCGTAAGGATTATCAACGTCATTTACGGTAAAAGTCAACCCTCTCGGACGTTTGTCCACCGTGGAAAAATCGGCAACCACATTCGACCTTCCTCCGGCGCAGCTGCCGCTGTTGGCGGTAGAATTTCTCGCAATCGCCAGTGGGTAATCCGCGGACGCAGGGAAATATCCATTATTGTAACAAAAGGTGGGCCTGCGGAAAGCCGCCGGACTGTTGAGCGAAAACGAAGCTAAATTCTGATCGAGACAGGAAGCATCTAAGCGAAGGAATGGCTTGATTGTTACGCCATCGGTTGCCGAAACTGCAGCCAACGGAGTAGCGGTTGTGCCACAAATAGTTTGCGCGCCGGGCGACGGAAAAGTGGTTTGCGCCCGCAGGAGCTGAACTATTAAAAAAAGTAAAATAAACAGAAAGATTGTGCGCATGACGGCCTGTATTTTTCAAACAGGACGGCAAATTCATCAAAAAATCAAACGCGGGTGCCGGCTTTTCGACGAAGCGTTGTTTACCTTCTTTAACATCGGCTGTTTTATCGATTAGCTAGTTTAAGATCGGCCACCACCATGTAATGATCGGAATAGCGGGTGGTGATGCGCTTGCATTGCTGTATTTCAAAATGGTGATCGGCAAAGATATAATCAATGCGCAGCGTGGGCGAGAGCGAAGTATAAGTGCGCCCGATTCCAAAACCTTTTCGCAGAAAAGCGTCGCTCATATCGCCTTTAATCGTTCGATACGTATAAGAATTGGGGACATCATTCAGGTCGCCGCAAAAAATCACCGGGTTGGGGCTGCTGCTGATTACCGTTTTTACCACGTCTGCCTGGATACTTCGGTACCTGATCGCCACGGAAAGTTTGGACAAAATACGGCCCGCATTATTGATCCAGTTGCCTTTTCCATCTTTAAGCTCCTCGATTTTCGACCTGTCTTCTTTCCTGAACTGATTTGACTGGAGATGCGCCGTATGCACGCGCACCAGCTTGCCATCGACGTTGATATCGGCAAAAACCAGGGCATCGGGCAAGCTGGGCCGTGGAAAACGAACCATGCCCGTATCCACAATCGGGAACCGGCTGAAAATAACACTTCCGTTAAAAAGCTTATCACCGTCTACGTCGTGCGAAAAATAATGATACGGATATTTTAATCCTTTTCCAACCGCTACGATATTGTTATACCAGTCGGGGCTAATGGAAGAAGAAAACTCCTGAAAGCAAAGAATATCAGCGTTGGCGCGCCCGATTTGCTTTAGCATCTTATAGCGCGTTTGGCTACCCATGTTATTATTCTTTACCATTTCGATGAAACGGGCCACATTCCAGGTGGCAACACGTAAAACCTTTTCTTTCGGCTGCTCTTCGAACGAACTGTTGAGAGAAACGGCAAAAAAATTAAAAATCTGGCCGCTGCCCAGTATGAGTGCGATAGCAGATAACAACGCCCATTTGCGAAACGCGAAAAGCCACCACACTAAAAAGGCAATCACCAAAACCGCTAAAAACGGAAAAGCAAGGCTGATCAGCGCGAACAACGGCCAATTTTCGGGGCTGATATAGGGGTTGAGACAGGCCAGCAGGAACGCAGCCACTACGACAGCGTTTACAACAAATAAAACCCGGTTACTTATTCTGGCAAATATTCCCATGATTTAATTGGCTACGGGAAAGATAGAGAACTAATCTAAAAAATCCATAAGGAAAGAGGCAAACTTCAAGCCTTATTCATGGTCGTCGTGGCTCATTCGTTTTAAGAATTCTTTCTCTTCGGATGTTAAGCGTTCGTAGCCCGACTGATGTATTTTGTCAAGAATTTCATCCAGCTTTTGCTGGGTGGGTTTGGGTGTTTTTGAGAAGGGTGTTTTCGTTGCATTATAAAAAAGCGTTGAACGGATCTTCGTTCTTTTTTCGCTCGGCTTTTCCGGGTTAAACAAGTTCACAAGCCAATCATAAAAATTGTTCATCCAACCGCTTCCGTCCATTCCTTTTCGCAACAGAAAAATAAATAAAAAACCTGCGACCGCGCCGGAAAGATGAGCGATATAAAGCGCCGGCTGGCTGGGTGGAAGCGTAGCCATATCAATAACCAGATACACCACGGATAAAATCCACAGCGAAATGCCGCCCCCGAGCATCGGGAAAATTTTATACTTGGGGCAAATGGTGGTGGCCGCCGTACAAACTGCAAGAATAGCCGCGCCGCTTCCCATAAAATGAGCGCTTTGCACAGCCTGCGGCAGGATCAGCGCATTCGACACCATAAAAGCCACGCCGCCCGCCAGCGCGCCATAGATAAAAACCGGAATGATTTTTTTAAAGCCGGTGAGATCTACCAGGATATATCCAAAACACCACAACCAAAGCAGGCTGGCGAAAAGTTGCCATATATTGAGGTGCACAAACGCGTACGTTAAAATCGTCCAGGGCTTGGAAAAAGCTTCAGCCGTTGCTCCGGAAAGCGCAAACCAGCTCAATACATTCTCATTAAAAATGCCGGTTACATCGGCTCCTTTGGGCAACCTGACATAGGTGAGCGCTTTAAAAAAAGCCAATACCACAAATATGATCATCGCGATGGCAATCAGCACCACAAGTGGATTGATCTTACTTCCGAAAGAAAGCCTTGAATCATAATTTCGCTCAGAAATTCCCATGAATTGAATCCGATTTTTTTTAGATTGGTAGATTTTTTACAGATCCGGGTCTTTTAGTATAACGTTCTCCGGTTGTTTTTGTTCCAGATTTTCAGCAGAATAAAACCCGTGAGCGCGCCGCCCAAATGCGCAAAATGCGCCACGCTGTCGCCCGGCGCCTTATAAATGCCGCCGAAAAGATCGAGCGCGATTAAACCAATTACCGCCCATTTTGCTTTTATGGGAATAGGAATGAACATTATATAAAGTTCAGTGTTGGGAAAAGTCATCGCAAAAGCCACCAAAACGCCGAAAACCGCCCCGGATGCGCCCACGGCCATCCCCGAGTCGGTGAGCAGGTGCGCCACCGCGGCGCCAAGACCGCAAATCATGTAAAAAATTAAAAACCGTTTGGAGCCCCACACATTTTCCAAAACGCGGCCAAACATCCACAAGGCGAGCATATTAAACAGGATGTGAACGAACAAATAGGGTTGCCAGGCGGCATGAGCAAACATATGGGTGACCAGTTGCCAGGGCTTGAAATGTTCGCTCGAAAAAGGCCACAAGGCAATTTTAGCAGTAAACCCACCCACAAAAGCGCCATCTGCAAAAACCGGCCCGAGCCTGTTATCGAAAATCAATTGCCCTACCCAAACCAGCACATTAATCAGGATCAGATTTTTTATTGCGGGCGGAAACTGCTCCGTCGGTCGTTGAAAAAAACTCATGCGGCAAAGATAACTATTGGATTGGGAAGAGTACTTTAGTTTACAAGTTGAATGTTGAAAGGTTCATCCTCCGCAACATTTTAAATGCTGTCAGCTTTTCAATTTTAGTTGCACCACATTTTCGATATGCAGCGTGTGCGGGAACATATCCACCGGTTGTATTTTGGTTACCTCGTATTTTTCATCGAGCAAAGCCAGGTCGCGGGCCTGGGTTGCGGGGTTACAGCTTACGTACACTACGGTCGGCGCGGCCATTTCGTTGATTTTCCTTACCAGGTTTTCGTGCATGCCCGCGCGCGGCGGATCGGTAATAATAACATCAGCGCGGCCGTGTTTTGCGAAAAAGTCATCATCACAAACCTTAATAACGTCGCCGGCGTAAAAATGGGTTTGGCTTAAATGGTTGAGCGCCGCATTTTCTTTCGCATCGGCTATTGCCGCATCGATCATTTCCACGCCGATGATTTTTCCTGCGTTTTCACTGCAAAAAATACCGATGCTTCCGGTGCCGCAATAAAGGTCGTACAAAGTTTCGGAGCCGGTAAGCTCCGCAAATTCGCGTGTAATTTTATACAGTTCTTCACCCTGGCGGGTGTTGGTTTGAAAAAAAGATTTTGGCCCGATTTTAAACTGATAATTTTCGAGCTTTTCAATTACATAGCCTTTACCGTAATAAGTTATAGGTTCGAGATCGTGGAGGCTGTCGTTATGTTTTGTGTTGATGGTGTAAAGAAGCGACGTGATCTGCGGAAACTCTGCCAGCACAAACTGCATCAGTTGTTCTATCTTTTTTTCATCATTTTCACCTACAACGATATTGGCCATCCACTCGCCGGTTTCGCAGAGGCGCACCTGCATGGTTCGAAGAAAACCGTGCTGCTCGCGCAGGTTATAAAAGCTCCAATTATTTTGAAGCGCCAATTTTTTAATCGCCAGGCGAAGATCATTCGTCGGCTCATTTTGCAGGTGGCAGGTTTCTATATCCACCACTTTGCTCCAAAAACCCCGGCCATGAAAACCGGCCACGCCTGCCTTCGGGGCCGATTCTTTTGACAGCGCATCTTTTGGCAAAAACTCATCGGTGCCGAAGGTATATTCCACCTTATTGCGGTAGCGCCTTGTTTGCGCTGCGCCTAATATCGGCTGCATTTCGGGCAGGGCGACTTTTCCTATTCTTTTTAAATTGTCAAAAACCTGCTTCTGTTTGTACTGGAGTTGCAGCTCGTAGGGCAGCATCTGCCATTGACAGCCACCGCAGGTGCCGAAGTGCTGGCAAAAAGGGTCAACGCGCTTGTCGGAATAGCTGTGGAAATGCGTGGGCCAGCCTTCACCCCAATCTTTTTTGCTTTTGGTAAGCCTGATGTCTACCACATCGCCCGGCACTACCTGTTCTACAAAATACACTTTTCCGTCAACGCGCGCGATGGAACGGCCTTCGGCTGCATAATCTTCAATAACAACTTTTTCGAGTGTGATATTTTTTTTCTTCCTTGCCAAAATAGATTTCGAGTTATGATTTTCGAGATGTAGCGTGTTAACCGCTTACGGTAAAAATTGATGAGATATGTTCTACAGCACAAGAGTGCGACGCAACGAAGCTGATAGTAGCACTGCCGCTGGTTTCATAAAAAATTACATCCGGTTGATAACATTAGCAACGATTCCAGGTTTTCCCAGCGTGTAATAGTGCAGGCCGGGTACGCCATTTTTTTTCAGGTCGCGGCTTTGTTCCAGCAGCCAGTCTTCACCAACTTTTTCTACATCGGCATTGCTGTTACATTTAGATATTTCGTTAGACAGATCCTGCGGCAGGTCGATCGAAAAAATCTTCGGCAACATGGTGAGTTGCCTTTTATTATAGATAGGTTTCAGGCCCGGCACGATCGGAACATTGATTCCATTGGCGCGGCAAGCCTCGACAAAAGCATAATATTTTGTGTTGTCAAAAAACATTTGTGTAACAATATACTCTGCGCCGGCATCAACTTTTGCTTTTAAAAAAGCTAAATCGGTTTGCATATTCGGCGCCTCAAAATGCTTTTCGGGATAGCCTGCCACACCGATGCAAAAATTGGTTTTACGACTGTTGATGAGCTCTTCTTCCAGATACTTGCCGTTGTTGAGATCCATGACCTGTTTCAGCAGGTCAACGGCATATACGTGGCCATCCGGCTGCGGAATAAAAGCGGTTTCGTTTTTGGCCGCATCGCCGCGCAACACCAGCACATTGTCGATGCCCAGGTAGTTCAGGTTGATCAGCGCATCCTCGGTTTCCATCACACTAAAGCCGCCGCAAATAAGATGGGGAACGGTGTCCACATTATATTTATTCATAATAGCCGCGCAAATACTTTCGGTTCCGGGGCGTTTTCTCAGCGTTACTTTTTTGAAACTGCCGTCCGGATTCTTCCGGAATTCGTGCTCACTGCGATGGTAGGTTACATTAATATAGGCAGGCTTAAACTCCATCAAAGGGTCCAAATGATCGTATAACCCTTCAATCCCTTTTCCCTTTAAAGGCGGGAGAATTTCAAAAGAAATCAGTGTTTCGTTTTTTTGCTGCGCTACATTGATATGGTCGATTACCTTCATGCCTGTTTAAATTAGCTGCAAAATTACGGTTCGCCGGCTTAACATCGGCTATTTTCACCCATTTCATTAATGGCGACCCTGCGCGGCGGGATTTCTACAGCCGATGCTTAATGATTGGAGGGCAGGTTGGCGAAAAACCCTTCCTATAATAACCCAGATTTTATGGCGCTTCTAACAAGCAACGCCGTGTTGGTGACTTCAAATTTGGCCAGCAAATTTTTCCGGTGGGAATCCACCGTATTGAGGCTAATGAATAGTTTTTCTGCAATCTGAGGACTCGTCAGCCCATCTGCAATCAAAAGCAGCACCTCTTTTTCACGGCGGGTGAGCATCGGCTGATTTTTCAGGTCCTTTCTTTCCTGCGTGTTAAGGTTGACGTCAAGGCTGAGGTACATTTTTCCGTCGAGCACCGAATTGATTGCCTTTTCAATCTCTTCCTTTGAAGCGCTTTTAACCAGAAAGCCCTCAGCGCCGCTATGAATCATTTGAGCAATATAGCTGCGTTCATTAAAGGTGCTCATGCCAATAACTTTCACTCCGGGAAATTCTTTTTTCAACTTTGCGGTGAATTCGATGCCGTTTATTTCCGGCATATTGATGTCGGTGATGACGAGGTCAGGCGCCTGCTCTCTCACTTTTTCCAAAGCAATGAACGCATTGCCCGCCGTAGCCGATAAAACCACATAAGGAATCTGCAAAAGCATGGCGGCCATACCCGCTATCACCATAGGATGATCATCGACCACTATGATTTTTATCTTATCCATGGGCGTTTATTTCGCATTCTATAAACACTGAAGTTCCGGTTCCCGGCTCCGATCGAATGTCCATTTTACCATTCAGATATTTTACCCTCGAAGTAATATTGCGCAGGCCGGCTGAATGTTCTTTTATGGCTTTCGGGTCAAAGCCTTGGCCATCATCTTCCACGGTAATATTGAGATGCGCTTCATCGTGGCGCATCAGTTGTACGAAAATAGCCGACGCTCCGCTGTGTTTGACCGCGTTGTTGATCAGTTCCTGCACAATCCGGTAAATCACAACTTCTGTGGTATTATCAAGCCGTTGCTCCATCCCGAGGAAAGCGCATTGAATAGTAAAATTTTGCCCTCGCGACAAGCCATCACTGTAGTCCCGGACGGCCTGCTGCAATCCGAATTTTAACAAAGCTTCCGGCATCATATTGTGCGCCACCCGCCGCATTTCGCCAATAGAATCTTCGAGATTGATCAACACCCGGTTGAAGGCCAGTCCATCCTCTTCTGTCAAGATCAGGTTGCCCTTCATCGCCCCCAATTGTAATTTTACGCCACTCAGCAGGCCGCCCAACCCGTCGTGCAGGTCTTTTGCGATGCGGCTCCGCTCTTCCTCCTGTCCTCTCAACAGCGATTGTGTGGCTAATAATTGCTTTTCGATTTCGAGCTCTTTTATGCGTTGCTCCTGCATTTTTTTGCGATGGCTATAGTTTCGGTAACCCAACAATCCCATCATCATAAGAGAAAGCAAACCGCCCAGTAAAAGCCAGTTGAAAAGATTTTTTCGCTGTATGGATACTCGTTGCAAAGCAAGTTGCGCATTCTTTTTGCTCAATTCAAATCTCTTTTCCGTGTTGATGGTGGTTCTCAGAATCTCTTCGTTTAGCAGACTGTCGCGCAAGGCTTTCGACTCGGTTTTATAGGTTGCTGCTTTCCAGCTATCTTTATAAAGGTAGGCCAGCGAAGCTAATTGTTCAAGAATCAAAACCTTTTCGCTGACCAAACGATGCTGTTCCGAACAGGCCAAAGCCTCCCTGGCAAGCCCAAGAGATTTTTCAGTTACGCCGGTGTACATAAAATAATAAGATAAACCGCGCAGCGCCGCGCATTCACTTTCGGAAATTTGATTTTTTCTGGCCAGTTGAAGAGCCGAATCAAAATAAGTTTTAGCTTCTTCGAATCTCTTCTTCCACAGATATACATCGGCAATATTTAAGTCAATGGTGGCCAACAAAACCTGATCGCCAATCGATCTTGCTATTTTCTCTGCTTGCAGATGATAAATCAAAGAAGAATCTTTCTGGTTGGAGTTGCCATAGACAACACCGAGATTGGAAAGTGCGTAGGCCAGCAGTTTGGGATCGTTGAGATTTCGGAACTGCGCCACCGCTTTTTTACCATAATTCCTGGCCTTATCATATTGTTTCATAGCAGTATAAAGCACTTGCAAAATATCATTGGCCTGCGCCATATAGGCTTCCTTGTTTAGCTTTTCAAAAAGGGCCAATCCCTGTTGGTAATAATTTACCGCCGATCGGTAATCGGCTAAATATTGATAAGACGTACCGGTATTGAAAAATGCTTTGGCAAGATGTTCACCATCGTTCAGTTTTTTGGCGGCTTCAATCCCTTTCAGGTTCCAGAAGAGGGATGAGTCAAACCGGCCCTGCATATTCAGCGCAAATGTATAATTGCTGATAAACTTTACCTCCGTTAATAGGTACCGTATTTTATGGCCGAGGTTTCTTGCCTGCCGATAATAAGATTTGGATTTTTCAAGATCAGCGTTTTCAAATGCCTGTCCGATGCGGATCAGCAGCAACACTTTGTTTTCATCTTCTTTGGCCGTTGACAACAGTCGCAACAAACTGTCCGCGGCGCCCGGACGCTGGGCCAGTGCGCGAACGCCTAAACAAAGCGTCAACAGCAGGCATATCAGAAGGAAATGGCGCATGCACAATATTTAACCGTACAAATATCCCATTTTATCTGCCCGCTGTACTCACCTGTTCGGGGGATTTTTCAAAGGTTAAAAATCAGGTTTTGGAGGGATTGTAACCCGGGTTTCGCTATAGCATCTTTGTATAAACATTTTCGGAACGATCATTTTAAAACTAATTTTTATGAACAAGTATCTTCTAATGCTGGCCATTGCGATCGCCTCATTTTCCTGCAGCAAAGCGGATGAGTCAGACATGGACTCAGACGAACCCGCGGACGCTGGTTTTGAAATTTGGATGGGCCAGAAAACAGGTTCAACGGGTAACTGGTCCAACCTCCGCTGGATGGTGGTATTACCTGATGGCCGCTTTTTTAATCAACTGCCAACAGAAGGCTTTTTGAACTTTAATGCCAATCAAACCGGCGGCACATGGGGAACATTTACAATGAACGGTATCAATGGCGTCTTTACCAACCCCTACGAAACGCTAAATGTAAAAAAAATCAGCGCAGCCGAAATGGAAATTGCGGGCTACGCGAACCATCTTTATAAACTTGCTTCGGTTGACGGGGTAAAACTTTCAGGTAAATACGTCAATGGTATTCCCGGCTGGTCCACCAGCGGCAGCTACCCTTATAGCGGCAATGATGCGCAACCCATGATTGAATTTACGGCAGACGGCGGTTTTGTCGATAAAGGCGCCTTTGTTTTAAATTTTACGATGCCTTATCAATACCCTGAAAGAGCGCCAGGGAAAGGTCTTTATGAAATTAAAAATTTTACCCTGACCCTTAACTACGAAGATGGCAGAAAAGTTACCAAAGCATTCAGCGGTGTATTGAACAATAAAGTAACGGTTACGACTGAGCTGGTTCTGGTAGGGGGCAATCCCTTCTACAGCAAATAAATCCCCGTTAAATCCACAATAATGAAAAATCTTTCCCTGCTTTTCCAATTATTTGTATGCCTTTTAGGCGCCGGTTGTTTTATCCTTTTTTCTTCCTGTAAAAGAAATGATGTTGGTAAAGATATGCAGGCGCCGATAGATCCAATTATTACTGAAATAGGGATTCCAAGCGGCAGTCCTGTCTCCGCGCATATTGGAACGGCCGGCGGCTCATTAACATCTTCCGACGGAGGCCTTACCGTATCGATCCCGCAAGGGGCGCTAACCTCAAGTACCACTATTTCCATTCAACCCATTACCAACAAAGGGCCCTTGGGTTTGGGCGCCGGATACCGGCTAAGCCCGGAAAATGTAACTTTTGATAAACCGGTAGCGCTTATTTTCCATTACGATAATGCGCTAACGAATATAATTCCAGAGGACTTTCTGTGGGTCATAACGCAAAATAAAGACAGGAGCTGGAACGCCGCGTTAAAAAGTGTTGTTGATAAAAATGCGAACACCGTCACTGTCGCCACCCATCATTTCAGCGATTGGTCGCTCGGGCGATTTATCGACCTATCGCTTACGCCGGCCTCAAAAACTTTGAAAAAAGGCGAATCAGTAACCTTGCAGGTGGCGGGCTTTGCGCGCCAGGACAACGCCGCTGAGGTCGAGTTAGCTCCGTTGGGAACGATTACCAATACCGGCGATATACTCGCGCCATTAACGCCCATTCCGGCCAATGAAGCGCAGTTGAAGGACTTTCGGGTGAAAGGCTGGACGCTAAACGGCGCGGCAGCTCCGGTATCTAATAATAGCGGTTCGCTGACGGCTTCCGGATGGTCGGCAATTTACAAAGCGCCCAATCAAAAGCCTTCCAAAAACCCTGTTGCCGTCTCCGTCTCACTTGAATCATCTGATAAAAACGGAAAAAAATCGGCTTATATGCTGACTTCAAATATTTCGATCGTGGAGGCAGATTTATATTTATTACTTAAAGTGGATGGCGTTCCTTACGAATATTATCAATATGGCTTCAACGGCGCCATTCCTCCTGATCCGAGTAATTTATCCATCGCCAATTGCGGCATTGAGGACGGTATTCTTTCCATTGCCGGGACACAGGTTGAAAATAACAGCACCCTGCTCAGCGGCTTTGCCTTGTCAGTAAAAAATCCGCGTGTGGGCACTACAGCATTGCAATGTTTGCAGGAAAAGGGCCAGGATGAGGCCAGTTTTAATCTTGGCAGCCGGCAAACAAATTATGAGATCACCCGTACGATCCGCACTAAAAGAGCGGGTGGTAACTGTGATGTGCAATTTGGATGCGCTAATTTTTCAATTACGCTTATCGACTACGAAAATACATTGATGGGCCGGGTGGCAGGTTTTTTTTCGGGCGTATTGTATGAAGATCAACCAGGCGCTTCAGACAATTGCGACAACCCCGTTCAACATACTGTTGAAGGAGAATTTTGGCTGATGAGAGCCAACTAGCTTCAATAAAACAATCAACTATCAAAACTTATAAAATGCAACAATACATGCTCAAGGTTTTATATACGAAAGCGTTATGGGGTACGCCAATCGACAAAAACCAGGCAATAAGAAAACGAGGGATCACAGCAATACTTTTAATCCTGTCGTTAACACTAAGCATTTGCTGCTACGCGCAGCTTACCCGTGAGCAGCGTATACAAGACAGTATTATTGGCTGGTGGAGCAATAACCATTGGGATCGAAACTGGAAATCTCCTACCGATGCCGAGGGCCGCCTGATAGAAAAACATATCAACAATTTCGTAAACTGGATGAAACAATCTTACACGCCCGTGGCTGGTTTGGGAACGGTCACCCGCTTTCGGGACAGTTGGGGTTATGGTGTTAAGTTTAATGTATGGAATGTGAGCTATGCCCTGAATGGAAAATGGATAGATGAAAAAGGGAATTTTAAACCTGTGTCAGAAGAAAATACGCCCTTTTTTATTCATGTCAACCAGATCGTAGGCGCTTATCCGATGGCCTTTCTCAATCAAAACGGGAACTATTACTTTACCTGGATGGCAGACGGCAGCGGCGACCTGTACGTGCATTTAAAAAATGATCCAAGGCCCAAAGGCATTCATCCCAATGTCTCAAAATTTATCACCGTTCGCAACAACTACCAGTCGGTAATGCTCGCTCCGGGAAATAAGCTACCCTTTGATGCGGTATCCAAAGGTGAGCTTTTAGCCGCGTCGGACAAAGCGCTGGCGCAAATGATCATTTCCGGAAATCAAAATAAAAAAGCAGATTACGAGCGTTACAGGAAAACGGTTGCCGACCTGAAAATCAAATACAAAAACAGCCTGGACGAACCAGCTGTGGTGCGCAATGTGCAGTCCGACGAATACATGTTTAATTTTTCTGATCCTTTTGAATTAAACGACAACGGTAACGCGTTAAAAAGTTATCGGGTCTATAAACTAGCGCCCGGTGTTTGGGAAAAAATGAAAAAAGCGCAGCCGCAATGGGTTACCATCTATTATCCGTTCTTCACAAAAGAAAGCGGTTCTCAAAAAAACGAGATGTACACGGCACTCACCCAAAACCTGAATTATCAATACATCTACAACTACTTTTTTGCGCCAGAAAAAAATAGCGGAAAACCCTACACACCTGCCGACGCAACAGGACTTAAAGCCAGGCTGGATGGATTTAGAAATAAAAGCAAATCTACTGTTGCATCCCGGGCGCCGATGCCAAAGACGACCACGGGAAATATTTTTTTTGCGGATGATTTTTCGGATAACACAGCCGGGTCAACGCCCAAAAACTGGTTTTTTAACGACCGGCTGGAACATGCTGTTGTTAAACGAATGGATGGTGAAGCTGGCAATTGGATCATGCTGGGAAGGTATAACTATCTCAGGCCGAATTTGCTACATTACCCTTTGCCAAAAAATTTCAAATTAACATTTGACCTGATCACAGACGGGGACTTTTCGATAAGAACCGGAGGCGTAGCGACGCTGACGCTCAATACCCGAACCATGCACGAGTCAGGCGCTGAAAACACCAATGGAACCGGCGAAAAAATGACTATAACTTTTGCTTCGGGAGCGCAGGAAGCCCTCAATTCCAATAATTATAGAGGTGCGGTGATTATGGAGTTAAAAAGCAACCCTTCGCTCAACAAGCAAAATGGTGCCGAAGGAGCGAAAGCTACGGCGCCACTTACCGATTTTAGCAATCGCAAACCCAAAATCGGTGTTGCTATTGTGGTTCTGGAAGGTGGTATAGAAGTATTTGTCAACGGTCAAAAAAAGCTTTCCGGTAAAGATTTGAAACTTGCTTACGGCGGCGCGTGTGTGCGCTGCGGTTTGTCGCCTGCCAGTGATATCAACTCTATAAGTTGGTCAGCCACCACCGAGTCCGATGCTGGAAAAATTAAAATTTACCTGGGTAATGTTGTGATTCAAAAGTTATAATCATTTAATGCTTAGCTTTCCCGGAAAGAAGGCAAAGGTGTCGGTGTTTGATGCCACTCCTACGGAGTTCTTTTGAAGACTTGTGATTGTTCTATGATCCTATCAGCCCTTCGGGCTTAATGGTAATTTCCAAACCCGGACGCGTGTAATAATGATAAGCATGTAAATCCCGCAAATACTGAAGGGGTTGTTTTATTTGTCTCAATAATGGTTGCTGTGTTTGATGCCATGCCTTACGGAGTTCTTTTGAAGACTTGTGATTGTTCTATGATCCTATCAGCCCTTCGGGCTTAATGGTAATTTCCAAACCCCGACGCGTGTAATAATGATAAGCATGTAAATCCCGCAAATACTGGAGGGGTTGTTTTATTTGTCTCAATAATGGTTGCTGTGTTTGATGCCATGCCTTACGGAGTTCTTTTGAAGACTTGTGATTGTTCTATGATCCTATCAGCCCTTCGGGTTTAATGGTAATTTTCAAACCCGGACGCGTGTAATAATGATAAGCATGTAAATCCCGCAATACTGAAGTGGTTGTTTTATTTGTCTCAATAATGGTTGCTGTGTTTGATGCCATGCCTTACGGAGTTCTTTTGAAGACTTGTGATTGTTCTATGATCCTATCAGCCCTTCGGGCTTAATGGTAATTTTTCAAACCCGGAGGGTTGTAATGATCATAGAATGTTCAGCCAATTAGGTAAAACCCTGAAAGGGTGATATTATTCGAAAAAAGTATTTGGAGGATGAAGTCAGATGCATTTGCCATTTACCCACCACCAACGCCGCCTTTTTCATGGCCCATTGCATTATCTTTGCGCCCTATGCAGGATTTGTTACAGAAAATAGAGGCGTACAAAAATGAAATCGAAGGTTTTCAGGCGGCAGACGCGCAGCAGGCCGAATCCTTCCGCATCAAATGGTTGGGCACCAAGGGCATCGTGAAGGGGATCATGAGCGAGATGAAAAATGTGCCGAACGAGCAAAAGCGGGAAGCCGGGCAATTGCTCAATGAGTTTAAACAATTTGCCGAGGCCAAATTCGAAGATTTAAAATCCGCTACTTCAAATACTACCCAACAAGCATTAAATATAGACCTGACGCTTCCGGGCGATGAAACAGCGCTGGGCAGCCGGCATCCTATTTCTTTGATGCGCAACCAGATTATTTCTATTTTTCAACGCCTGGGTTTTGCGGTTGCCGAAGGGCCGGAGATAGAAGACGATTGGCACAATTTCACCGCGCTGAATATGCCCGAACATCACCCTGCGCGCGATATGCAGGATACTTTTTACGTGGAGGCAGGCCAAAATAAAGCGGTGGACTGGCTGCTTCGAACACATACCAGCAATACCCAAATTCGCGAAATGGAACGGCGCAAACCGCCGATCCGCGTAATTTGTCCGGGACGTGTTTATCGAAACGAAACGATCAGCGCGCGCAGCCACTGCTTTTTTCACCAGGTGGAAGGGTTATATATCGACGAGCATGTGTCTTTTGCCGACTTGAAGCAAACGCTCTACTTTTTTGTAAAAGAAATGTATGGCCAGGATGTGCGCGTGCGCTTCAGGCCTTCTTATTTCCCTTTTACCGAACCCAGTGCGGAGATGGACGTAAGCTGTTTTATCTGCGGCGGAAAGGGTTGTAATATTTGTAAAAAAACAGGTTGGGTGGAAATTTTAGGTTGCGGCATGGTGCATCCCAATGTATTACAAAACTGCGGCATCAATCCCGAAAAATATACAGGCTTCGCCTTTGGAATGGGTGTGGAACGGCCCGCTATGCTTAAATACGGCATTAACGATATTCGTTTATTTAGTGAAAATGATGTGCGGTTCCTGCGGCAGTTCACCAGCGCCACCTGATTCAATTAATTTCGGTTTATCTTATAAAAAAAGGCTTTTCGAATGTCATGTTCGAAAAGCCTTTTTGATTTTTTGGAAAGAATTTTTTACCTGAGGTTAGGATTGATATCCTGTTCCGATTGAGGAATCGGCCACTTTTCGTCTGTTCCTACGCGGAAGGCTTTCGACGTAACAAACCAGCGGCTTTGTCCCAATGGATCGGCATTCGCCGTTCCGTTTCTGCTGGCGACGGCTGCCGAACCCGGGAAAGAAGCGCCGTAGAATTTCCCCGTCAACACCTGGCCGCCAATACCCCAGCGCAATATATCCCAATAACGAATGCCTTCTAACGCCAGCTCGTTTCTTCGTTCTCTTCTTAAAATGGGCCTTAGCGTAGCCGCATTGGTAGCAGTAACAGCCGGCATATTTACTCCGGGCCGGGCACGAACTTTATTAATCGTTGCATCCAACAAGGCCTGATCGATGGCGTCGCCGTTTTCCATCTTCGCTTCGAGGTAACTCAATAACACTTCGGCATATCGAATAACGGGAATATCGGTTTCGGTATTGGCTACGTCACCGGTATAGCCGGTATTGAATTTCTTTATACAATAACCGGTGCGCGTGGCTTGCAGCGCGCCTGCAGTGAGGCGGTCCTGCGCGGAGTTATCATCGGGATTGGTATTATAGACAACGCCTTTAAATGTGTTGCCGTTGTATAAAATGGTATAACGCAAGCGCGGATCCCGGTTGGCGCCTACATCCGCCACATTATAGCGGGGATCGCTATATGAGAAAGGCGTTCCGTCGGTAAATTCATAAGACTCCACCAGGCTGGCCAATGGATTATGAAGATGATACCCTCCTAAAATACGCGGCAAACAGTGTTGTGTAAAACCATTGGGCGCCAGGTTTTTAAGAAACCTTGAAGAAAATACCAATTCACTACTCGCTTCGTTTGTTCCGTCAAAAAGGCTTTCAAAGTTGGGATCGATCGCATTGTCGCCGATATCCATAATCGATTTAAAGGCAGCGGCGGCCGCCGGATAATTTTTTTCTCCCAGCTCCAATCTTCCTAAAAAAGCAAGCGCAGCCTGTTTGCTGGCGCGACCGGCCTCGTCTGAGGGAATGCTTTTCCAATTCGGTAAAACCGCCACAATCGCCGTCAGTTCTTCCCTCACAAAGCTTACAATTTCTGATTTCGGAGCCTTTGAAACGGTATTCGCCTCTTCCAAGGTAAGCACTTTAGTAACCAGCGGCACATCGCCCCAATACTGCGACATATAAAAGTACTGGCAGGCACGTATAAACCGCGCTTCTGCCTTCATCCTTTCGATTTTCGCCGCATCCATCGGCGTTTTATCTACATTTTCCAGGAAATAGTTACACCGCGCCACCCGCTGATAACTTCTTTGCCAGTACTGGCCCAGCACCGCGTTGGAAGAGGTTAGTTTACCATTGCCCAGAAGGTTAAAAACCGAGTTGTCTCCCCTTCGGTCATAGGCGTTATCGGTAGCGAATTCGGTGAATAATAATCCATAATAAGACCACCAGTCCGTTGCACCAAATTCCGCACCATTCAACATTTGAGTGTTTCCACGGTACACGCCTGTGAGCGCGATCATGGCGTTCGTTTCGCTGGTCCAGAAGGTTTCGCTGGAGAGCGCGTCTAAAGGCACTTTATCTAAATATTTGCGACAGCCGGAGCCGAAAATCAGCAGCATTGCCAGGTAAACCGGAATATATTTATAGAGCGTTGTTGAAAACTTTTTCATTGCACAGAGTTTAAAATTTAGAAATTAACGTTCAGCCCGAAAGTGTAATTCTTAAGGATGGGATAGTAAGCGCCCCCCGAATTGATCTCGGGATCCCAGCCCTGCGGATATTTGTTGAACGTCAGCAGGTTTTCTCCACTGGCAAAAACCCTTACACCGTCTAACCGGATTTTAGCTACTATGTTTTTAGGAATATTGTATCCAAGTTGCACTGTTTTCAAACGCATGTAGCTCGCATCCAGCATCCAGAAAGAAGACAACCTTGAATTGGCAGTGCCCGAGTTACTGATAATTTCCAGACGCGGGTAAGTAGCATTTCTGTCGGGGTTGGCCTCAGTCCATCTGCCATCGGCCTGGTATCTTTGAATAGTGCCGCTCTGATAAAAAGCATAGCCCGCATAGTTTAACAAACGCCCCTGCACTTTTGCCACGCCTTGAAGCAACACGGAAAAATCAAACCCTTTGTAATTACCACCCAGGTTTAAGCCATAGTTATATCTTGGAATGGTGCTTCCAATGATAGTGCGGTCGTAAGTCAGATCCACCTGTCCATCAGGTACGCCGTCGGGGCCGGAAATATCTTTATATCGTATATCGCCGGGGCGCGCACCGGGGTTAACACTGGGCGTTTGCGTCACATAAGAATCAATATCTGCCTGATCGACAAATAAACCATCCGCTACAAGCCCATAATAGGCGCCCGTTGCATAACCAATAAACAGATCGTTACCGTTGCCTACTAATCCATTCGGTTGATCGACGTTGCCGACACCAAGGCTCAGCACTTTATTATTGATAATAGAAAAGTTCGCTTCTGCGCGATAATTGAAATCCTTGATATTATTCCGATACGACGCTGTAAACTCCCAACCGGTATTGCTCAGCGAGCCGGAATTCTGTACCCCTACGGTAAAGCCCAACACGTTGGATACACTTCCTCCCGGGCTCACCAGGATGTCATAAGTGTAGCGGTCGAAGTAAGTGGCGCTCAAAGATAATTTCCTGTTCAATGTTGTCACATCAATACCAATGTCTTTTGTTCGCGTAGACTCCCAGCGTATGGTGTTATCTACAATGGTGGTAACGGCCGATCCTGACTGCAAACCGCTGCCGATCGGATAGTTGAAATTGGGGGCAAACACACTTTGATAGGGGTAATTACCTATGTTCTGATTTCCAAGCGTACCGTAAGATGCCTTTAATTTCAAGTCGTTGATCCAGGGAATGGCTTCTTTAAAGAACCGCTCATTAGACAAACGCCAGCCCAGTGCCACACCTGGGAAAGTAGCATATTTATACGCCGGCGGGAACCTGGATGAACCATCGTGACGGAGCACGCCTTCCACTAAATATTTGCTTTTGTAGCTATACCTTAAACGACCGAAATAGGAATCAAGCGCCCATTCGTTAGCGGTTCCTTCGTTGGTTTGAGTAGCCGCATCCCCCGCATTCAATTGAGTTAATTGATTGTTGACAAACCCACCGCGATAAGCCTCAGAAGATTCATTACGGTTTTCCTCAAAAGAATGGCCCGCCAATAAACTTACCTCGTGATCACCCAATTTTTTTGTGTACTCCAGTAATTGTTGAAATGTTTTATAATAATTGGCTCGGTTGATCTGTGTGAGCGTACCCGGACCTACGGTAACCGTTTCATTGAGCCGCTGGTTCGCCAAAAACCGCTGCGACATATTGCCTGCATAGGTGTAGCCGCCAATCATCGAAAATTTCAGGTCTTTGATAATGTCCCAATCTGCCCTCACGTTCAACAACAACTCCTGCCCTTTATTCTTGAAAAACGATTCACTCGCCAAAAAAGAAACAGGGGTTCCTGCGTTATTATTTCCCTGGCCCCAGTCACCGTTCGATAGTTCGGCGGGGAAAAAGGAAGGGTAGCGAACAATCTGTCCGATAAGCGTTACCATATCGCCAAAATCCAAGGTAGCGGGCGGCGCCGGTTGGTTATCGATAAATTGCATTCCCGCGATGCGCGTGGTCAGTTTAATATTTCTTGCAATATTATTGACCATATTCAAACGCACGTTGTACCGGTTGTAGTTATTCTTTTCCACCAGACCATTCTGATACAAATAACCGAAGGAAAGTTGGTACTGTGTTTTTTCCGTTTTGTTAGCGATGGAAAGATTGTGCGCCGTCTGTGAAAAAGATTTTTTAAAAAGCCGGTCCACATAGTTCACATCGGCGTAATTGTCCGGGTCGCTGCCGTCTCTGAACTTTTGAATTTCTTCTGCGGTGTAGGTGTTGGGCTGAGCTTCGTTCATCAAAGTCGCAAACTCCCAGGAAGGCACCTGCTCCGGGTATTCTGTGGCTTTTTGTATACCGATATACCCGTTATAGTTAATGTTCAGTTTGCCATTACCACTGCCGCTTTTGGTGGTTACCAAAATAACGCCGTTGGCGGCGCGTGCTCCATAAATGGCCGCTGAAGAAGCGTCTTTCAAAACAGAAACAGCCTCCACATCATTAGGATTAATTTCGTCTAACGAATTGGCCGGAATCCCATCCACCAGGATAAGTGCTGAAGGATCGCTTCCAAAAGACCCGACACCCCGCACACGGATATTGCCGCCGCTATTGCCCGGTTGGCCCGAACGCTGAATAATAGTAACGCCCGGCAACTGGCCCGTCAGGGCTTGGGAGAGCTGAGGCACCGACCGGTTGTTGATTTGCTCGGCGTCAACCTGTGCTACCGATCCGATCAGGTCAGATTTCTTCTGCGAACCATAACCAACGATCACCACCTCATCAAGCGCATTTTCATTTTTTTTCAATGATACATTGATCATTTCGTTAGTCGAACTTACCGCCACTTCCTGCGTCACATACCCGGTGTAAGAAAATACCAGTACTGCATTGCCGTCGGCTACATTGATGGAGAAATTACCCGCCTGATCAGTGGCCGTTCCGTTAGCCGTACCTTTTTCAACGACCGAAACCCCCGCGAGAGGCTCGCCGGTGTCGTTGACCACCTTACCGCGAACAGAAAGAATTGGCGCGTCGCTGCCGGTTGAAACAATTGCCACCAGGTTTTTTCGCAGCATTTTATACTGCAACCCAGTGCCTGCCAGCAAGTGTTCGAGCGCCAGGCTAAGGGAAGAATTTTCTGCGCGGAAATCCACGCGCTGGTCCAGGCTTTGCAGGTCATAATTATACAGAAAGCGATAGCGGCTGTTTTCTTCAATAGCTTTTAAAACATGCTTAATTTCTGTATTCTTCAACACCAGCGAAATGTTCTGCGCTCCCGACTCTTTCGCCTGGGCCTGGAAGACGCAGAGGAGCACGATAAGCATACTCAATTTCATAACTAGAAGCATTTTTCGCAGCGTGTTGATGGGCCCCCGGCCCAACTCCGATGCACTTTTTTTCATACTTTTGGTTTTAGATTTAAACAATAGGGAATTAATGTTTCCACATTAACCCCCGTTTTTTCCCGCCGGTAAGTGTTGCAGCATTTACCGGTTTTTCTTTGAAATAGTTATCGATCTGTCGTTAATCGTATAATTAAACTGAGCAATCTGTTGCAGGGCCTGAAGCGCATCCGTGACCGATTCATCTTCAAACACTCCACGCAAGCGATAATTGGCAACCGCCGTATCCGTAAACGTGATCTTCACGTCAAACCATCGTTCCATTTTAACCGCCAGTTCGGCAAACGAATCTCCATCGAAAAGCAACTTATTATGTATCCAGGAAGTTTCAATAAAGGATGAGTCGGCCGCTTTCAACAACACGGGTTCGATGCGATAAACAGGGGGCTTCACGCCGCTTTTTGCGGTAGAAAAAGCGGCCTTCTTGGTTTGCTTTTTAAACACCAGTTTTTCATTGGGCCGAAGCTGAACCGTTCCGATGTCATCTCCCGAGGGCGCCGTTACCTGTATAGAACCATGTACGAGCGTCGCTTCAATTTTATCTTCTTCCCCATAAGATTTTACATTAAAAGCTGTGCCCAATACGCGGATATCAATGTCGGATGTATGAACAATAAAAGGGCGTTTTTGGTCTTTTTTTACTTCAAAGAAGGCCTCGCCTTCCAGATAAACCTCGCGCAATTGCTTATTAAAGCTTTTATCGTAATGCAGGCTGGACCTAGCGTTGAGCCAAACGGCCGTTCCGTCGGGCAAGATAACATGCGACCGCATGCCCCCCACCGTTGCTACCTGGTGGTCGCGAGGGCTTTTTCCTGTAATCCGCTCTTCAAACAAAATTGCCGTAAGCAGGATGGCAAAAAAAACTGCCGCAGCTGCCCACCAAAGCAAACGCCGCCTGATGCCAGCTTTGGAGTTTGAGAGGGTGCCAGACACTGTCGCGTCGGCCGATTTTGCTTTGTTTAAGATGCGATCGAAATGCGCATTGTCCGTAACCGCCTCCACTTCGCCCGCAGCCTGTCCGCTCCAGTAAGTCTGCAGCATTTCAATCAGGTAATGATCCTGGGGGTGATTCCTGATCCAGGCTTCCAGTTCCTGCAGCTCCTCGGGGGTCGCTTCGCCCGAAAGTTGGCGGGATAATAATATGGCAAGTTGCTCCTGCATACGCTTTGTCATACTAATAGACAGCGCGTCGCAAAGAACACCCTAAAAGAAATTTATTTTTTTTGAAATCTGGCCGGGAAATAATCAAAATATTTGCCCACGGCGTCTCCAATACGTTTCACCGCGATCACCAACTGGGCGTCGACGGTCTTTTCTGATATTTCCAAAATTTCTGCTACTTCCTTATACTTCAGGCCATCTTCGCGCACCAGTTTAAATACCAGTTTGCATTTGGGAGGAAGCGCATCCACCGCTTTCTTGATACGCGATAATATTTCGGCAGTAATTAATTGCTGGTCGGGCGCGTAGTCGTCTCTCAGCGCTACATCGATAAAATCAAAGCTATCGACCGTCACTTCCCTGGCTTTTCGGGAAAGCAGGTTGAGCGCTGTATTTTTGGTGGCGGTATATAAATACGTGGTAATATTTTCGATCTGCTGAATGCGATCGCGGCGGCGCCAGATTTTCACAAAGACTTCGTCTACCACATCGATCGAAGCCTCCCGGTTTCTAGTGATGGAAAAGGCGAATGCCGTCAACCTGGGTGCATAGGCGTTAAACAAACTTCGAAAAGCCTGTTCATTGCCGCACGCAATCTGTTGCTTCCAATATTCGAAGGAAGCATCATCTGGTTTCGAGAATTCAGCTATCATAAAAAAGAAGGCAGATAGCGAATGTAAGCATTCTTATCGGATTCTGAATCCGGCGCTGCAACATCATGCGCCACCGCCTCCTTGCTGGTTACCTCTTTAGCGCGCCCACTCGACGTCCGCGCTTTTTACTTCCCGGGCGTTTGTACCAATCATAATTTCAAAGGCACCGGGCTCCCAGTCATACTGTAAATTGCTGTTGTAAAACTTCAAATCTTCGGTAGTCACCTCAAAGGAAACCGTTTTTGAAGCGCCGGCGGCCAGCTTTATTTTTTGAAAGCCTTTTAGCTCTTTCACCGGGCGTGTTACCGATCCGACTAAGTCGCGAATATAAAGTTGTACTACTTCAGCGCCATCATGCGAACCTGTATTTTTGATCACCACACTGGCTTTGAGCGTTTGATTTCCCTTTAGCCGGGTGGCGCTTAGCTTAATATCGCCATAAGAAAAGGAAGTGTAGCTGAGCCCGAACCCAAAAGGGTACAGCGGTTCGTTGCTCACGTCGATATAATTACTTCTGAATTTCTGAAACCATTTCCCTTCTGCCAGGGGGCGCCCGGTATTTTTATGCGCATAGTAGATGGGGATCTGGCCAACGTTTTGTGGAAAGCTCATGGTAAGTTTTCCGGAAGGGTTAACATCTCCAAATAAAACATCCGCGATCGCCGAACCGGCTTCACTTCCGCCAAACCAAACGTTCAAAATAGCAGGGACATGCTGCTGCTCCCATGTGAGCGTAAGCGGACGGCCGGTGAATAACACCAGCACCACAGGCTTGCCGGTAGCTAATAGCCGCTTCAACAATTTTTGCTGGGTTTTTGGAATATCGAGATTAGACCGGCTGCTGCTTTCACCACTGAACTCGGCCGCCTCGCCCATGGCGGCAACAATGACGTCGGCGCGCGCGGCCACTTCCAGCGCTTCTTTTGCAAGCGCTTCTTCGCTGCGCTGATCGCGGTTAAGCGTTTTGCCAAACATAGTGGCCCGCTCTTCTAAAATGGAATCGCCGGTAAGATTGCTTCCTTTTGCGTAAAGTATCTCAGTGCCACTGCCGGCCACCAGTTTTAAACCAGCCAATAAAGAAACGGACCGATCCTGTTTAGTGGCCACGCTCCAGGTGCCTGCCATATTATTGGCAGCATCTGCCAACGGCCCGATCAAAGCAATTTTGCCGCTTTTCTGCAAAGGCAACACTTTGTTTTCGTTTTTTAGCAGGACAAAACTCTGCGCCGCCGTTTCACGCGCAATTTTCCGGTGGGCGGCTGTAAAGATTTCGTTTTGAGCCCGTGTTGTGCTGCAATATTTATACGGATCCTTAAAAAGGCCCAACTTGTATTTGGCTTCCAGCATGCGCCGACAGGCCGCGTTTATTTCCGCTATCGTTATTTTATTTTCGCTCAAAGATTTCTTCAATGTTTTTAAGAAGCCTTCGCCTACCATGTCCATATCCACGCCGGCTTTCAAGGCAAGCGCAGACACCGCCTGCAAGTCGCCCATGCCGTGATCAACCATTTCGTTGATGCCCGTGTAGTCGGTAACAACAAACCCCGTAAATCCCCATTGTTTGCGCAACACATCTGTCAACAGCCATTTATTTCCTGTGGCAGGAATGCCATCAATTTCGTTGAAAGAAGCCATCACACTTGCCACCCCGGCGTCCACCGCTGCTTTATAGGGCGGAAAATATTCGTTGTACATGCGGATACGGCTCATATCAACCGTATTATAGTCGCGGCCGGCCTCCCCGGCGCCATATAAAGCAAAGTGTTTGACGCAGGCGAGAATATGATTATTAGATTTTAGATCGCCCTGATAGCCTTTTACCATTGCTTTCGCAATCTGTGCGCCGAGGTAAGCGTCTTCGCCATTGCCCTCCGAAACACGGCCCCAGCGGGGATCGCGACTGATATCCACCATCGGGCTAAAAGTCCAGTTGATACCATCAGCGCTGGCTTCAATAGCAGCGATGCGGGCCGATTGTTCGATAGCCTTCATATCCCAACTACAGGACAAACCCAAAGGAATGGGAAAGGTTGTTTCGTACCCGTGAATTACATCCATCCCAAATAACATGGGAATTTTCAGGCGGCTTTCCTCCACCGCCACTTTTTGAATGGCTTTTATTTTATCAACCCCTTTGATATTAAATAAGCCGCCGACAAGGCCTTTTTTTACGTTCGCCCCTATGTTAGAGTTGGTGGCTGTACCGGTTGTGAATTCTCCCGCGCTGGGAAGATTCAACTGGCCTATTTTTTCATCCAGCGTCATTTTGCCCATGAGCGCGCTCACGAATTTATTCATGGCGGCATCTGCCTGTTGGGCCGTGGCGGCTGTTGTTACCCACAGGAGCAACACAACCGACAAATAGATATTCTTGATCATACTTTTAATTTTTATTTCTTCAAATAGGGCTTCATTGCCTTTTGCCAGATAGCGTAGCCTTTGGCGTTCATATGCAGGTTGTCGCTTACAAAAATGTCGGTCATCACGGTGCCATCGCTATTGAGCATGCGCGAAAACACATCAATAAATCCGGCGTTCTTATCCTGCTTTAAAAACGCTGCGATCTGCGCGTTTGCTTCTTTGTATTTGGATAATAAATGCTGGCGGCTCGGACTGGGTTTCATCGACACATAGACAAACGGTGTTTTTGGATATTTTTGCCGGATAAGATGATAAAGGGTTTTAAACCGCTCCATTACAGTTTCGACCGATGGCGCATCAGCGGCCGCAAAATCATTCTCGCCGCAATACATCACGATTTGACGTGGGGCATAAGGATAAATCACTTCGTACCGGTAACGAATCAGATCGGGTAGGGAAGAACCGCCAAAACCACGGTTTAAAATTTTATAGCCGGGAAAGTACTCATTCACATCAGTCCATTTTGTAAAGGAAGAACTGCCGATAAACAAAATTTGTTTTGAGGGTGGGAAGGAGGCGCTATCCGCTTGTTTAAACCGCTGCACATCGTTATAAAAACGCGGTAACTTTTGCGCTTCAGCAGCGCTTACAAAAAGCAAAAGCAGGAGTAATGCTGTAAAGATTGATTTATTCATCTGTTTATTTTTTATGGCTTTTAATGGTCAGATGGAATTTTGCATAAAAATTATCATCGTTTTGGGTAAAAAGTACTCCGATAATTTTTATGGTCATTTCATACGTATATTTTTCAATTTTATGTTCTGTCAACTGGATGCCCCCAGCCAGACAGGGACTGTTGGATTATGCACGCTCCGTTTGAGAAAAATGGTTATGTTCTGTTTCACCTTTTATCATTAGTTGTTTAGCCAGGGGCTTTCAAATCCCAGTCGCTGCAAACCCCTTTTCACATCCGGATCCTGCATGAAAAGATCCCAGAGCAGGCCCGTCCGGAAGTTTTCGATCATTAAAATAGTAACGCCCTGGTTGATGGCAAGATAGCTTTCGGCATGCCATGATTTGGAGACATTAAAACTATCTGTAAATCCGCAATCACCAAAAATTTTATCGCCCAGATCTTCATAAAAATAGCGCAGTGCGCGCATGGAAGCCTGGGGTGTGTAGGGCAGGCTGGCCATCGCGGCCGAGCAGCAGATCGTTCCATTATCTTTTACCGGCGAACGCTCATGGTACCGCTTTTTATAGTCGCATGCTGAAATCCCCCAGCAATTCCTGCCATAGCCTTCAAATTTCCCGGGATTGTCGACGCAATATCTATAATTGATGTGTGCATGCGCGATATGCTGTTTGCCATAATCAATGTAACCATCCTTTAAGCCTCTTGGGTCTAAACCGGTAAACCCGAAATGCGCAAAAAATAGCGGCCCGCCAAAGTCGGGGCCGGCTGGCAAAACAGTGTTATAAAATTTCCTGCCGTTTTTAAAATCGCCGCAGCGCGCCCAACCCTTGTCAAAAACAGTTTTCGCAATGCCGTGCCGCGGCGAAGCCGCCGCCAAGACGTAAGTAATCAACGCTTCGTTGTAGCCCTCGATCTTCAGGTTCATCGCCCAGTTGTGCCGGGGGCTCCAATGCCAATATAAAACATTTCTGTCGCGCGTAAACGCCTTCCACTCGATGTTTTCCCAGAGAGCGGAGATCCTGGCCCTGATTTCCGTTTCGGCCGCATTGCCTTTTTTAAAATATTGACGCGCAGCGAGCAGGCCCTGAAATAAAAAAGACGTTTCTACCAAATCGGCGCCGTCATCTTTTTTGCTAAACGGCATTGTTTTCCCCGAGTTTCCGTTGATCCAATGGGGGAATGCTCCCTTGTGTTTTTCTGCCTTTTGCAGAAAACTAAGTATTTGCAACATCCGCTCGACGGCCTCTTTTCTCAAAATCCACTTTCTCTCCACTGCCACGATGAAAGCCATCACGCCAAATCCGGAACCGCCAGTGGTCACTACATCTTTAAAATCGGGCCGGTTGCGCTCCCTGGCCATACCTGAATGCGGCTCCGCATGCTTCCAAAAATAATTGAAAGTTTGGCGCTGCACCAGTTCGAGCAAATCTTCGTCGGGTAAAGGGGATTGGGGTTTCAAACTGTTTTTTTACTTAAAATACGCACTTTTAAAGCCCAGCTTTTTAAGGCCGCCCTGAATTTCGGGACAGCTCATAAAAAGACGCCACAATAAGCCGGTGCGATAGTTTTCTATCATTACCACGATCGGCCCCTGGTCGATCGCAAGATGGGATTGGGCATACCAGTTTTTGGTTTCGTTAAACGCGTCTACAAAGCCGTACTCGCTCCAGATCTTATCGCCCAGATCCACATAAAAATGCCGAAGCGCTTTCATCGACTGGCTGGGGGTGTAAGGAAACGCCGACAATGCCGCCGTAGGCGTAATCGTACCATGATCATTGGTGGGCGAATGGGCATTGTAGCCATTGTAGGTGTCGCTTGCCGTGAGGCCCCAGCAGTTTTCGCCATAGCCTTTAAACGATTTTGGATTGTCGACGCAGTAGGCGTAGTTGATCAAAGAATGATTTTGATTTTGTTTCCAGTAGTCGGCATACTGATCGGTCAGGCCTTTCGGGCTAAGCCCAAGAAAGGAATAATGGGAAAAAAACAAAGGGCCGCCATAATCTGTTCCCAAAGGCAACTCGTAGTTATAAAACGTTTTGCCATTGGTGAAAAAGCGCCCCTGCGCCCAGCCCCGGTGATAAACGCGGCTGCTTACCGGATATCGCTCGGCAGCCGCAGCCAACACATAGGTAATCAGGCATTCATTAAAGCCGCGCAGCGGGAAATTCATGGCCCAGCCGTTGTTGGGGCTCCAGTGCCAGTAAAGCACTTCCTGGCCGCCGCGGGTAAACCAGTCCCATTCAACATCATTCCACAAGCCATTAATGCGGCCACGCAGCTGCCTTTCAACATCATTGTCGCGATCGAAGTATTGCCGGGCGCAAAGCAGCCCCTGGAAAAGGAAAGCGCTTTCCACCAGGTCGGCGCCATCATCTTTTCTGCTGAAGGGGATTGTTTTACCGGTTGCCCCATCAAACCAATGTGGAAATACACCATGATAAGCATCGGCTTTATACAAAAAACGCGTCATTTTTAATAAAAACCGGGCGGCGGTATCCCGTTCGATCCAGCCGCGGTTCACGCCCGCGATGATGGCCATAATGCCAAAGCCTGTGCCGCCGGTGGTTACCACTTCGTTTCCGTAATTGAAAGATTCGTTGCTTCGCTCGCGCGCCAGGCCGCTTACGGGGTGCGCAAAATCCCAGAAATAGCGAAGGGTTTGCTTTTGAACCAAATCAACCAGCGCCGTGTCGGAAATTTGCTTGTCGATTTTAAGGGTATAGGGAATGGCATGGCTCTTTTTGGCGGTGGATTTTTGCCCAACGCAAATCGTCGATACCAAAAGCGTCAGGGCAAGTAAAGCATTTTTTAGCATGATCTTTTATTTTATCAGGCGTTTGGCAAATCAAAAAAGCGGGCCGCTACCGTATGCGGGCCCGCTTTTATAGTTAATTATTGGAAGTAATCTTTGCGGCGTTGATATAAAACCAACCGTTGGAGGTAACATTATTCGGTCCGGAAGTAACTGTAACTTTTATTTTGCCATTGGCATCCGGTTTAATATTGCTGACGCAGGCTACCTCGGTGGCGTTGGAGCCTGCATTTAAACTGGCCGAACCGCTGTTTTCGCCCGCCACGGTGTAAAGGGTTTCGCGGTTGTCGGATGCCGCACGAGACCCGAAAAAGCAAAAGTTATAGGTGATATTTTTAACCAACCCTGATAACTCGAAAACGCTCTGCGGCGTTGTAATACCATTGAACAGCGGTCCGCGTGAGTTTCCGTAAAAGTTTCGCGCGGAAACGTTGTCGGGCATGTTAAGAGAAGTGGTTGTGCCAGTCGCGCCATTAGTATTAATCGCATTAAACCGTTCTGTTATCACCAGCGATATCCCAACAAAAGCATTTACGCTGTCTTTGAGATTGGCTTTTGTGCCCTCTGTATACGAAGAAACCTGGTTCCAGGATGGCGATGGCGCCGCATTTCCAAAATCAATCAACACCGGATATTGCAAGGGCGCCGGTTCTACCTGAAAATCGGCCATAGACGTTATTTCGAAAGATTTCAACACAGCGAAATGAGCCGCGTTTTGAGCCACGGAAACTTCGAAATTGGAGATGCCGGCAGGCTTATATTTTGCGCCCACTACCGAAGTGCCAAACAAGGCTTCAAACCAGGTGCAGGCGGCTGTGTATTTACCCAGCTCATTTAAATGATAGCCGTCGCCCACAGTAAAGCTCTCGCCCAACAGGCTGGTTCTTGCGTCCTGGATGGCCGTGCCCGCTGGGACGATAATATCAACCGGCACTATATTTTTCACATTTTGAGAAACGCTCACAATGCCGTTATACATGGTAGTTTGATCGTTGTCGTAATTTGCGAAGCCGGTGTTGCTTGTGTTCGGCGCGTAGGCCCAGGTTTGATGGTAGATGTATTTAACCTCCGGGTTGTTGACTTTTGATTTTACATAATTAAAAACAGTAGTCAGATCCTGTTGCGTGGGATCGGCGAGCCCCGAAAGCGGGCTGGCCTGCTGAAAGCTGATATAATCCCATTTTTCATCGGCCAGCGCCGTGGCGATCGACACTTTGGGGAAATTTCTTTTCACCCCCTCTGTATTGATTTTCCTGTATTCGTACACCGAGCCGTTAGCCGTGGCGTTTTGGGCATGCTGCCCCAGGGAGGCGCCGCCGATATACATATTGCCAATGATCACGGTTTTGCCACTTTCCTTAGCCAATTCGTACAAATTGCTTTCGATCGCATTTTCCGAAAAGCTATTGCCAATGGCCAGAATTTTAATTACCTCAGCGCCGGTTTGGCCCACGTAGGCCGATTCGGGAACTGAGGTTGGCAGATCGTTGGGGTTCCCGTCTTTTTTGCAGGCTACAAAAAGCGCCATGACGGTAAAAAGCCCTGCACATAAGCGGAATAGCTTTCTATTGAAATATTTCATCTGTATATTTTTTATAGTTAATAGTTGAGTGATAGTCCGGCCAGAAACATTATGCCTTGCGATTGATACGGATATTAAATAATGACCTCGCTTTTGGCTGTTTGCTTAGTACCCGGGGTTCTGAACCAGTCGGTTGTCGCTTAGATCCCGCTGTACCTGGGGAATCGGAAGCAGCACATCGCGATTATCGGAAAAGTTAGTTTTTCCTGCGGCATGCATGGCCTGCTGTGCAATGCCCCAACGTACCAGGTCGAAAAAGCGATCATGTTCCATCGCCAGTTCGATCCTTCTTTCATGGCGGATGGCAGCTCTTAGTTCTGACTGATTCGTGGTCGTAATGTCCGGCAACACGCCTGAGGACGCGCCTCTTCTGGCCCTTTCCCTTACCCTGTTTACTACCCTGCGCGCCGTATCGGAATTGCCCGCTTCGTTCTGTGCCTCGGCATACATCAGCAACACATCGGCATATCGAAGCAGCCGCACATTCATCCACCAGCAACCACGGCTAATGGAATTGCGCATGGAAGGGTTTCCTAAAACTTTATGGTTATATTTCGGATTGGGCACCTGGCTGGGATAAACCGGCATTTGCTCGCCATACATCGAGGTATTCGTTTGTGTGGCCGTGCTCGAATAAAGAATGGTTCTGGCCTTTCTGGGATCACCGGGCTCATAGGCGGCTTCTAAAACATCACTCGGTGTGTTCCAGCCCCAGCCGTTATTCCATATACCTGTGCCGCGAACGCCCTGGATACTGGAGTACTGAACGCCATTGCCGGTAGGCGTGGTGGCGCTGGCGGTGGCCTGTACCTCGAACACAGATTCTTTGCTATTTTCTCCCTGCTCGCTGAATATATCGTTGTAGGCCACCGACAGATCATACATGCCGGAACTCATTACTGCGCCCGCCGCAGCGGCCGCCTGCGCCCATTTCTTTTGAGTCAGGTACACTTTAGCCAAAAGGCCATTGGCCGCTCCGCGCGTTACCCTACCGATAAATTCGCTGCTCCAGGAATCGGGGAGATGTTGTGCCGCAAAATTAAGATCGTCCTCAATAAACGCATACACCTGAGCCGGTTGGCTTTGAGGAACAAAAGGTTGAGCTGTCACATCAGCGTAAATGGTATCGATGATCGGGATATTCCCGAACAACCGAACCAGCATAAAATATCCGTAAGCCCTTATAAAACGCGCTTCCGCCTTGGTTTGCAGCTTTACCTCTTCGCTGGCAGTAATATTTTGAAGGGTGTCCACATTGACCAGCGCGCTATTACATTTGTTGATTAGGCCATAATAAGCCACCCAAATATTATTGGCTCTGCCATTGCTTGGCGTTACCGGGAAATTTTCCATTTCAAAGACACTGGCACCCCCGTCCGAAGGGGTACTTCCTTTATCGGCATCATCGCTTCTAATACTGGTAGTTACAATAAAAGCGTCGGCATGTACATTATACCCGCGTAAATCGTTGTAGGCGCCAAACAAAAACTGGTCGTAAGGGCCCGAGCCTCCGGGGTAGGGATAGTTATCAGCCGTGTAGGCGCCCTGACGTTGCGTATCAAGAAATTTTTTACACCCTGCAAAAGTTGTGGCCAGGAGCAACACAACCATTAGGCGAAACCTGACTTGGTGATTATATAATATCATTTTTTTCATTTTAATTTCATTAAAAAGTAAAGTTTATACCAAACGTGTAGGTAGCTGGTACCGGATAAATTCCGTTATCAGCGCCGCCGCCCAAAATACTGGAGATGGGCGCTTCAGGAGAATATCCCGTAACCTTGGTCCAGGTAGCAATATTTTGCCCGCTTATATAAATCCGGGCCTGCCGGATTGCTTTTATGCGATCAGCTTTTAATGTGTACCCCAGTTGAACGGTTCGCAACCTGAAATAATTTCCAGGTTCCAAATAATGAGAACTAAACAGAAAGTTATTCCCTCTTGTAGCATCGAGTATGGGCTCGATATTGCTGGTTGCCGGTCCTGTCCACGCATTCAACCTGTTGGCTTCGTAGTTGAGCGTAGCAAAATTGCTGGTACGCCGTTCTGTATATATTTTATTGCCTGCCACTCCCTGGCCTTCCACAAGCAGATCAAACCCTTTGTATCCCACTGTAAAAGAAGCAGCAAAGCTATAAGGAGGAAAGGGCGTTCCCAGGTAGGCCCGATCGGCCGTATTAATTGTATCGTTTCCGTCAATATCGGCATACATGATATCTCCCGGCGCAGCGCCTGCGTAATAAGGTGAGTTTGCAATTTGAGTGGGCGACTGGTAGATACCCATCTGTTGGTAACCGTAGAAATAGCCAATAGATTGTCCGGACTCAGTTTTATTGGCACCCTCATTTCCGAGGATTTGGAAATTAAAGTTATCGCCAATCGAGTTAACTGTATTCTTGTTATAGCTGAAATTACCGTTGATGCCATAGCTGAAGCCACTTTCAAAACTCTCTTTCCAGCCGGCAGCTACTTCAATACCCCTGTTGGTAATTTTTCCCAGGTTGGTAAAATACCTCCTGCTGTCGTTGGGTATTTCGAGGCTGGTAAGAATATCGGAAGTAGTTCTATCGTACCAGTTAATTTCTGCATTGAAGCGATCATCAAAAGCCCGGATATCCAAACCCACATCAATACCGCGAACAACTTCCCAATGCAGGTTAGGATCGGGTATGTAGGCCGCCTGAACAGAGGTGTAGATATTATCGCCAAAAATGGCAGTAGAAGCGTTGGAAACACCTGGCTGATAAAGATTATCAGCAACGCCGTTTGAGTTACCAATTTTACCCCAGGCAGCTCTCAGCTTTAAAAAATTCACAGGGCCAACGGCGCTGAAGAAATTTTCATCGCTGATTACCCAGCCGGCGCCAACGCTTCCAAAGGTACCCCACCTGTTATCGGGTGCAAATTTAGAGCTGCCATCCCTTCTTACCGTTGCGTTTAACAGATACCTGTTTTTAAAAGCATAACTTACGCGTGCAAATGCACCAGCCAAAGAATTTTTACCGCCGCTACCGCCATACGTTCCTGGGTTATTAATGTTCGCTACATCAATATACCAAAAATCAGGATTGTTGGGAATATTTAAGGTAGTATCTCTTCTATTACCACTCAAGCCTGTGTTATCGGTATAAACCGTTGTAAAACCACCCATAGCGGTTAATCGATGCCCACCTCCGAAGTTTTTATCCCAGGTTAGGGTATGATCCTGTTGGAATTTTCTATATTCCCTTTGACTTTGACTTACACTGGTAAACTGCCTGTCGTTAAAGGTAGTGTCGGTAGCGCCGCCCATTTCTCCCAGGTTGATAAACCGGTAAGGAAGCGGTGCGTAGTCTCTTGATGTATTAAAGCCTAAGTCAGTATAAAATGTTGACTTCCACGTGAACTGGTTCAAAATTTTAAACTCTGCGAAAGCGCTTCCCACAAAACGATATCCACGGCTAATGGATGTATTATTGTTCCGGTTTAACGTCGCCACAGGATTGCCCACCTGCGCTCTTTGAAAAGATGGCATACTATAGTATAAATCTTCGCCCGCCTGAATCGGCACAATGGGAGCTGCCCACAGGGCATTAGTAAGGCTCACCGAAGTAGGATTGGTGTTCCAATAGGTTCCCGTAACATCCGCCCCTACTTTTATGCTTTTAGTAATCCGTATTTCCTCATTTAACCTTGCCACAAACCTTTCATAACTTCCATATTTCACAACACCTTCCTGCTTATTATAGCCCAGGTTAAAATAGGTGGTTGTTTTTTCCCCGCTATTAGAGAGGCTTAGGCTGTGATTAGTAAACATTGCCTTGCGTAGTATTTGGTCTTGCCAGTCAGTATTGGCTTCATAGTTTGAAAAATCGAAAGGAGTGGCGCCCAGATTCGACAACTGCGCGCTATATAATTTTTTGAACCCGTCCGCATCAGTGACGGCAATTTTTCGGCGTACTTCACTAAAACCTACACTGCTGTTGAGGTTAACCCTTGTTTGTCCTCGTGCGGCCTTTTTAGTGGTCACTGCTATCACACCGTTTGCACCACTCAAACCGTAAATTGCAATAGATGATGGATCTCTCAAAACGTCGATTGATTCAATATCTGCCGGGTTTAAATAGTCGATATTATCCTGAAGTATACCATCGACCACATACAGAGGGCTGGCGCTGTTGGTACTGTTAATACCTCGTACGCGCACAGTAGGCGCGGCCCCCGGCGACCCCGAGTTTGAAATGGTCAGGCCGGCCACCTTACCCTGCAGGGAGCTGATGGGGTTGGTATTGGGCATCCGCGCTATTTCGTCGCCGCTGACAGATGCGATGGAGCCGGTCAGGTCGCGCTTGCGCTGTGTTCCATAACCTACCACCACCACCTGGTCTAATACTTCCTGCGAAGCGAGCAGCACAATATTTAAACTGGTGCTGCCATTCAAATTCCTTTCGAGGTTTTGATATCCCACACGCGAAAAAACAAGAATGCTGTTGGCGTCGGGTACATTAATCGTAAAAGCACCCTCATTATCCGTCACCGTTCCGATATCGGTGTTCTTCACCTGCACCGAAACGCCCGATAGCGCTGCGCCGGAACTGTCCTTCACGAAACCTGTTACCGTCACGTCTTTAACCGCAAGAGGGTCTTCTTTTATCACAATAAGTTTGTTCTCTAATTTCTGCCAGGTCATATCGGTACGAAACAACAATACCGGCAGAATTTCATCAACAGTAGCCGAAGCCGTATTGATAGACACTTTTTGCTGCAGGCCGGCAATGTTTTCATTGTATAAAAACCGGTAGCCTGATTGCTGCTCGATGGTCCTTAACACGTCCGCAATCGCTGTCTTTTTTACTCTGAGCGATAGCCGCTCCTGCCCAAAGCCCGTGGCGTTTAGCGTAACCGTGAAAAATAGTGAAAGCAGAATCGTCAGTTTCATGGCAATTAGAACTTTAGTTTTGTTGAGATGGTTTTCATCTTTATACTGGCACTTCATTTTGATATGGTTTTAATGAACTCTTGAAGAGAAAAGCTTTTGGTAGTGCAATTGCTGCGACTTGCAAATCTGGCAGCCGGTAAATGCAAAATCTATGGATCTGAATAAATAAATACCTCATTATTTTCTATTTTATAAGTGAAAGAATTGGCAAGTTGAAGCGCTTTGAGCGCCTGCTCAAGGGTTTCCTGCTGAAACGAACCGTTAAAGCGCATTTGCTTCGCCGGCTCATCCAAAAAATGAATTTTTGTATTAAACCAATGCTGCATTTTATGGCTCAGCGTTAGAAAATCGTCGCCCCGAAACTCGAGCCGGTTATAGATCCAGGAAGTTTCAACGCGTTCGGGTTCTGTTTGGGAGCTGTCGAGAAACTCCACTTTTGCAGCCATCGCCGATGCGGCCAGGTCGGCGACAAACGCGCCGGAAGCCTCAAGTTGGTTGGGCATCGTTAGCTTTTGATGTGGATAGAGCAGGATGGGCTGCGCCTCTTCGTCTTGTCTTGATACGCTGACCAAACCCCGGTATAAAGAAGTGGTCACATCAGCATCTTCCGGGTACGCTTTTACATTGAAAGCGGTGCCCAATACCTTGATTAACACCTTGCCGGCATGCACAATAAATGGCTTCGAGGCGTCTTTTACCACGTCAAAATAAGCTTCCCCTTCCAGTTTTACTTCCCGGGCGGACGCGTTAAAATCGTTTATATAATGTAGCGAAGAGCCGCCGTTCAACCAAACCACGGTGCCATCTTTAAGTTTAATTGATTTTCGCTGTCCCTCGGGCGCAGCAATCGCCAAACGCGGCGCCGGCGCATCCGCCTTCCTGCTAATTTCCCATATCCCCCAGGCCGCGAGCAGGCCCACCACAACGGAGGCCGCCGCTACCCAGTATTTCATGCGGTGGCTTTTAGCCTGCTTCCGTGTAAGATTTTGTTGCTGGATTTTTTCGGCCCGCTTCAGCAGGTTTTGCGCCTGTAGTTCGTAGCTGATGGCAGCGGCATCGGCCAAACTTCCATTTGTTTGAAAAAGCTGCGCCAGCGTTTGATATTGCTCTTGTAACACCGGGTCTTGCGCACAATGATCTTGAAACTGCGCTATTTCGTCAGTGGTCGCTTCCCCAAAAATAACACGCGACATTAATTTCCATATGTGCTCATCAATCGCCATAATAGCAAGTGCAAACGCCTGTATTTTAAAAGGACAGGAAAAAAAAGCGCATCTACTATGCGGCGGCTAATTTTTTTTATTTCTTCTTGAAAAGAAACTGACAGGCCGTTTTTTTGCCAGGCCAAGCGACTGGGAGATGCGCTTTACGGCAGTAGCCATTTGCACATCAATGGTGTTGATGGAGATATTGAGGATATCCGACACCTCCTGGTAACGAAGCCCATCTTCGCGAACCAGTTTGAAAATCATTTTACAGCGCGGCGGTAAATCTTCTACCGCCTGATTAAATTTTTGAAGCGTTTCTTTACTGATGATTTGCCCAAGCGGGTCTTCTTCGAGCAGCGCCAGGTCGGGCACCAGCTCGTCGATGTCCATGGCTTTCCACTGGCTGGCTTTGGCAGCGAGGCGGTTGAGCGACTGGTTTTTTACCGAAACATACAGATAAACCGACAAGTTTTCGACAGATTGGATGATTTGCCGTTTCATCCATAATTTAATAAATACGTCTTCCACCACTTCGGTAGCGGTCTCCGGTACGCGCACGATGGAAAAAGAAAAAGTGTAAAGACGCTTAAAAAATAACCCATACAACTGGGTGAAGGCAGCGCTGTTGCCGTTACCCACCTCTGTTTGCAACAACTTTAATTCTTCTTCGTTATGGCTTTTCGTATTGATAGAATGCAGATTTTTAAATGTGGCAAACAGGATACGGGTTTTCGTACAGACAACAAATAAACAGGCAGCGCGGTTTAAAATATTGTGAAAAAAAGCAATCGGAATTCGCGCAGTAACGCTCACTAACCCAAAAATATACACTAATAAAACAACAATAAAAAATATTTCATGTTGCCTACATATTTACCTTTGCAAAATTAGGCTCGATTTTTGATAACCCGCCAGGCCGACAGGCAGGCGCAAATTTTTGAACTGTGGCTCTAGGTCAATCCTTACAACAAAAGCTTTTACAAAAACTATCCCCTCAGCAAATTCAATTGATGAAGTTGCTGCAGGTTCCTACTGCAAATTTAGAGGAAAGAATTAAAGAAGAGCTGGAAGCGAACCCCGCGCTTGAGGTTGACGAGGCCCACCAGGACGAAGACCCTTATGCGGACGAGTTTAGCGATGGCGCCGATGATGCGGATAACTATGAGGAGCAGGACGGAAGCGCCGATGATTATGAAAATATTGATGTAACGGAATATCTGCACGACGATGACGGCGAAATAGCAGAGTATAAAACGCGCGATGAAAATTATGCCGACGATGATGAGAATCGTCAGTTGCCCATCAAAACAGAAACTTCTTTTTACGATTTGATGGTGAGCCAGCTGGGGCTGCTTTCTTTGGATGACCAGCAGAAAAAAATTGCCGAACATATCATCGGAAGTATTGATGAAGATGGTTATCTGCGCCGGGATACTCCGGCTTTGGTAGACGATCTGGCCTTCAGGCAAAACATTCAAACAACGGTAGAAGAGGTTGATAACATCATTACGCAGATCCAGCAATTTGACCCTCCCGGCGTGGGCGCGCGCGATTTGCCCGAATGCCTTTTATTGCAGTTGAGGCGGCAAAAGCACGAAGGAAAGGACGTGGACCTGGCCATTACGGCCATTGAAAAGTATTTTGACGAGTTTACAAAAAAGCATTACGAAAAAATTCAGCGTGGCCTGGGGCTTGAAGACGAAGAGCTGAAAGAAGTTATGCAACAGATTATCCGCCTTAATCCTAAGCCCGGCGGCAATATCGGCTCCGTCAACAAAGCAGAAAGTTATGTGGTACCCGACTTCTTTATCTTAAATAATAACAGCAAGCTGGAGCTGACCCTCAACAGCCGCAATGCGCCCGAACTGCGCATCAGCGAAGGGTATAAAGACATGATGAAAGAATACAGCCGGGGCACCAAGAAAGACAGGCAGCAAAAAGAAGCCGTGCTTTTCATCAAGCAAAAAATAGATGCGGCCAAATGGTTTATTGACGCCATCAAACAGCGGCAGCATACCCTGCTCGATACCATGAGCGCCATCATGAACCACCAGGAAGAATTTTTTCTTACCGGTGACGAAACGACGCTCAAACCCATGATCCTGAAGGATATTGCCGAAATCACCCAGCTTGATATTTCCACAGTAAGCCGCGTGGCCAATAGCAAGTTTGTGCAAACCGAATTTGGAACCTATCGTTTGAAATTCTTTTTCAGCGAATCGTTGAGCACGGATAGCGGAGAAGAGGTGTCTACCCGCGAGGTGAAAAAGATTTTGAGCGACATGATCGAATCAGAAAATAAAAGGCATCCTTTTAGTGATGAAAAACTGACCGAACTGCTCCAGGAGAAGGGGTATAATATTGCGCGCCGCACCGTGGCCAAATATCGCGAACAGCTCAATATCCCCGTGGCCCGTTTAAGAAAAGAACTTATTTAGTTTTCTAGCAGCGTGGAACGAACTATCGCATAAGCATTCCGCTAAGTGCGATAACGCGTTCATAAGATATGGTACTCGCTTTATTATCAGCCGGTGTTCTCAAAACTTCCTGCTCAAAGCCTTACATTTGCGGCGACACAATCTGATTATAAATTCAAATAATATTTAATAATGTCTGTAATTGTTGTAGGCTCGATGGCCTTTGATGATATTGAAACCCCGTTTGGAAAATCTGATAAAATTATAGGCGGAGCCGGCACCTATATTGCTTATGCCGCGGCGTATTTCACGCAGCCTGTGAAGCAGGTTTCGGTGGTGGGTTATGATTTTCCAAAAGAAGAGCTGGAAGCGCTGCAAGCCCGCGGCGTGGCTACCGAAGCGGTAGAAATTGTTCCCGACAGAAAATCATTCTTTTGGTCGGGCCGCTATCACCTGGACATGAACACCCGCGACACGCTTGTTACCGAGCTAAATGTGTTGGGCGATTTTAAGCCGGTCATTCCTGAAAGTTACCAGGGTGCGGAATTTCTGATGCTCGGCAACCTTGCTCCGGCGGTTCAACTGAGTGTGATCCGGCAGCTTACCCAAAAGCCCAAGCTGATTGTGCTGGACACCATGAATTTCTGGATGGACATCGCTTTACCGGAACTGGAAGAAGTCATCAGCAAAATCGATGTATTGCTCGTGAACGATAGCGAAGCGCGCCAGCTTACGGCGGAGTATTCTTTGGTTAAAGCGGCAAAGAAAATTCTAACCATGGGGCCAAAATATCTGATTATTAAAAAAGGGGAACACGGCGCCCTTCTGTTTCACGAAGACAAAGTTTTTGTAGCTCCTGCGCTTCCTTTGGAGGAAGTATTTGACCCCACTGGCGCGGGCGATACCTTTGCCGGCGGATTTATCGGCTACCTGGCCAAGACCCGCGATATTTCTTTTGAAAACATGAAAGCTGCGATCATTGTGGGAAGTGCGATGGCGAGTTTTTGTGTTGAAAAGTTTGGTACCACCCGACTGAAAGAAATCACGAAGGAAGACATCAACAATCGCGTACAGCAGTTCAAAGAACTTACTAATTATCAGGCTGAACTGTAAAAAAATATGTAGCTATATTGTGGAGAGGCCGTTCGACGGCCTCTTTGCATTTCCGGTAAACAAACGAAAAAAGCCGGTGAAGCGCCCGGCAACTGACAACGATTAAGGAAAAGAAACTATCTTAAAAGAAATCAAATAAACATGGATCAAATCAAAAAGTCTCCGTCTTTGTTGTTTTGTATTATTATGGACGCCATCGGTTATCTTTCCTTTGCCATACCAGGCGTGGGCGAATTTTCCGACGTCATTTGGGCGCCGGTTTCTGCCATCATTTTCGCCAAAACCTTTGGTGGTGCCAAAGGCGTCTTTGGCGGTATTTTTAATTTTATCGAAGAGGCCCTGCCGGGCATGGATATTATTCCATCGTTTACGCTGATGTGGTTGCTTACAAACAAAATGAGCGCTGGTAACAAATCGCAGGTTATTCCTGTGAAATAGCACGGGGTGCAGAAGTGCTTCACGAACAAGCCGATGGACAACGGTTGATTTCCCTGGCGATGACGAATCTCCAAAAAAATATTTTGTTGATTTCAATCATCGATCTATTTTTGCAACCCAAATGACAATAAAGAAACATACAAAGATTAAGAAGCATCCGTAACGGAAGGTTTAATTTTTGTGTGCAGACATAAAGTTTTTAACAGGCCTTCCGTAAATGCGGAAGGCTTTTTTTATATCTAAAACAAAAAACAAAAACGATGAAAGTTGCAGTTGTGGGCGCCACCGGCCTTGTAGGCACCAAAATGTTACAGGTGCTGGCCGAAAGAAATTTTCCGGTCACAGAACTTATTCCTGTAGCCTCTGAAAGAAGTGTTGGTAAAGAAGTTGAATTTAAGGGCAAAAAATATAAAGTGGTGGGCATGGCAGATGGTATTGCCGCAAAACCAGCCGTTGCCTTATTCTCGGCAGGAGGGGGCACATCTACCGAATGGGCGCCTCAGTTTGCGGCAGCGGGCATCACCGTTGTCGACAACTCCTCTGCGTGGAGAATGGACCCCTCAAAGCCGCTCGTTGTGCCCGAAATCAATGCAGATGTTTTAACGACCAATGATAAAATTATCGCAAACCCCAATTGCTCTACGATCCAGATGGTGGTGGCGTTGCAGCCGCTTCACCAGGCTTATAAAATTAAAAGGGTAGTGGTTTCTACCTATCAAAGCGTAACCGGAACAGGCGTGAAAGCGGTAGAGCAACTTATGGGCGAAAGAAACAAATCGGGCGAATACCCCATGGCCTATAAATACCCGATCGATTTAAATGTGATTCCTCAAATTGACGTTTTCACCGACAACGGTTATACCAAAGAAGAAATGAAAATGGTGAATGAAACGAAAAAGATTATGAGGGATGATAATATCAAAGTCACGGCTACCACGGTTCGCATTCCGGTGATGGGCGGGCACAGCGAAAGCGTGAACATCGAGTTTGAGCAGGAGTTTGACCTGGCAGAAGTTAGAAATCTTTTGGAGCAGGCGCCCGGCATTGTGGTGGTGGATGATTTAGCGAGCCAGCAATATCCGATGCCTATGGACGCGCATGAAAAAGACGAAGTGTTTGTGGGCCGCATTCGCAGGGATGAAACGCAGGACAAAACCCTTAATATGTGGATCGTCAGCGACAATTTGCGCAAAGGCGCAGCTACCAACGCAGTGCAAATTGCTGAATACCTGTTAGCCAATAACCTGATTTAGTAGAGACGGCCGGCCTCTTTGAAAAATGCCATCAAAGAGGCCTTTTTTGAATTTTGCCAGAAAGTAAGTTGCTTTTTCTTTCGTAAATTGTGGATATGGAAGACACATTTAAAGAACCGGCGCCAGCTTACTTAAAAGCTTCTTATACCATTGCGGAGTATTTGGCAATGGAAAAAAGCGCTGACACCAAACATGAATTTTTTGAAGGCGAGGTTTTTGCAATGGCGGGCGCCGGCAGAAGGCATAATATAATCGCGAAAAATTTAACAGGCGAACTCTATTTGGCGCTCAAAGGCAAATCCTGCCAGCCCTATGGCAGCGATTTACGCATTCATATTCCCGAAAATACATTCTTTACCTATCCGGATATTTCAGTCATTTGCGGTGATATTACGCCCTCGCGTGAAGATGAAGACACCGCCATTCTGCCAACCGTACTTATTGAAATTTTATCCCCAGCGACCAAAAACTATGATCGCGGTGGTAAGTTTAAATTATACAGAGATATTCCTTCTCTTAAAGAATATTTGCTGGTTGATGCTGAATCGATCAACGTAGAAGCTTTTAGAATCAATAAGAGCGGCCATTGGGAACTGGAGGAATATAAAATGTTGGAAGACATTTTAGCTATTAAAGCCATTGACGTGTCGGTCAGCATCAGCGACATTTATAGCGGCACCGGTTTGACTGCTTAAAAATTGGCTATAATTTCTTCCGCGTGTTGTTTGCTTTTTGGCTTTAAGATGATCTTTTTGATCTTTCCTTTTTCGTCGATGAGAAAGGTGGTGCGATACACGCCCATATATTTATGCCCGAACATCTGCTTCTCGCCCCAAACGCCATATTTTTTTAAAATCTGATGGTTGGTGTCGGCAATCAGTGGGAAAGGCAGCGTATTTCTTTGTATAAACTTTTTATGTTTTGACATATCATCGGGGCTCACACCCACTATTTCTATTCCTTCCTGCTTCAAGGCAGAAAAATGATCCCGCAGATTGCAAGCCTGAACGGTGCAGGTAGCCGTCAAATCCTGCGGATAAAAATATAAAGCCAGTTTCTTCCCCTTGAATTGAGCGAGCGTTATTTTGTTGCCGTCCTGGTCTTTGCCCGAAAAAGCAGGCGCTTTCTGTCCTTCCTGTAAATGTGTTGGCATTTTTTTTCTGATATATGATGAGATTAAAGCTATCTGTCTTTAACCTAAAATGGCTGGTTTCAATTATCTCACAAATTTCCAGCTTTTTTGAGTGGTATTCCCCGCGATATCTTTGACCGTAACGGTTAGGGTATGCTGGCCTGGCTTCACTTTTTCATCAAAAGTATAGATCCAGTTACGGCCCTTATCGTTTGTAAAACGCAGCCATTTTCCATCTACTTCCGCCCGAAAATCAGCGACCCCATAATTATCTTTTGGCGTGAAAACGATACGCCGGGCTGTTTTCAGATTAATCACATCGCCCGTTCCCGGAGCGTTGATGGTCGGCGGCGCATTGTCAATGAGCGCTTCAAAGTTTCCGAAATCCCTGAATGGAGCGGTCAACCATTCCGCATTCCATTCAGCCTTCCTGATCGAAGTGTTTTTTCCAGTTCTTTTGATAATGATGCAATTGCGGTTTTCTGCACTGATGGGCTTGGTCGGTTTGATCCTCACTTCAAAGTTGCTGTGTACCGGAATATAGGTTTCTCCTAAATGATGAATAGAAGACACACTGTTTAAGGCCGGAGAAAGCGTACTCGAATAATTGGTATTCATCTTATCATACAAAGCATCATAAAAAAGATAGGCTTCAAATGTGGGCCGAAATATTTTATTGGGCCTCCCTGGAAGCCATTCGTATGATTTTGCTGCCGGCGCAGCAGCGCCGTTGTGAGCCAGTTTAAATTCGATGACCGAAATGTTGCCGTTGGCATCGGCCACTTCTATTTTCACCTCGCGGCTTTGCTGCGGCGATAACTGTATCAGCGCCTGACGGCCTAAGTCGTAATAAACCCCGCCCTTGTCGCCCGGCAACTTAGACACATGCTGCATCCACGATCCGCCGGTGCTCCTCATTTTATAATCAATCTGGCAATTCATATAGCGCGTGTCGTCGTAGCTGATGCTATCCACATAAAAGCTGCTCACTTCTTTGCCATCGACAAACAAACGCGCGCTGTAAATACCGTCTTGGTTGCTGGTGCCGTTGCGCCTGTCATAAGCCTGCACCGCAAAACTCAGCGACGCCAGGTTGGTACTGATGCTTCCGCCGGAAACCGTATATTTTCCGGCTGCTTTGGTGAGGCTAAACACTTTCGGATACCCGTCAAAAACCGAATTGGAGCGGTCGTACATGGCAATTCTGGAGACAACCGGGTCCACTTCATCAACAATCGGCGTTCCGAATAGCGTGGGATTCAACCTGCGACCCGATTTGGTATCGATTACCTCCCAGTGCACATGCGGGCCGCCCGAACCACCGGTTGTACCGCTCAGCGATATGAAATCGCCTTTTTTTACAGGGAATTTCCCCGCGGGAATATTCAAATGGGTTTCCCAGGATTCAGCATTATATTGATGCGCTTTTACATACTTTTCAAGATCATCCCTGAAGTCATTTAGATGGCCATATAAAGTGGAAAGCCCGTTGGGATGGTTAATAATAATCCATCGGCCCCAACTCAGCGGCTCAATCCCCACAAAGGCGATATAACCGTCGGCTGCCGCCACTACTTTTTGATTAACGACCTGGTTTGTGCGCACATCAAGGCCCATATGCCAGTGATTATTGCGCAGTTCGCCCATGTTGGCCACGATATCCGGCTTTAGCAATGTTACCCACCGGAAATATCCTTTGGGATAAACCGGCTTTTTATATAATTGGCTAAAAGAAGAAAATCCTGTCAATAACAAGGCCACAATTAATAAACTACTTTTCGACATGCGCCAAAAATAAAGAAATGAAAATTGATGGTGGCCATCGCCTATGGCCCGCGGCCGGAAACCGACCGGGAGGCCTGCAAGTCTTTTGTATCAGGGTTTTTATGTCGCGCTGCAGATAAAATACAAAAAACACGCGCCCCGTTTCCGATCAAAGCCTTACTTTTGCGCAATTTGTTTTTTTTACACAGAAAGAAAAAGAAAAAATGCCCAAGGACACTTCCATAAAATCAGTTTTAATTATTGGCTCCGGCCCTATTATTATCGGTCAGGCTTGCGAATTTGACTATTCCGGCACGCAGGCGGCGCGCAGTTTGCGTGAAGAAGGTATTAAAGTAATACTAGTCAACAGCAATCCGGCCACGATTATGACCGACCCCATGATGGCGGATAAAGTTTATTTATTACCGCTTACCGTGGAAAGTATTGAACAAATTTTACAGGAAAACCAGATTGATGCGGTGTTGCCGACCATGGGTGGGCAAACAGCCTTAAACCTCGCGAAAGAGGCGGAAGAACTGGGCATTTGGAAACAGTACAACGTTCGTCTTATCGGGGTGGACATTAAAGCCATTGAGAAAGCGGAAGACCGTGAGAAATTCCGTCAGTGGATGCTCGAAATTGGAATACCCGTTGCCACAGCGAAAACGGCAAATTCTTTCCTGGAGGGAAAAGAATATGCGCAGGAAATTGGTTTTCCGCTTGTAATCCGTCCTTCTTTTACACTCGGCGGAACGGGCGGTGGATTTGTGCATGATAAAGAAGACCTGGATGAAGCGTTGAACCGCGGCCTGCAGGCATCCCCTATTCACGAGGTGCTGGTAGAACAGGCGGTACTGGGTTGGAAAGAATTTGAACTGGAACTTTTACGCGATAACGCGGACAATGTATGTATCATTTGTACCGTGGAGAACTTTGACCCCATGGGTGTGCATACCGGCGACAGCATTACGGTAGCCCCAGCCATGACGCTTAGCGACACGGGCATGCAACTGATGCGCAACACGGCGATCAAAATGATGCGGGACCTGGGGAATTTTGCAGGCGGATGTAACGTGCAGTTTTCTATGAATCCGGCAACGGAGGAAATCATCGCCATCGAAATTAATCCGCGGGTGAGTCGTTCTTCGGCGCTTGCGTCAAAAGCAACCGGGTATCCCATCGCTAAAATTGCGGCCAAACTGGCCATCGGTTACAACCTGGATGAATTGGAAAACCAGATCACAAAAACCACATCAGCCTATTTTGAGCCTGCACTCGATTATGTGATCGTAAAAATACCACGTTGGAACTTTGATAAATTTAAAGGCGCCGATGATACGCTGGGCCTTCAAATGAAAAGCGTAGGAGAGGTGATGGCGATTGGCCGCAGCTTTAATGAAGCAGTGCAAAAAGCGTGTCAGAGCCTCGAAAACAACGCGATTGGGCTCGGCTATTATGGCAAAAGCCTGATGCATGCCGAAGAGCTGCAAGAATACATTAAGACACCGAAATGGGACCGGTTATTCCGCATTAAAGATGCGTTGATGGCCGGTATTTCTGTGAGCACCATATCAAAAGCGACCAACGGAATCGACAGGTGGTTTTTATCTGAAATTCAGAAATTGGTTGTTATTGAAAAGAAACTGGCTGAATTAAATCTGGACGATTTGAACGCGGACACCATCAGGGACGCAAAAGTGAATGGGTTCAGCGATGCTCAAATTGCCACGCTCGTGGGTGCGGAAGAAGATGAGGTATATAAAAAGCGTAAATCGTTTGGCATTGACCGCGTTTACAAAATGGTTGACACCTGTAGCGCCGAATTTGAAGCTAAAACACCTTATTTCTATAGCACTTTTGATAGCCCCAGCCTGAAAGTAAGTGGCGACGGGCTGACCCATAATGAATCAAAAGTTACCGATAAAAAGAAAATCCTCGTCTTGGGAAGCGGGCCAAACCGCATCGGGCAGGGCATCGAGTTTGACTACTGCTGCGTGCATGGATTGTTAGCCATTAAAGAAGCCGGCTACGAAGCCATCATGATGAACTGTAACCCCGAAACGGTGAGTACGGATTTCGATATGGCCGATAAACTTTACTTTGAACCGGTTTATTGGGAGCATGTGAGGGAGCTGATCGAATATGAAAAGCCCGCAGGCGTGATCGTTCAGCTGGGTGGCCAAACCGCTTTAAAGCTGGCCGAAAAGATCAAAAATATGGGTGTTGAGATCGTCGGTACTTCATTCGATAATATGGACATCGCCGAAGATCGCGGACGCTTTAGCGATATGCTGAAAGAGCTTAACATTCCTTATCCTGATTATGGTACGGCCTGGACTGTTGACGAAGCCATAGATGTGGCAAACCGCGTAGGCTATCCGGTGCTGGTTCGTCCTTCTTATGTTTTGGGCGGGCAAAGAATGCGCATCGTGATCAATGATGAAGAAGTTGAAAAAGCAGTGGTAAGCCTTTTAAAACATATTCCCGGAAATAAAATTCTTATCGATCATTTTCTCGACCGATGCCAGGAAGCCGAAGTAGATGCCATTTTCGACGGCGAGCATTTTCATGTAATGGGCGTGATGGAGCATATCGAACCGGCAGGTATTCATAGTGGCGACAGCAATGCGGTGCTACCGGCATTCAATCTTTCGCCAATGGAAGTAACCACCATGGAGCATTATGCAGAAAAAATCGCGCGGGCGCTGAATATTAAAGGGCTGATCAATATTCAGTTTGCCATTAAAGATGGCAATGTGTATGTAATTGAAGCCAATCCGCGCGCATCGCGCACGACGCCTTTTATTGCTAAAGCTTATCAAATCCCTTATTTAAATATTGCGACGAAAGTTATGTTGGGCGCCAACAAACTGACCGATTTCAAATTTGAAAAGAAACTGAAAGGGTTTGCAATTAAAGAGCCGGTATTTAGTTTTAATAAATTTCCAAGGGTGAACAAAGAGCTGGGCCCCGAAATGAAAAGTACCGGGGAAGCGATCCGTTTTATAAAAGATTTGAAAGACCCTTATTTCAGGCAGCTTTACAAAGACAGAAGCATGTTCCTGAGCAAATAATCAGAAATTGAAAAGCCGGTTTTTATGCCGGCTTTTTTATTAAGCCTTACTGAAGCACGATATAAAAAGCAGAAAAAAGCGCCACGCCTTTACGTATTTCACCGTCAATCCGAAACACATCATAATCGGTCATTGAAACAGGTGTAAAATCTTTACCATTCAGCTTGAACTGTTCATAGCTGGGGTAAATATTACATCCTTGTCTAGGGGCAACGCGATAGGTAATTTGGCTGGATTGATTGCCGACCGTGATTGTTATACCACCGCTATTCCCCCTTTTTTCCACCGGCAGTGGGAACGCCACAAATCTCACTTTTGTAAGCGTAGAATCCCTTTTTAGCGTAAATTTCTGTACGCTTCCGTTATAATCCCTGATAACAATATCCGAAGTATCGATCACGCCATTTAACAACAGATTATTACTGTCTTTATCGATAAAAATGGCAATCCGCTCCGGTATATAAATATCCAAAAGGGCACAGGCTTGTTCCTGCTTATTTTTTGTACATGATATTAAAAGCAATGCAAGCGTGATAAAATAAAATATTCTCATATGTAGCTTTTTAAATTAAACGGAAAATGACTGCCTTCCGCAACATTTCATATCATTATATCTAAAATCGCTGGTTCGCACTATCTTCGCTTTTATGGCTCTCAACAAAGATTTGGTAGTGTTGGTGGATGAGCGCGACGAAGCCCTCGGCACTATGGAAAAAATGGAAGCGCATGAGAAAGCTTTGCTTCACCGTGCCTTTTCGGTGCTGCTGTTTAATGAGCAAAACGAATGGCTGCTACAACGGCGGGCTTTGGATAAATATCATTGCGGCGGGCTTTGGACCAATACCTGCTGCAGCCATCCTTATCCTGACGAAAACACAAAAGACGCCGCTGTTCGCCGGCTGCAAGAGGAAATGGGCATAAGCTGCCGCCTCGAAAAAGCGTTTGATTTTATATACAAAGCCTCATTCGATAACGGGCTGACGGAACATGAATTTGATCATGTTTTTATTGGAAACTTTTCAGGCGATCCGCAAATCAATACGCAAGAAGTAGCCGATTGGAAATATATATCATCCGAAGACCTTAAAAAAGATATGGCAACTCATCCAGAAGATTATACGCCCTGGTTTAAAATCATAATAGATAAGATGGAAAAGGGCGGTTACATCATGTAGTGTTTAAAAATGACGGCTGCGATCAAAGCGCCGATCAACGGGCCTACAACAGGAATCCAGCTGTAACCCCAATCGCTGCTGCCTTTTTTACCAATGGGTAATATAGCATGCATAATGCGCGGCCCTAAATCGCGCGCAGGGTTGATCGCATAACCGGTTGGCCCTCCCAGGCTAATACCAATTCCTAACACGATCAGTGCCACAGGCAAAGCATCCAAAGCGCCTAAACTGCTGGCGGGGGCTATGATAAATAATACCGCAAAAATCAAAACAAAAGTGCCAATAATTTCTGTAATCAAATTATGGCCCGCGCTCCGGATAGCCGGGCCGGTACTGAATGTAGCGAGTTTCGCAGCCGTATCTTCTGTTTGGTCGTAATGTTGTTTATAAGAAAGCCAAACCAATAATGATCCCAGCATCGCGCCCAGCATTTGTCCGCCGATATAATCTGCAATAACTGCCGGCTCGATCTTTTCCAGGTAAGCCAAAGCAACGGTTACGGCCGGATTTAAATGGGCGCCGCTCGCTTTTGAAGAAATAAATACACCCACAAAAACGGCCATGGCCCAACCAAATGTAATGACGATCCAACCGCTGTTGTTTCCCTTGGTTTTGTTTAAAACCACGTTCGCAACTACGCCGTTACCTAAAAGAATTAACATGGCCGTGCCTACCAGTTCGCTGATAAAAATATTCATCTGTTTATTTTTTATTCTTTTTTAAGAGATGCCTGCCTGTTTCGTAAGTTCAAAAGTATTTCCGATTTTAAGCTTCCGTCCAAACCTGCGCCGCCCGCACTGCTTTTTTCCACTGTTTCTGTAAAGACGCCCGCACCTCTTCTTTCATGTAGGGCTCGAAGGATTTTTCTTTCTCCCAATAAGCCTGAACTTCTGCCACATCTTTCCAGAAAGAAACCGCCAGACCTGCCAGGTAGGCTGCGCCCAGCGCCGTCGTCTCCGTCACCGTTGGTCTGATCACCACCGTGTCCAAAATATTAGACTGGAACTGCATCAGGTAATCGTTGATCGTGGCGCCGCCATCTACTCTCACTTCCTTGATGGTAATTCCGGCATCGGCTTCCATGGCTTTTAAGACATCCATCGTTTGGTAGGCGATGCTCTCCACAGCGGCCCGGGCAATATGTCCGTCGCTCGAACCCCTGGTGAGCCCCACGATAATCCCTCTCGCGTGTTGGTTCCAATAAGGCGCTCCCAGACCGGTAAAAGCCGGCACCATATATACGCCTCCGTTATCCTTTTCAGTGGCCGTCAGCGCTTCCACGTCGCCCGATTTCTGAATGACTTTTAGCCCGTCGCGCAACCACTGAACAACGGCGCCCGCGATAAACACACTGCCTTCCAGCGCATAATGCACTTCATTATTTACTTTCCACGCGATGGTTGTTAGTAAGTTATTATTGGAAGTTACCGGCTGCGTGCCCGTGTTCATCAACATAAAACATCCGGTTCCATAGGTATTTTTTACCATGCCCGGCTGCGTACACATTTGCCCGAACAGGGCCGCCTGCTGATCGCCTGCGATACCGGCAACAGGAATCTCGACGGAAGTAAGCAGATGTTGCGTGTGGCCATAGACTTCGCTGCTCGACCTTACTTCGGGCAAAACACTTTTTGGAATATTCATTTTTTCAAGCAAATCATCATCCCATTGCAATTGGTGAATATTATAGATCATCGTTCGCGATGCATTGCTGACATCGGTTACATGCACTTTGCCATTGGTCAATTTCCAGACCAGCCAGCTATCAACTGTGCCAAAGCAAAGTTCACCCGCTTCCGCCTTTTTCCTGGCGCCTTCAACGTTGTCTAGAATCCATTTCAATTTGGTTCCTGAAAAATAAGCGTCGGTTACCAGCCCGGTTTTTTCTTTGATCACTGCTGAAGTGCCGTCTGCTTTCAGTTCGTCGCAGTAGTCGCTGGTGCGGCGATCCTGCCAAACAATAGCATTATACACCGGCTGCGATGTTTTTCGATCCCAAACCACAGTGGTTTCTCTTTGGTTGGTAATGCCGATGGCAGCAATATCTGCGGCGGTAATGCCTGCCTTAATAATAGCTTCTGCGGCCACACCGATTTGTGTGCTCCATATTTCGTTGGCATCGTGTTCTACCCAGCCAGGCTGCGGGAAAATCTGCTGAAACTCCTTTTGAGCGACAGCGATAATATTTCCTTTCTTATCAAAAACAATAGCACGGGAACTGGTGGTACCGGCATCAAATGACAGTATGTATTTGGACATAGCGAATCGTTTGTCAGCGGGCAATGCCTCGCTTTATTTTTAAAATTTATAGCAATGGCGAACGGTTTGAAGCAACGTTCTTGTTTCCTAACAGCAGGCTGCGTCACCGTTGCGCCGATTCAATTCTTTTTCCTTCCCACGCGATCGATAGCTGAAGATAAAACTTACAGTTGAGAAAACAAATCGGGATAATCGGTAATGATTCCGTCCACGCCCATCTGTTTTAATCTTTTCATCTCTCCCAAATCGTTCACCGTCCAGGGAATGATTTTCATATCTCTTTTATGGCAATCTTTGATCAATGTTTTTGTAACGATCTGGCTGTTGGGGCTTAAGATTTCCGGCTGAAAACCCAGGCTCGTTATAAGTTCTCCGACGCTTCTCTTTTCTTTTGCATCTATCAGGAAAGATAACGTGTAATCCGGATATTTTTGATGCAATAATTTCAACGCTCTTCCGTCGAAACTTTGAATGGTCATGCGCTGCGCTATATTTTTGGATTGAATAACGCTCATGGCCAGATACACAAAATTTTCGAGGCTGGGGTAGAAGCGTCCGTCGGCGCCAGGGTTTGATTTGATCTCAATATTATAGCGGATTTTTACGCCCTTCGACCTTGCATATTTTTCAGTGCTATCCAACAACGCGGAAAGAAGCGGCTTTGCCGCCGCCATTTTATGCTGGCGCGGGAATTGCGGATTTCTTTTCAGCCCCACGTCATATTTTATGATAGAATCATAACTCAGTTGATGAAGGATGATTTTTTTTGCCTGGGATGGCGTTAGTGTATCGCCATTGGGAGCGGTCGCAAAATAGCTGTTGAACGTCGGATCGTGAGAAACAATAACCTGACTATCCTTTGTAAGTTGCAGGTCCATTTCGAGCGTCGTCACGCCTCGGTCTATGGCGTCGAACATGGCCGCAACAGTGTTTTCGGGCATCAAACCCCGGCCACCGCGATGCGCCTGCATGTCGAAAACCAGATTTGCGTTGCTTGCCTTATGAACAGCTTTACAGCCCCACATAACAATACAAAAAAATAGCAAAAAATTTCTCATTAAATTCTGCAAATACCATTCATTTATTAACGGGCATCAGTTATCGTAGTGCCTCCTGTTTCGATAAGCGATATTGTGGAGGTAGCGGGTACTTCCAGATCTGTCATCGTTCTCTTTACCGTCCATTTTCCTGAGCGAGTGTTATACGTGCCTCCAAGTAGCCTAAATTTATCGTCGTTCACCAACGAAAATTTAAAAGTGTTCGTACCCATCAAATAAAATGGTTGTGGATCTAAAGTAGGCACAGAGGTATTCTGAGTTTCATAATAATCGGTATTGAAAATTTTATACCCGTAAGGCGGCGGACCAGGATCGAACGAGTTGCTTCCGCCGCCGCCGAACATGACTACATCAATTGGTACGGAAGAAGAATCGACAGTATTACCCTCAAACACGGCGATGCCCGCTACGTTTCCGCTATTAGCCAAAAGGTTTCCGGTAACGTCACCGAAATCATCTCCGGCAACTTCGTTATATAGCCTGCTCACAATCCAGTTTGAAGAACTGATATCTGTAGATCCTTCGCCATTAATCACTTTGTTTCCACCAACATAAAAGAAGGTGCCTTTGGCAGCCGTTCCGGAATTCAGGTTAAACTTATACGTCCGCGTTCCACCGGTTGCCCAGCCTTGTATGGGTATTCCGGTTGGCCGCGAGCTACCGGCATTATTTGTTGTAACAATAGCCATTGGAGTAACGGAAAAATCAATATCTTCTGTAGCCATTAGTTGGATGTACTCGTAGGTTGCATCTGATCCGGTGGCATTGTTTAAAAAGCCTGTCACAATTACTGGCGCAATTACCGGAGGTGCGCTCGAAAGTATTATAACATCGGCTGCGGTTCTTGGCCATAATTTAAAGTTACCATCTTCGTCGCGCAGTAAAACCCCCGTGTAGGTAGCTAAAAACGGTAAAGGGTCTGTGGCGTAGGAAGCATTTGCCGCAGTATAGATTGTAAGATCTCCAGAGCCGTTATTGATCATTTTTTCTCCGGCAAACGTTTCACCTTCTGTAGCAGGCGGATTAAATTCTGCGCTGGTGATAATAACCACAGTATTTTCGTATCGGTCTGGGTTTTGTGCGATTACTGAAACATCACCTATTACTGGTGCAAATACATTATTGCCAGAAGAAATTTTTGAAATAGCTTCATTACTTACTCCTGTGATTTGCAGCCTGCCATCCACACGGGATAAGGTCCCTCCTGATAAATCAACAACAATTGAGTCGCCCGGTAAGTAATTTGCCGCGGCCGAACCAATATTTAATGCTATGGCGCTATTCATGTTCAAACGTCGGGCATCTTGCATAATTAATAATCCTTCGGGTATATTTTTCCCTGAATGATCGGAAATTACAATGCCCGTTATTTTTTGAGAGCCGGCCAAAGCATCGGCCGATAAAGAAACGGGCTCCCCTTTGAATACGCTTTTCATATCATAGATAGAAATATAGGGGCTTACTTTTGCTCCCGGATAATTTCCATATTCTGATTTATTACAATTAAACAGAAAGAATACTGTCGTTATTAGTAATAGGTATGATAAACACTTTTGCATAATAATGTTATTAATTCATTTTCGGATATTGATCTTCTTTCCTTCACTTTGCCGCTACGGTTTCTGCCACCAAACCTGGGTAGAAATGATATCAGGCCCCTGCGCGTCTACCGCCAATCGGTAATTGGTGGGATTAGTTGATTGAACGTACACAGGATACACCATACGCCCGGGCATTACTCCTCCATTTTGTAAGCCTGCGCCTTTTGGTAAAACAGGATGCCCGGTACGACGATATTCAAACCATTGTTGCAAATCAGTTAAGAACAAAGCGTAATATTTTTGTAAGTGAATTTTCTCCATTAAATCGCTTTGTGAAGCCGCATCGTTCCACTGCATCCCTGCCGTAGTCAGATAAGAATCAATATCTTGATTCCATTCAGGCAGCCAGAGCGTAATACTATTTTCTGCACCCTTTTTATAGTATGATTCAGCGCTTCCGCTTATCCAGCCTTTTAAAGCAGCTTCAGCAAGGATGAATTGGGTTTCAGCGTAGTTCATGATCATGCCGGTCATTGGCTCATTTTGCAATGTTCTTGCGGGAGGATTACGCCCTTCCACTGTTTGGTCGATAGCATAAAAATAAGACCCCTTTTGTATGTCGTCGCCCTGAGCATAACCACTTGGAACACCGCTGTACAACCCTCCTGACTTTGCAATACCCCAACGGTTAATTCCGTCAACTCCATAATTATCCCCGTCTAAGCGAGGGTCTTTCCATGCCCATAAATAATCTATAAAAAAACTACACAAGGCAGGATCCCTAAAGTCTTGCGCCCGAACGTTGCTCGAATAAGGAGAAACATAGGAGGCTCCCATCCATCGTAAGATTGCGGAATCATCATTATCTTCCATGATGGGATAATTTGCCGGATTCGTGTCAATCATTTCTTTTATCTTACCAACAACCGTTGCAGATACTTCCGACTTGCCAGAAACTCTCAACAATAAACGCAGGTATAAAGAATTTCCAAACCTGCGCCATTTTTCTACATTACCATGAAACACAGGATCGGACTGCACGTCAATAGCTTGGTTGCTACCTAACAGCTCGTTAGCGAGGTCGAGCTTGCTAAACAGTCCCATATAAATATCTTTTTGACGGTCAAATGCCGGCTCTTTTATATCGCCAAACTCTTTTCTTGCACTATTGGCTTCGGTAAATGGTATGTCGCCGTAAGTATCGGTAAGAAGGGAATAAAGATGCGCCTGCATGATCAATGCAATTCCCATATAGCTTTTTTGTGGGTTGGTTGAATCGCCCATGGCCACATAATACATATCTTTAAAGTTGGTCAACTCGCTGAACAAACCGTTCCATAAATAATCTGAAAACGTATTTCTGAAATCGTATCTGAAAACGGCGTTGTCGGCATCGCTGATATTTACCGTAACCTGCATCAACTCGTTATTAAAATTTCGATTGCGGATCATGCAATAACTCAGAGTGCTGCGCAACGCGGGTGCCAAAAGCTGATGGGCGCTAACATTAGTTATACTATTAGGATCAGTATTAATCTTATCAAAATTCCTGGTACAGGAACCCATTAAACAGGTTATTGCAATTACAGAAAAGATTATTATAATGCTTTTTTTCATCTGTTTATTTTTATTGATATTATTCTGAGTTTTTTTGAAAACCTTTACGAAGTCTCTTAAAGGCCGATTACCAAATTGGCACCAATTGTTCGCGTAGACGGAAACTGGGCGACTTCAAAACCGCGCACAATATCTGTTCCGCTTAAAGTTCCAAATTCCGGATCAAACATGGGCCACGACGACCAGATAAATAAATCTCTTCCAAACACGCCAACCGTAACGCGGTTCAACCCAATCTTTCCAACCACATGCTGCGGTAAATTATAATCCAACCTTGCCTCTCGAAACTTAATAAAGTCGGTGCTGAATGTGCTGCCTTCGGCGTTATCAATACCCCAATGAGAACGATAATACTGATCTATATCTGTCGCAATAACATCGTTGGTACGGTACGTGCCGTCGCTATTTTGCACAACACCGTTTCCAATAATGCCGCTATATCTTCCAGGGAGCGTTGATGAGAGTTTTCCCTGCTCTGCCATTTTGTAGTGCATTAAAGAATGTGCTACGGCTCCCCACTGCGCATCAAAGCGAAGGGTTAACCTAACTCCCTTATAACTAAATTGATTACCCAACCCTATTTTTCCTTTAGGAATGGTATTCCCCAAATACACAACGTCAGTTGCCAACTTTGCCCAGCCTGTATTAGCGTCATAGATAACCTGCCCGTCCGGTGCACGTTGATAACCACGCCCGTAAAGGTCTCCCATACTACCGCCAACCTTTGCAACAATTTGCCCGCCCCCAACAGGCCCCAAGCCAATTACAAGCGAAGAATCCGGCATACTCACCACGCGGTTGCGATTGGTTGCATAAACGATATCGGTACTCCATTCGAAACCGCCTTTAACTTTAGATCGGATAGTGTTCGCATTAATTGCGAGCTCAAATCCTGTGTTGCGCACCTTACCGGCATTGATCACCTCACGTGTATATCCTGAAGAGCGGTCTAAAATTCTTTCTAAAATTTGATTTTTTGTATTGCCAATATAACCGGCCACATCAATGGTTAAACGGTTTTTAAACATCCTGAAATTTGCACCCAATTCTGCGGTGGTTGTACGCAGGGGTTTTAAATCCGGGTTGGCTAAAACTGTAGGATTCTGATAATATGCGCTGTCAAACAAAAAGTCTCTGACATAATTATATGAAGTTCTATATGGAATTGTAGTTCCGCTACCTACGCTGGATAATGAAAATCGCAACTTGGCAAAATTGAACAAGTCAGGCAAATGATACGCATCGGAGAGAATATAGCTCATATTTAATGCAGGATAGAAAAAGCCACTGCTGCTGGTGCGGCTTGGTGTGGCTAATACGCTGTTCCAATCTTGACGCCCACTTAAATCGACATACAAATAGTTTTTAAACGCGGCAGAAAATAAACCATAAAAGCTGTTAATCACATATTCACTTCGGTAGGGGATCGTTACAGGATTGCCCAACGCGGCATTAAAATCATATGCGAAGGGCGCATTAAGCGAATCCGCTCTTTTTTCCAGCCGGTCGTAACTGTTTTTTAAGTGGCTACCTCCAGCGGTTGCAGTGATGCTCCAATTACTCGAAAGCTCTTTGTTGTATTTTAAAAGAAAATCTGTTGTCCACTCCTGAGCTTTAATATCCTGTGTCCGGTAGCTTCCCTTTTGAAATCTGGAGCCAGCGTCGTAAGGTCTTTTCTGCGCACGGTCTTCGTTACCGTAGTCACCCGAAGTACGCACCATTAGACTCAGATCTTTATTAAAGCTGTAGGTTGCAGACACATTTCCTATTAAAGTATTTCTGTTCGACTCATTTAAGAATTCATACGCGATAGCATATGGGTTTTCCGGAAAAGTACTGTATGGATAGAATATCCTATTGCCCGGTTGTATGGGGTTACCATCGGCATCGCGCCGGTGCCAGTACTCTTTTAGCCAGTCCAAGTCGGCGTTGGGCTGCCAGAAAATAAACCAATACATTACTGATTGATTACCGTAGCCAGCACCAGGCAGGTTGTCACTTTGCTTATTGGTGTAATTTATTTTAGCGGACAACTGTAATTTATCAATCGGCTTTGAATTAATAGTAAACGAAGCAGTGTTGCGACCATACCCCGTATTCGGCATAATCCAATTATTATTGACATTGGTATAAGACAGTCGTATATTGGTTTTACCAAAATTTTTATCTGCAGTAATACTATTCGTTAATGTTTTACCAGTTTCAAAATAGTTTCTCAATTTATTTGTATAAGGCACCCACGGGGTTCGCTCCAAGCCCTGCGCCATAGAATCGGGGTTATACTGATAAAACATTTGCCCGTTAAATTTGGGGCCGTAGGCTGAGGAAGTTGCCGAGGTGCTGCCGCCATCCGGGCCTGCGCCAAAAGAATAATAATTATCCCCTCGCAAACCCTGTCCATACTCAAATTGCATATCCGGCCATCTATTTACCGACTCTGTGCTAACATTAGAATTAAAGGTAATGCCCCATTTTTTATCTTTTCGTTTTGCTGATTTTGTAGTGATTATAATCGCTCCATTTGCACCACGCTGACCATACAATGCTGCCGCGCCTGGCCCTTTTAAAACGGTTACCGATTCGATATCTTCCGGGTTGATATCATTTAAACCGCTACCATAGTCGGCAGGCATATTGTCACTGCCAGTTCCATAAATAGCCTCGCTCCCGTTAGCAGTTCGTCGGGCACTACCATTATTGATAACCACACCATCCACTACAATCAGGGCTTCGTTTTCTCCAGTCAGATTGTTTTCTCCGCGCAAAATTATTTTGTTGGAGCCTGTTGGTCCAGCGCCTGAACGAATCATATTTAAGCCAGCTACTTTTCCAGATAGTGCGTCCGTCCAGTTTCCAGATATCGCATTTGTGAGGTCTTCGTTTTCTAATGTTGTTTGCGAATAACCTAAGGAGCGAGACTCTCTCTTTATACCCAATGCGGTAACAACCACTTCGTCCATCTCACCAACACCCTGTACCAATTCGATATTTAAGCTAGATTCGCTACTTAAAATAACTTGTTTCATCGCGAAGCCGACACCTGAAAATGTTAGCGTTTCCCCAGTACTCGCCTGAATAGAAAACCGGCCATTGGAACTCGATATCGTGCCACGCAACGAGTTTTCAACCTGAATACTAATGTTGGGTAATGGCTGCTTACTTTCTGCATTCACAACCGTACCCGTTATCGTTCGCTGCTGCGCCACCGATATCAGGCAGGCCAACACCAACGTAGCTGTCAACAGCATTTTTTTTCGCAGCTTCAATAATGTAAAAAGAGGAGCCATCTTAGCTTTATTTTTTTGGTTTGCAAAAGAAGTGTTAATAACTGATCAAAATCATCGCCATTCAAATAGTAATAATTTGTTCAAACATTGATAATGATAAAATAATATCGATTGTAAAAGGCAAGCATTACATCTGTTTAGATGTTGCCTTATGCAATCTGATATTGGGTCGCAAGTTTTTTATAATCGTTTATTTGAGCTTCTATCCAATCGTTATCCCTGTTCAATTCTTCAGCCATAATTCTGGCCACTTCAGCGCAGATGCGTACACTTTCCTTCGCATCGAGCAACAGCGCGCGCGTCCTTCTTGCTAAAAAATCTTCTACGGTGCGGGCCATTTCCTGCTGCACCGCCCACCTGATCTGCATCTCATGAATGCGCAGTTTCTCGCTGATCCAGTTGTTGTAAGTGCCGTTTATTTTTTCACGGATTAATGGCGCGTCACTTCCATAGAAATAAAAAGGGTCGTCCCAGTTTACAGTCTCACTAAACCCATGAATTTTTTTTGTTTCGGTTTTTGGCTTTTTGGAGGGCCATTGCAAATCGGCTTCGATCTTATCCACCATATCTTCACCCATTTTTCTGAAGGTCGTCCACTTGCCCCCAATAATTGTGAACAGGTTGGCATCAGATTTTATGATTTTATGGCTGCGCGATATTTCCTTTGTTTTTTGAGAGCCTTTATCGGGAGCCGCCAACGGCCGCAAACCCGCAAAAACACTAAGTACATCTTTTCGTGTAGGCGCTTTGTCTAGATATCCTGATGTTGTTTTCAATACAAAATCAATCTCCTTCTCCAGCGCTTTGGGCTCTATGCTCGGCTCGCCAACGGGCGTGTCGGTGGTGCCGATTACCACTTCATTGTGCCAAGGCACGGCAAATAATACCCGTCCATCGCTGGTTTCGGGAATCATTAATGCGTGTTGCGACGCATAAAACCTTCGGTCTACCACGATATGAATGCCCTGGCTGGCCACTACTGTCTGGCCCGCCTCCGCATCGTCCATTCTTAAAATATTATCTACAAAAACGCCGGTAGCATTTACGATCGCTTTCGCTTTAACCGTATGAACGGCTTTCTTTTCATTATCCTTTATAACGGCTCCGCTCAGTTTACCGCTATCGTTTTTGATTAATCCGGTTACTTCAGCGTAATTCAGCACCACGCCGCCGTTCTCTACAACGGTTTGAGCCAGATTGATGGCCAGCCTCGAATCGTCAAATTGGCCATCGTGGTATAAAACGCCTCCCATCAGGCCTTGCTGCCTGATGCCGGGCAATTGTTTCAATGTTTCATCTTTCGATACGACCGTCGACCGGCCCAGCGACAATTTTCCGGCAATCCAGTCGTAGATTTTAAGGCCAACGGCATATTTGATTTTATCCCAAAGACTATAAACCGGAATGATAAAAGTTTGATTTTTAACCAGGTGAGGCGCGTTTTTTTGTAAAAGGCCCCGCTCGATACAAGCCTCACGCACCAGTTTTACATCTCCCTGCGCAAGATACCTGACACCGCCATGCACCAGCTTCGTGCTGCGGCTGGAAGTGCCTTTGGCAAAATCGGCCTGATCGACCAATAAGGTTGTATAACCGCGGGACACCGCATCCAAAGCGACTCCCAGACCGGTGGCGCCGCCACCAATCACCAGCACGTCCCATCTTTCCTGCTGATTCAATTTCTCTATAGCAATATCGCGATTCATGCATTTACCAGTTTCGATTTTTTTAATACGAAACCTTCCGAAATCAAATATAATAATTTTATTTCTAAACAAAACAAAATAAAGTTTTTTAAATTTTTGTTTCCCCTTTGCTTATAATGTCCATTGTTGGTTTTGTTTTGGTTTGGCCCGGCGCGGGCAAAAAATCGTTTGCCATTTGTGGATTAATTGTAAAACAATGCGCTACGATGGTTTTTATGTGGTTTTGTTTTAATATTGCGTTAATACATTATGGCTCTGCTCAGCCCCGCTATATCATCCTTAGCACGTATGCGCCAATGGCGCATTGAAGCCTGGCGCGAGCACCCGCTGGATTCGCAAAGAGAAGTGATTCAAAACCTGGTTACTTCGGCCCAATACACCGAATTTGGACGTAAGCACAACTTCACGAACATTTATAATATCCGCGATTTTAAAAAAGCGGTCCCTATTTGCGAATACGACGATCTGAAGCCTTATATCGAACGCATGATGCAGGGCGAACAAAACCTTTTGTGGAACAGCCCGGTTTACTGGTTTGCAAAAAGTAGCGGCACCACCAGCGATAAAAGCAAGTTTATTCCTGTCAGTGAAGAAAGCCTCGAAGACTGCCATTATAAAGCGGCCAAGGATGTGCTCACTATGTATTATGCGAGTCACCCCGAAAGCAAAATGCTGACGGGAAAGGGCCTGGTACTCGGCGGCAGCCATACTATTAACCCCGTCAACAACGAAGCTCAGTATGGCGATTTGAGTGCGGTCTTATTACAAAACAGTCCTTTCTGGGGGCACTGGCTGCGCACGCCCGATCTCGAAATTGCTTTGATGGATAAATGGGAGGACAAGCTGGAAAAAATGGCCCGGCAAACCGTTAATGAGCATGTCACTTCGATCAGCGGCGTGCCCACCTGGACTTTAATCCTGTTCAGGCGGCTTTTGGAAATGACCGGCAAACAATCGATTTCCGAAGTATGGCCCGACCTGGAATTATATATGCACGGCGGTGTTTCCTTTACGCCCTATCGAGAACAATTTCAAAATATCATCGGCAAGCCTATCAATTATCTGGAAACCTACAACGCCAGCGAAGGCTTTTTCGCTGCCAATGATGTTCCCGGCGAAGCCGGAATGTTGCTCTTCACCGATCACGGTATTTTCCTGGAATTTATGCCGATGAGCGAGCATGGAAAGCCTAATCCGCAGACCATTGGCCTAAAAGATGTAGAACTGAATGCCAACTACGCGATCGTAATCAGCACCAATGGCGGCCTCTGGCGGTACCTGCTTGGCGACACGATTCGATTTGTTTCGAAAGACCCTTACAAAATTGTGGTCAGCGGCCGGGTGAAACACTATATTAATGCCTTTGGCGAGGAAGTGATTGTTGATAACAGTGATAAAGCCATTAGCATTGCTTGTCACAAAACCGGCGCTGTCGTAAATGACTATACAGCGGCGCCGATTTATTTTTCGGAGGGCCATAACGGCGCTCACGAATGGCTCATTGAATTTGAAAAACAGCCGGAAAGTTTAGCAGCTTTCACAGCCGAGCTTGATGCCGCGCTCCAAAGCATCAACAGCGATTACGAAGCAAAACGGTATAAAAATATTGCACTGAGCCTGCCCCAGATCCACAATATGCCGAAAGGCAGTTTTAACAACTGGCTGCAGCAAAAAGACAAACTTGGCGGTCAGCATAAGGTTCCGCGGCTGTCCAACGAAAGAAACTATTTAGAAGAAATTCTTCAACTTCAGGCAGCAAAGCCTACCTTGTAAGCCGCCTTCTTTTTAACATTTGATCATTGTTCGATTGTCGAAATACCATGTTATTTTTGCCAGATCATGCAAATGAAAATTACAACCAAAAACCTGGTAAAAAGATACGGTCAACGCACGGTGGTAAACCATGTTTCTTTTGACGTACATCAGGGAGAAATTGTGGGGCTGCTGGGCCCGAACGGAGCAGGAAAAACAACTTCCTTTTATCAGGTTGTAGGATTGATCAAACCAGACGAAGGCAACGTGTTTCTCAACGACGAAAATATAACCAAGCTGCCCATGTACAAACGTGCTCAAATGGGCATTGGCTATTTGCCGCAAGAGGCGTCTGTTTTCAGGAAACTGAGTGTGGAGGATAATATTGCCGCCGTATTGGAAATGACCAAACTGAGCAAGGCGGAACAAAAGGAAAAGCTGGAATCGCTTATCGCAGAATTTCGCTTAGGGCATGTACGCAAAAGCAACGGCGACGTGTTGAGCGGTGGCGAAAGGCGTCGAACCGAAATCGCCCGCGCGCTGGCCGTAAATCCCAAATTTATTTTGCTTGATGAGCCTTTTGCGGGGATCGATCCGATCGCGGTAGAAGATATTCAAAGCATCGTGGCGCGGCTAAAATTTAAAAATATCGGCATCCTGATTACGGACCATAATGTAAATGAAACGCTGTCGATCTGCGACCGGGCTTATTTGCTCATTGACGGAAAAATATTCGAAAACGGAACCGCAGAAGAACTGGCGGCCAACGAGCAGGTTAGAAAGCTTTACCTGGGTCGCAATTTTGAATTAAAGCGCAAAGACTATTTATACGAAGAAGCCAGAACGGAAGCGCAAGCTGAAGCGCAGCCGCCGGTTACCGATTAAAATGCACACTGCCCGCAACGATGATTGCGGGCAGTATACTTAAAAATCCAGGTTATAACAATTATGAGGTTTCTGTTTCGTCGGCAGGCTCCAGGTTATTATCTTTTACGAATTTATCGCGGTGTTCTGTAAAACTCACCAAAAGGCTGTCGATAGCCTCGATCGATTTGTCAGCATTTTCATGAAGATCCGGAAGAGATTTGTCTAAAATCCCTAAACCGAGATTAATGTTATCCGCTTCAATTTGTGCCACTTTTTTCAGCACGGAGGTTTCGCTATTTTTAAGGTCTTCCAACTCCCGTAAAATTTTATCTATCGCCTCCTTTTTTTCCATTTTATCCATAAGTTTAATTTTTAATACTAAGTATGCAAAATCTATACAACAAATGGATGGAGCAGCATCACTTTAGGGAAACATTCAGAAATACACTATTATTTTCTTAATAAAATGCAAATAATTAACCCTTTAGTCGAGAAAGAGATCCGTATATAATTTACCTCCCGCTGCGACGCTATAGGATGATAAATCGGTTATGCCGTTTTGTTTTAACACTTTTTCGTCGATAAAGGCGTTTCCGGTGCAGTTACCTGGCTTTTTCGCTAAAATATAATAGGCAGCATCCGCCAGAATTTCGGGCTTGCGGCTCATTTGGACGAGCGCTTCTCCACCCAGTAGATTGCGTACGGCCGCGGTATCAATTGTCGTTTGGGGCCAAAGCGCATTTGAAGCTACAGGCATATCCTTAAATTCTTCAGCCCAGCCCAACGCCATCATTGTCATATTATATTTGCTCATGGTGTAGGCAATATGGCTACCCAGCCATTTGGGCGCCATGTTTAGAGGCGGCGAAAGCGTCAAAATATGAGCATGGTCAGATTTGGACAGCCAGGGCAGGCAATGCCGGGTTACCAAAAAAGTGCCGCGAACATTGATGTCGTGCATCAAATCAAATCGATTGGTTTTGGTTTCGCTGGTTTTGGTAAGTGCGATGGCCGAAGCATTATTAATAACAATATCGATGCCTCCAAAAGTTGCGGCCGTTTTTTCCACGGCCTCCTGAATCATGGCTTCATCGCGAATGTCGCAGGGGACGGGTAGCGCTTTTACGCCCAATGCTTCAATTTCCTCCGCAGCAGAGAAAATAGTACCTCCGAGTTTTTCATTTTCGCGCACCGATTTGGCCGCTACAACAATGTTGACGCCCTCCCGCGCGAGGCGAAGCGCAATTGCTTTTCCTATACCGCGGCTGGCGCCGGTGATAAACGCGGTTCTGTTTTTCAGTAGCATATCGTATTAGGTTTGATGAAAAAATGGCAAATGGGCCGCGGCTTATTGCGGCTGTGGAGCAGCGGCGCTGTCGGTAGTGGCGGAAGCTGGCTGCCCGGGCGAAAACGCATCGCCTTCAGAAATCTGATAACCATTGCGCACTTCCTTAAAATTAATTCTTTTAAAATCCTGCGACGCATCTAACCCGTTTTTGGCAGGTACTGCTCCCGTCGGCTGCTTAAGCAGCGCCGGTTTATCCGTATAAAACAATTCCTTTTCCTGATCCCACCAAAGATCTTCGCAGGTGAGCGTGTCGCCTTTAATAGAGATGACCACCACACTATCGCGCAGATACACTTTATTAAGCGACTCGAAGTACTTACCATAAAGGGCATCTAATTTATTTTCAACGATTTTCTGGTCGTTGAAGAAGTCTACATGCAGGGTTTTAGGAAATTCTACATAGGGTGTGTCAACGTTGAACTGGGACACCACGCGAACCATCACGGGGGCCGTTAGCCTGGCTTTAACTTTCCCTCCCTGCGACAAATAGCTTTCGATTTTCTTTGCCTGATCTTTCTGCACCGCCTTTTTACCAAATGCGTTGATCTCGCTCTCGCTGTTTTCGCAGGAAACCAAAGCAAAAGCCATAAAAAAGATCAGAAGCTGCTTCAAAATGTGATGGATTATTACGGTTGCTAAATTACTAACAACGGCCTAATCTTCGTAATACTTTGTTTTGCCGCCAAACCAAAGATCAGTAAGCGAGAAACCAACCGATAAACGGTACAGGTTTTCCTGGATGATATTGGTGTTGTTGCCGCGCTTGATATATTCAAAGCTAAGATTGATCATGCTGGCCTGAAAGCGGCTTTGCAGGCTGTAGTTAGCGATCGGCAAGCCCAATCCGGCCGAAATACCCAAAACAGGTATTTTGGTTTGCCTGGTATAAATATAATCCGGCCCGGTAAAAAACCCGATCCGATAAGCCGTTCTGCTGAAATAATTATTTTTGGGCACGGGATGAAACTCAGCGCCTATTTTCGCCTGCCAGTTGCTTCTCACGGCTGTATCGCGCGCTCCTTCAAATCGAAACTGATCCCAATTGTTGCGGGTAAAATCAGCGCCAACTGTCCAGCCCGCTTCGTTTTCCGCCAGTTTACTAATAACAAAACCGCCCGTCACGCTTGAAGGATAAATGAGGCTGCTTTTGATATTACTTGTAGAAGTGGCGGTGTCAATCGGAATATAACCGGTTTGCGTACTGTACGTATAGGTTTCCGCTACTGTGTTCCTATTCGTTTTTATTTCCTGTTGCCAGTTTCCGTAGGCGCCTAATCCTACATAAATTTTGTCGCTGGCTTTAAAATGATACTGCAGACCGGCATCAAAATAGAAATCGCCAAGACTGGTTTTGCTTTCATAATGCGCCGCTGCATAAGCCGTGGAGTCGTCGTATAAAGAAACCCTTGTGTTGTAATCGCGGCTGCCAAACATATAGCCCGCGTTCACACCCAAACTCAAATATTGTGATTTTCCCGTTTTGAATTTTACAGCTGTTCCCAATGAGCCGAGATAAGCTCCTCCCTGTCCCTCATATAAGGTTGTCGAAGAATCGACAATTAAGTTGCCGGTGTTAGGATCATAAAGCTTCCCTGAGTTTTGAATTTTGTAGTTGATGCTGGTAATGGGCCTCACGCCAAACGCCATCCCCCAGTTTTTTCTTAAGGGCAGCCCCATCATCACGTGACTAAACAAAAGATTGGGAGAGGTAAATTTATTTTGAGCACTTTGGTCGGTGAGTGTTCGCCCCTGTCCATCTGCACCAATATTAAACACCACGCGTCCTGAATTCAGCTTTCTCGAACCAGGTTCCTGCTGTGCCGAAAAGAAAGAAAATGACGCCGGGTTGGCGTAGTTAACCGTGTAAGGATCATTATAAGCCGCGGCTACACCGCCCATCCCCCTGTTAGAAATATTTGTTGTGGGGGCCTGGTTGCCCAATCCGTATCTGGAGTAAGGTGAATTATCCTGCGCTGACGCTCCGATGAAAAGAAAAATTGAAGGTATAGTTAATGCCAGAGGAGCTGACCGTTCCCATTTTCTAAGCATTGTTAATTTCACTAATCGCATAAAGACCTTTAAATATTAAATCAGGGTCGGCAAATATCCTGTTTTTAACGTGTGATGCCAAATGTTGCGTATCACCGCCGGTTAAGACCACGTTAAAGTTGTCAAATTTAGCCTGATAGGCGTCTATAAAGCCATCTATTTCATAACTCATTCCCAGTATCACACCCGACAAAATATTAGTATCGGTGTCGTATCCGATCAGCGGCACATCGGCCTTGGCCCTGGTATAGGGAAGCTTGGCGGTGTAATATTGTAAAGATTTTAGCCGCATCTCAAGCCCCGGAGAAATGGACCCACCCAGAAACTCATTATACTTGTTTACAAAATTCATGGTGATGCAGGTTCCCAGCCCTACCAGCAACAGATTTTTACCAGGAAAAAGATGCACACCTCCCGCTGCGATGGCCAAACGATCGGCCCCCATCGTATCCGGTTTTGCAACGGGAACGGTAATCGGCAGCTTCGACGCATGATTCAGTAAATGGAAACGGGTGTTTCTTTTCAGCAGGTCTTCCATTTCCGGGTTATGATCGATGACTGAAGATAAAATCGACTTTTTAGGCCGGTAAGTTTCTATCAAAGAAGAAAGGGTGGCGCTGGCATCATCTTCTAAGGTTAGTACTTTGGAAATTTGATCTTTGCTAAACACCGCTACTTTTTTGCGCGTATTGCCAAAATCAAAACATAGTGTTGTCGACATAATGTGAAAATAGTGAAAAGTTGGAAAAAGCTGATTGATAATAGTTCAGTGCTTATAGCTTGTGCAATTGGCCATAAACGACGAAAAAGAACTTATTTTTATTTCACATCAAACCCTTCCAGGTTTTTAAAATGCCCGTTCATCTGGATTTTTTCGCGCAATTGCCTCATTTCTTCAATTGCCGGCAGCGCTGCCTCAAAATGCCTTTTTAAATATTCCTGGCGCTGGCGTTCCTGCGTAAGCTGCAAAAATTCATATTCCTGCTCGAGCGTAAGACCCGAATGATGAGCGATGTCATAAACCGTCAGTTCCCCATCTGATTTATGAAAATCTTTTTTAGCCTGCAAACCAGCGTGCATATCTCGCATTTTTCCGATCAGCACCTTCATGATGTCTTCGTCGCCGTTGAATTCGTTATGAGGATAATTGACAATAGCGCCCGAATATAATTTTTCCGGAACTTCTTTAATCACTTCCAAAATCCTGAAAATTTTTTCGCCCCTGGTTTTGATATCCATTTCACCGCCGGGATATGTTTTAGCTATTTCTTTAACATAAAGAAGTGAACCGTAATCCTTCAGCTCATTACCAATGACGGAAGGAATACCAAAAGGCTTACGCTGCTCGTAACATTCCTTAATCAATTGTTTATACCTGGGTTCAAAAATGTGAAGATTTAATTCTTCGCCAGGAAACACTACTACCTGTAAGGGAAATATGGGAATGAAATTGGTCATGTTTACAAATATGCGAAAAAGAGGCCAAAGCTGCTTTTAGGTTGTTTCCGGCTTACCTTCTTTCAGGCGGCGCAAATAAAGGTATTTGTTGCGGGTGTATTGAAAATGCGCTTTGGCGATGTCCCATCCGGCCTTTCCGTCGAGAATACCCAAGCGGAAAATATAGTTTTTAACCAAATTAAAAAGAGGGGAAAGCAGGGTTTTGCCCCACCCGATTTTTTTGTGCTGATCGCGGTATTTTTTTGCCGATAAGCGCGCATAACCATCCATTTTTTTTTGGTAAGATGCGATAGAATCAGCGGTAAAATGTCGCAGCGCGCCACGCAGCATGGTCTTCCGGAAACCGCCGCCATCCAGCTTTTCATGTACTTCGCTTAGGTTCCAGCGCGTTTCGTTTTTATTATAAAGCCTCCACACCCGGTCGTTAGACCATTCGCCATGCTTTATTTCCTTGGTTCCCAGATAGTTCATGCGCTTAAAACCATAAATAGTTTTGGCTTCCGGCTGCAGCTGATTAATACTTTCGGCAAGCTGTTCGGTGATAACCTCGTCGGCATCGATATTTAAAATATAAGCGTTCGTTGCCTCCGCGGCGCCGCTGTTGCGGGCATCTCCATAGCCTTTCCATTGAATGCATATCACGCGGGCTCCCTGTTGCTCCGCAATTTTCAGCGTATTGTCTGCGCTGCCGCTGTCCACCACTATTACCTCGTGTGTGACAAGCAATGCGCTGTCAACAGCCGCCGATATGGTTGCTTGCGCATTTTTGGTCAGTATGACAACAGACAAATTGTTCATAGCTTAAAACGACACCCCTGCGTGGCGGTATCTTGCTTTGGCATATTTTATCGCATTCTTAAGATAAGAAAAAAGCGGCGCCCATCTTCTTTTATGGCCAAAAATAATACGCCGGTGCCGAAATAGAAATAAAAACAGGCGCCAATTGACATTTTTATTTGACGATGGATTTTCCTTTATTAACGTACTGAGCGCCTGGGCAAAGCAACGCGTTTCGTCATTTAGCGTTGCCAGCGTGGTTATATGATCAATTACCTCGTCGTGGTCGGGCTCCGATTTAGGTCGCCCGGAGGTGAAATGAGCGTTCGTTTCGTGGATACGGTGGTGCACCAGCGTTTTATCGACCGAAATAACAGCGCCGCAGGTTGTCGCAACTACCGCAATCCACCAATCGTAAAACATGCCCGGAGGAATCGGTAGCGCTTGTTCTAAAACTTTCTTTTTAAACATCATGCCATGCCCGTTGACCTGATTAAAAAAGATCAATTTACGCGTGTCCGGACCGCTGAAATGCCGGTGTAGCTTGTGATTGGCATAACTGAGCCGGCCCTGCTTCAGTGTGGCGCTCCGGCAGTGGGCCAACATACTTTCGGGATGGCGTTCCAAAGCTTCTGCCAGCAATTTCGTTTTTTCCGGCAGCCATATATCGTCCTGGTCGGCAATAGAAATATAGTCCCCCGTGGCGAGCCTGATGGCTTTTTCAAAGTTTTTGTGAACTCCCAGGTTGGTGGGATTGCGGTATAGTCGAATTAGCTCGTTTTTTTGCTGCCAGTTTTGCAATAATGAAAAAGTAGCATCGGTAGAGGCATCGTCGACGATAATTATTTCGTGCAAGGGATAAGATTGGCCTGCAATGCAAGCCAATTGCTGCTCGATAAAAGCAGCGCCGTTATAAGTGCACATTACTATAGACACCCGTGGCTTTTGCAACCTTATAAAATTTTAGCTTCAAATATTCTTATACATTTGCCCCAAGCAACTCGATATGAACTTACTCTACCTGACATTTGGGGATAATATTAGCAACCATTCCCAAGCCTATTTTTCCATTTATTCTTTTCTGGCCAAAGAAATTTCGCCAGCCAGCATCAACGTGATCACAGATAAACCCTGGTATTATGCTTCTATCAAAAGCAAGCTGAATATCATTGAGGCCGACGCGGCTTTATTAAATAAATGGAGAGGGCCTTACCAGTTTTTCTGGCGGGTGAAACTCAAAGCTATTGAAAAAATCTGTTCTTTATACAGCGGCAGCCCTGTTCTTTACCTCGATTCTGATACATTTTTTTATGGCGGCGCACAGGATTTTGAAAAATGGAGCGAGAGCCGGCAGGCCGCTATGTTTGAGAATGAGGGGCCGCTAAAAAGGCTACCTTCCAAAACAATGAAAACTATGAGCCGCCAATTGAAAAATATAACAATTGCAGGTTTAAGTGGCCTGGAATCCATGGAAATGTGGAATGCCGGTGTTGTTTTCACGCCCAATCAACTTGGGGGAAAGGAGATGGAACTGGCCTTAAAGCTTTGCGATGAAATGTGCCGCGCGCAGGTGAAGGACCAGTTTGTAGAGCAATTTGCCTTGTCGGTAGCGCTGGCACAAAGCTATGGCCTTGAAGCTGCTGATGGCCATGTGGCTCATTACTGGTCGAACAAGAAAGAGTGGAACGAGCTGATCAGCGCCTTTTTTATGGAAAACCAGATGCTGGGCTTAAGCTTTGAGGAACAACTAAAGCGCTTTCGCACTATAGATTTGTCAACCTGCCCGGTGGTCAGGATATCGAGCACCACGAACCGGCGTCTGAAGCAAAAAGTTGATCAGCTTTGGGGAGATAAGAAGGTGGAATATTTGATGAAACGGTAGCCGTATTTGCTAAAAAGCTTTCCTTTATACTCAAATAATTGTTTACAATGAATATATCGCTGTTGGTAGGCCTTAAAAATAATATAGCATATACCAAGCATTTTTATGCTACTACCCGGGCTCTTTACCCTGACATTGAGTTGGTTTTTGTAAGCTATGGTAGTACCGATGATACTCATAGCTGGTTAGACAGTCTTTCCGATGAAAATTTACAATATCATTACTCAACGGAAAATAAAACGCTTTCTGACACGTACAACAAGTGTATCGATTTGGCAACAAAAGAGTTTGTGGCTTTTTTGCATAATGACATGGTTCTGGGGAATGGGTTCGCAGAAAACCTGGTAAAGGAAGCTGCGGCAGACAAAGTCCTTTTTTACAAGGTGGTGGAACCTCCCATTTTTTCGGACGATCCGCACGATTGGAAAATCGTCAAAGATTTTGGCGCTGATCTCGATAGTTTCCAGTTAGGCGCGTTTCGGCATTTTAGTTCTTCGACAGAAAAGACGGACAGCACGCCAACTACCGATCCTACATTTTTTTTATTGACGAGTAGATCAACACTTGTAAAGATTAACGGCCTCGATCCTTTATTTGACCCAATGTTTTGTGAGGACAATGATATTTTATACCGACTTGGTATGTGGGGCCTCAATTTTTATCAGTCTCATAGCGCTATTGCATATCATTTTGTAAGTAAAACCTCACGGTTCTCCAACGACTACATCCATAAGACTAAAAAGATAGAAACACGGTCGAACAGAAATTTTTGCAGAAAATGGGGATTTCAGATTAACGCGGTGTCAAAACAAAAAAGACAATACGGCCTAAATTTAAAAAATGCTAACAAAGCTGCCTTAAAGCAGCTTGAACCCTTTGTGTCCAGGATATTTACCACATTTGATCCTACTGATTACATTGCAGAAGAACAGCCCTATACCCGATTCGACCTGTTAAAAAAATTTACCGATCAGGAACTCACAGGTGACGATATTTTAATCTATTTTAATACCGCTGATTTGAATGAAGACAATCTGAAAAAGTTTGAGAACCTGGCCGACGAATTGGACAAAAGATTACATTCTAAATGGTTTCGATTGAAAAAAAGATTTTTTTTTGGGAACAGGTTAACCATCGGTGACCTGAGAATAAAAATCAATCATTTAAAAACCTATCAACACGAATTAATAGTAAGAAACTAATGGTAGCTTTTTTTAAAAAAATAAAAATTTCGTATGGCATCACGGTTTGTGATGAGGCTGTTGAGTTGGATGCATTGCTGAATTCACTCATTCCATTTCTAAAGACAAGGGATGAAATCATTGTGCTGAGAGATATGACCCGGTCCAGTAAAAACGTGGAGCTGGTACTGGAAAAATATAATCACCACATTAAAATAATAGAGAAAAAGCTAAACGGCGATTTCAGCAGCTTTAAAAATAATTTGATCTCGGAGGCTAAAGGCGATTATCTTTTTCAAATTGACGCGGATGAGATTCCCCAAAAGAGTTTGCTACAAAAACTCCGCTTCCTCTTAAGAATAAAAAACAAATATGATTGCTTCGGTGTTCCGCGGATAAATACTGTTGAAGGTATTACGCCCGAGTATATTAAAAAATGGAATTGGACCACCAACGAGAAAAACTACATCAATTACCCTGACTATCAGATGAGGCTTTTTAAACTCAATAAAGGCATTCGATGGGACAATAAGGTTCACGAAGTGCTTGTGGGATTTGAGAGACAAAAACTGTTGCCGGCTGACAAGTTTGACCTCTGTTTGATCCACACAAAAAAACTTGACAAACAAATTCGCCAAAACGAATTTTACGAAAGCCTTTGATCTCGCGCCTTTTCATCTGTAACATACGCAATGGCCTGATCGAACTTGCGTAATATACTTTCCCAGGTGTAATGCTTTTTCACATACGCGATGGCGTTCTCTTTATTTTGCGCCACATCATCTGGTGGCATTCCCAGAGCGTTATTCAACACAACACAAAATTCCTGGTACGTTTTATAATAAAACCCGGATTTGCTGTTCTCCACATGGTCTTTGAGCACCTCACAGGCTCCGTTAACAATTACTATTTTACCTTGTATCATTGCTTCCAGCGCAACCATCGACAAGCTTTCATATTTAGACGGTATGATTAGCGCAACGCACTTTTCCAGCAGTTGATATTTTTGATCATCTGATATAAATCCTGTTTTTACAATTATATCTGATGCCTCTAAATCCATAAAATCTCTGCCCACCATCACCAGTTTTAGTTTCTTTCCGGTGGCGTATTCTTTAAAAAAACTTACCAGTTCATGACACCCCTTGTTCCTCTCAATCCGACCAATATAAAGAAAGTAAGGACTATCTGGAATTAAATCCGAAGAACCCCTGACATCCGACGGAATATGAGGGGTAATGCCCACTCCGGCTACGTCATGTGCTTTTGTATACTGTTTAAAATGAGATTCGACCAGGTCTTTTTCTGCCTGTGAATTGTACATAATGAATTTTGGTTGACTAAAAAGAGCGGCATAGGGCGGCCTGTACAATGGGGGCTCGTCGTGAGCGGTAGGTATGAAGATCGATTTGTGTCTTACGAGCGGCATTCCAATAGCTGTGGGATAATACAAATATGTAAAAAATATGAATGCATCATAAAGCGACTCATTGGACTTGATAAATTCCATCATTCCCGGACAATAAGGCCCTTGGCACTTCAACCATTCTTCGCTTTCTCTTGGTGAGACGCGTGTGAGTCTAAGCTTTTCGTTTAGAAAATTGAAAATGCCGAGGGCTCTAAGAAATTTAAAGTACTTTCGGTTACCAAAAATGATCCGCCTTGACTTTCGCAGCTGGCGGGGTTTCGGCTCAATAGTGGCAAACCTGCTAACCAAAACTCCATTAATATGTTCGGCCCCCTCGTCAAAAAAATTTTCCCAGGTGTGGTAATCTATGGCCGTCGTGGTGAGGACGGTAATATCGTATGCAGAAGAAAGCTTTTCGGCCAGTAAACGAGCGTGGTATTCGGCGCCGCCGTTTACCTCAATCCCATATCTTTGGCACACTATCGCAATTTTTTTTCTGTCTTTTAGCATAATTAGAAGCCATAAAGTTAGCCAAAAATGAACCTTGGCTCTTTTCGGCTTGTTTTAGAATAAAATTAATACGGTTGAAAGAAAAAATAACTTTTGTAGCACTTCGGTATGGCCTGGATGTCAATGGGGGCGCGGAAGTGCATTGCAGGATGCTCGCGGAGCGGCTTAGCGACACTTATAATGTCGAAGTGCTTACCAGCAGGATCAAAAACTACAAAACCTTAGAACAGGAATACGCGGAAGGCGCCGAGGTGATAAACAACGTGACGGTAAAACGGTTCTCTTCCCGGCCTTTTGATCAACAGGTTTATAATGCCATCCGGAAGCGCGCAAAATGGAGCCGGAAACTGCGCCGGATGATCTATAGGCTTCGGATGGATTCTCTGTTTTTTAACCTGTTCCCCGTTTGGAACTTCGGCGTTAAAAACGATGCGGCCCTGCTGAGGGTGAGCGAATTTTATTCTGAAGATCTGCTGCAATATCTCAAAGTTAATCATAGCGCCAGCAAAGCGCTTATTTTCTTTTCCTATGTGTCGCCTTATACTTTTTTTGGATCACAAATAGCGCCGGAAAAATCAGTGATCATTCCTACCATTCACTATCACGAAGGCGGCATTTTTCATTCCATTTATTCTCATCTTTTTTCTAACGTCGGACATATTGCGTTCAACTCCGTAAAAGAGCAAGCGCTGGCGAAAAAGATATTCACACGCAGCCTGGCGCCCAATAGCGTCGTTGCGGTCGGCGTTGATATTGCACCCGCAGCGCCCGTGGCATTGGTAAAAGAAAAATATGATTTACCCGAAAAGTATGCGCTATATTTTGGCCGCGTCTGTGAAAGTAAAATGAACGATCTGGTTCCCTATTTTATAGCTTATAAGCATAAGTATGGCGGTGACCTAAAGCTCGTTTTAACCGGAGGTGTTTTTATGCCTAAGAATGATCATCCTGATATTCTTTACACCGGTTTTGTTACAGAAAGTGAGAAAACAACTTTGATTGAAAATGCGACGGTGGTCATCAATCCTTCTAAAAGCGAAAGTCTTTCCTTACTGCTTTTGGAGGCTATGAAATTAGGTAAAACGGCATTGGTAAACGCCGATTGCCCTGTTCTAAAACAACATTGCCTGGATAGTGATTTTGCTGCTCAGTATTACGAAAGCGAAACGGATTTTGTAGAAAAACTCAATGTCTTAGCCTCCGCTCCAGGGGTACTGGAAGAGAACAGCATAAAAGCGAAAAATTACGTAGAAAACAATTATGCGTGGGACCTGATTTTATCCAGGTTGAAGGCTGTCATCAATCAATTATAAACTCAACGCGGATTGGAGCGCCTTATCAGAGCAGCTCCAATCCCAGTTTACATTTAACCACCTTATACTTCACCACTTCAAGATATTTATTGTAGTTGATGGATTGGTTGTGCCGCGAATTAATTTCATGATGCAAATGAAAACACACGGCTTTCATTTTAAGTTTCCGTTGTTTTATATCAATATTCGTCAACCTGGCAGCCAATTCTATGTCTTCATGGCCCCATCCCTCTAAATCGTTGTTATAACCGTTCACAGCAATAAAATCTTCCTTCCAAAAAGAAAAATTACACCCTTTAAGATTATTGGACTTATACCTGTTTTTGGATAAAACCTTTGACAAAAGTGGCCAGCGGGAAGCGTTAATGCGATTGGTCACGCCCATGCTTAACGCGTGGATATGCAATTTTTTGGTGCTAAAAACAGAGAAGGTTTTGGATGGGGAAAGCAGCGCTCTGCTTCCCCTGATATAGTAACCCTTTTCCGCTTCATTGATATGATCTGCAATAAACTTTGAATGAAGTAAGATGTCGCCATCGATCTGAATAATATAATCTCCGGTTGCTGCGGCGATTGCTTTATTCATAATCACTGTTTTTCTAAAACCTTTGTCTTCGTGCCAAAAATGCCTGATCGGAATCGGGCTTTCCTGCTTCAATCCTTCAATCAGTTTGCGCGTGCCCAAGCCCGAACCGTCGTCTGCAATGATGATTTCATCCGGCAGGGTTGTTTGCCTAAAAGTGCTCCGCAATACCAGCTCAAGAGCTTCCGGCCAGTTGTAAGTAGAAATAACCAAGGTGGTGGTTACGTTCCTTTTCATTCGTATATCTTTATTTTTCTATAGATTGATTTAATCGCCGCGGCACAGATTGTTGCCCTATTGCGGTTATTAATTCTTTTTATTTCAAATATTGATCGATTCCCTGTTTACATTTTTTTTTGTTTTGCCCGATGGCGTCATCGAGTAAACGCTGATTAGCTTCCTGAAATGCCCGCGAACTTTCTTTGTGATACAAATGAAACGCGATGCCTCCGCCTTTCAGAAATCGCCTGACTTTACCACTGTTGAGCATTCTCACAACGAACTCCTTATCTTCCGGCCCCCAACCTTCAAAAGCCTCGTTATAACCATTTACCTCGATCGCGTCAGCCCGCCAATACGCCATATTACATCCGTGAATTTCATAACGCTCCAGGCCTTTTACCTTATAATTATGTTCAAAAAACCTCCGGATAAAAGGAATTCTCAACCCACTAAAAAAGTTGCTGATACCTTTGCTGAACACACTCACTTTATACGCTCCGCTTTCTATCATCTGCTCCGATACGAGTTCATTAATGTAAATCCGGCTGGCTCTTACAAAAGAGTTCTTTTTTGCAAAAGACTTATGATCTTTTATAAAGTGCCGGTGTAAAATAATATCCCCGTCCACCTGCACAATATAGTCGCCCGAGGCCTGAGCAATGGCCATATTCCTTATCTTGGCCAGCCTAAATCCCTTGTCTTCGTGCCACACATGCTTTATATTGAGTGAAGATCTTTTTCTAAAATTATCGATCAGCTCCTTTGTTGCTATCGTTGATCCATCATCTGCAATAATTACCTCGAAAGGTTTTTCAGATTGATTCTCAATAGATAACAAACAAAGATTTAGTGCCTGGGGCCAGTTATAGGTCGACACTAATACCGAAATAATCGGCTTTGCATTTCTCTCAAACATCAAAAAATGTCCCGCTTTTGGTTTATAAATTCAAAAATGCTTAAAATATCGCACTTTAAAAATATAAATCTCCTCAAAATCTATTCCGATAACTTTCAAAATGTTCTCTTAAATCTTCACGAACATAAAAGACGGGAAAAATCCGCCATGCGCAACAGGATGTTTTTGGAAAAAATGCGAATCCACATTGCCAGGTTACGACGACATATAAAAAATAGGCCTCGCCCGCCCTACGCTTCAATTCGTCCTTTTCTTCGCGTTAGATCTCACTCGTTCTTCGTCTGCTATTTCTTCAAATATTTTTCAAGTTGTAAAACCGTAACTTTTAAGTCTTTATGTAAAGGCGCTTCCAGTTCTATCCAGTTGCCGTCTTCATCAGTTATTTTTAGTTGAAATGCATGCAGCGCGAGGCGGTTCAGCAGCGGCTTTTCTTCCAGCACGTCTTTACTAAGTTTGAATTTGCTTTTAAAAGAAGAAAGCAAAACGGGCTTTCCATCGCCGTAAATGGGGTCGCCCACGAGCGGGGCGCCGAGCTCTTTCGCGTGCACGCGTATTTGATGGGTGCGGCCCGTGTGAATACGGAACTGAACCCAACTATACATTTTGAGTTCCTTTAACAAATGATAATCAGTTAGCGCAGGTTTTCCGCGTTTATGAATCAACATAGTGCCGCGTTTTGCCATGTTTTCAGCAATCGGCGCATCTATGCGGCCTTCGTCGTTCGGAAGTGATCCGATCAATAGTCCCAGGTATATTTTAACGGTTTTTCTTTCCTCAAACTGCCTGCTGAAATGTTTGTGGGCAGCCGGGGTTTTCGCAAAAATGATCAGGCCGCTGGTTTCCTTATCGAGCCGGTGCACCGTAAAAATGTCGCCATACGCTTCTTTCAGATAATCCTTTAAACTGGATTCTTTTCCTTCCCGGTCGGGAATAGAAAGCATGCCAGGCGGCTTATTCAACGCTACGATGTTTTCATCTTCGAAAACAATTAGTTCTTTAAGTTTGATGATAACAAATTTTAGTTTTTAACATAATTCGATCCGGCTTTTTTAGCCTGCCTTGTTATCTTCCAGCTGTTTTGCCTGGAATTTCTTATAAAAATCTTTCGCGAAAGTCTTCATATCCACCACCTGATCGCTGTATTTAGTGGCCCTGCCGTAGGTGTCGGCCATCGTCATTAAAGTCTGATAAAAAAAATCAGCCATTTCATCGATCATCATGTCTTTCGTCCACAAGTCAATACGCAACGCCGCTTTGTCAGCGCCATCCCAAAAAGATATCATCATCGCTTTTGCTTTCTGCGCTTTATCAGCTGTGCTTTCAGTAGCGCTCCATTGTATGCTGTCCGGAACACGGTTTTCATCCATCGCCACATCAATTGTTATTGTTGATTTTTTCATCCTTTTACTTTTTTATTTTTATGGTCGAATGGAACTCTTCAGGTATAAAATTTTCATTCCTCTGGTGATAAAAATGTAAATTTTATAATGAGCGTTTCACCCGTATATTTTATACTTTCTAGCCCGCAACAGGCAACCGCCTGTTCCAGTTCAGGCGCAAAATTAAGCAAATAAAGCCGTAGAGTATTTTTACTGACGGTTCAGTAGCATGGCAGCCGTTTCATCCAAATTTTGGGGGTAAGTAATGGCGTCCATCTTTTTAATCAGATTTTTTCGAAAAGTTTCGCCTTTATACATGGTCATTAGCATATCGCCAATGGCTTCGCTGTCGGCTTTTTGCAGATAAACGGCAGCAGCGCCGAGCAAATTTTCAATGGTTTCGGTTTTTATCGCAGCTACCGGCGTGCGGCTGCTTAACGCTTCTACTGCAATTGAAGGAAAAACCTCTTCACTGGTAAGCGTGATAACGGTGTAAGCCCTGGCTATTTTTTCTGCAAAAAACTGGTTGTCCGTCAGTACCACATCTTCGCGGTACTTATAGTTCGAAACGAGCTGCGCCGCCGCTTCGCGGCTTAAACCTTCGCGCTCTCTTAATACCACCAACAGTTTCCAGTTGCTTTGCTGCCGTTTTTTAAAAGCAGAAAAACCCTTCAAAACTGTTGTCAGCTTTTCGCGGGAAAGCCCAAAATCAGCAATCGCAAAATACTCTTTACCAGAAGTCAACTTTTCCTTAACATCATAGGTCGCTTCGGTTGCCTGCGAAGCAGCCATCAGCGCTTCTAACAACACGGCTTTGGAGCGATATTCAGGATATTTTTTTACAAACTGATTAAAAAGCCCGCTCGAAACAATACCCAACGCGTCTGCATTTTTTATAGCTTTTTCATTGGCCCAGGCAGCTGCGTCTTTGATAATAAATAGGCGGCGGAGATCGGAATTGGCTTTTACAGTACGGTTAAAACTTATAAAATGAGTGGCATTTTGCGCCTTTAGCCATTTCTGCAAGGCCAGCGTTTGAAAAAAACCACGGTCCGCCGGAAAGGGAACCGCCTGCAGGTTAGAAGCCGCCGGCCCTGAAAAGCCGGGCTTTGCGGGATACAAAAATTGAAATCCAGGCAATCTCGCTGCCAGCGCTTTAAATAGCCTGACTTCCAAGTCGCCTGTATAAGTATCTAAGTAAAAATCGCTTGCGTCTAATATTATAGCCATTATTATATAATCCCGGTTTTTCCCATATCTTTGCCAGATAGCTGCAAAGGTATAACACCACGCAAAAAAGTAAGTTGCAGATACATTTTTTACCAAACATTTTTATGGAATATAATACAACGAGAAACCACCTGGCAATGCGCGAGTATGGGCGCCATGTACAAAAGATGGTGGAACATATTTTAACAATAGAAGATCCGGAGAGAAGGCAAAAAAATACTGAGGCTGTTATTGAATTGATGGGATTTTTAAATCCGCATTTGAAAAACGTGGAAGATTTCAGGCACAAGCTTTGGGATCATTTATTTTTAATTGCCGATTTCAAGATCGATGTTGAATCGCCCTATCCAACGCCTACCCGCGAAACCTTGCGGGCAAAACCGCAACCGATTCCTTACCCGAAGCGCTCATCGCGATTTTCTCATTTAGGGAAAAATTTAGAGGACGTGATTACCAAAGCGCTGGCCGAGCAGGATCCTGACAAGCGCCAGGGATTTGCCAATGCCATTGCCTATTACATGAAACTGGCTTATAACAACTGGCATAAAGAAGTAGTACATGACGACGCTATTCAAAGTGAGCTGAACAGTATTACCGATGGGCAGCTGGAATTTACCAACACTCCTTATGTAAAAGCATACCGCATGCAGCAGGAAAATACCAAAAGCAATTTTGGCAAAAGAAATAAATACCAGCAGCGCAACGGGAATACCAATAACAACAATGGTAACCGGCGCAATGGTAACAGCGGCGGAAATAATTTTAAGAAGAAACGCTTTTAACTTTATAACGAAAACAGGAAAGCCGGCCATGATGCGCCGGCTTTCTTATTTATATGCCTGTTGTTTTTGCGTTTTTAGAAACAGCTGAAACTAATGCCGCCTTGTAGCCAACGGCCGGGCATTACCGATCCCAAAAGATCGCTATAATTCCGATCCAATACGTTATCCACCTGTGCAAATGCGGCCAACCGATCTTTAAGAAAACTATATTTCGCTCTTGCGTTCAGCAAAAAATAATCTTTGCTAATATGTGCGTTGATCGCAGGCGCCTGTTGTTGATTGCGTACTTTATAAAGGCCGGTAAGACTCACCCCCCATTTACCCACTTCATATTGCAGGTTGAAATTACTTAAAAACCGGGCGTGCGACGAAGTGTAGAAAGAAGGGTTTGCTTCGCTGCTTTTACTATACAGCCACACCATGCCTGCGTTTAAGAAAAGCATTTGCTTTTCAGCAAAACGGGCACGGTACTGAACATCCGTTTCAAAGCCTGTAGTATTAATCCTGGCAATATTGGTAGCCAGGTAATAATCCGTTCCCGGTGTGAGATTGTCTTTTCGCGGCATTGCGTCGTAGGGGGTAAACACCCAATCAATCAGTTTACTGTGAAAGCGTTGGAAAACAGTCGACGACACCTTAAGTACACCTTTTGAAAACCAGTCGAAGCCGGCTTCATATCCCCACGACACTTCCGGCGTCAGCCAGGGATTGCCGATACTTCTGCCAATAGGCGTTTGCCTGTTATAATTATTATATCTTTCGGTAAACTCAGCGGCGCGTACGGTGCGGCCGCCACTTGCGCGCAGCTGCACATCTTTAAGCCGAAGCGATGCATTGAGTTGCGGCAGTATCTCTGCCTGATTATTTCCAATCCATTCAACCCGCAGCGAGGGCATCAAATTGAAATGGTCGCCAATTTGCTGCGTCAGGCTGGCAAAAGGCGCGGCAATATTCAGGCTATGGGTGCCCCGGTCGTTAGAAACAATGGCCCGGTTCTGAAAATTAAACCCTGTTGTCAGCAATGTTTGCTGCCCCAGTTGCTGATGAAATAATAATAACGATTGAAATAATTTTGACTCGTTTTGATTGGCGGGAGAAATGCTGTTGAAAGCATACTGATCGCTTAAAGTTTTATACCCGGCATCAATGCTCAGACCCGATTTGTTTTTTTGGTAACTCAACCGCGCCTGATGCCACCAGCTTTTTACCAACTCCGTCGCGGTGTCGGAAAGATAAGTTGTATAAAAATTTTGCGCGTCAAAATCACGATGATCATAAACAGAGCGGGCCGAGAGATTCCAATATTCATTCAACCTTACATTAAAGCCTGCCGACGCGGTGGTATTATGAAAGAACCCACGCGTACCCACTTTTTGTACACCGGTAGCATGGTTAGACAATAACCCCGCATCAACGCTCCATTTTCCGGCACGAACAAATCCGCCAACATTCGTATTTACCAGGTTGTATTCGCCGAGGGCCAACTGCCCGTTTAGCAGTTTATCCTTTTGTTGATTTTGCGCGTTAAATGCTTTTGTAACAATATTGATTACGCCGCCCACAGCATCTGAACCATAGATCGCAGCAGACGCACCTTTTAAGATTTCAATCCGGTCGATTTGCGCCGGTGTTATGGGAATGTAAGCAGAAAAATGTCCTGAATTGGGATCATTGATACGCAATCCATCGAGTACCACTAACACCTGCTGGTAAGTGCCGCCGCGGATGCTGATATCGCTTTGGGCGCCCTGCGGGCCCCGCGACTGCACTTCAATACCGGGCACATATTTTAGCAATTCATCTAACGAATGCACGGGTAATTTGGCAATATCGCTGCCGTTAATAATCGTCATATTCCGGCCCGTTTCGGAGCTGCGTTTTTCTGACAGCGATGAGGTAATGGTTACCGGATCGAGCGTGGTTTGCTGCGCATCGGCGCTGTTAAAAGCTGTAATGATCTGCATTAAGCCAAGCCATGAGATAAAGCCTTTCTTCATTTTAAAAAACTGTTTTTAGCACATAAAAAAAGCCAACAGCATCGTTTGCTGTTGGCCATAAATAAAATTTATAACGGGTTGGGTTCGCTTGCTCTGCAGGAACACGCACGGGCACCGGGGAAATAATTTCCTGCATCAGATCCTGCTGCTCTTCGGGAAGGAGGGAAGCTTCCCCGTTCGTTTCTATATCAGTGTTGCCTGTTGGAAAAGATGGCCCGTTTTTCTGCTTACCGAGCAGGGTGTCTGCCACAATATTCTTGAGGTTGCCAATGGTAACATGTTTGCCAATGCTGTGAAACGCGGCATAAGACTTCCGGCTCCACCGCCGAAAGCGCAACGAGCGCTGATTATGTAAAGGCACAAACATTTTTGAAGGCGCGAATTTACAGTTCTTCCATCGGATTCCAGAAAATTTTTCTAAAATCCCCCACCTTATCATTCTTAACGGAAACGCCTTCTTTTGCCAGCAGTTCTTCCATCAAAGTGGGGGTTTTAAAAGCCAGTTTGCCCGAAAGCCGCCCGGCGCTGTTCACCACGCGGTGTGCCGGAACTTTAGGCTTAGCTTTGCTGCTGCCATTCATGGCCCAGCCAACAAGTCGCGCCGATTTACCCGTGCCGATACACTTCGCTATAGCGCCGTAAGAGGTAACGCGGCCTTTGGGAATCTGGCGGGCAATCTCAAAAACCTGCTCGAAAAAGCCCTGGTCGGCTTTCCCGGATGGTTGGATCGCTTTGATCTTAGCGGGATTATTCTTTTTCTTTCTGATTTCGTTCATGGCGCAGCAAACTTCTTTTCGGTTCGGGAACTTTTATATAGTCGAAAGGACAATGGCGACAGCCGCTACCGCAACAGTAGCCCCGCTCCCGCAAAAAACGCTCGGTAAGTACAACCAAGCCGCTGGGGTTTATATAGTAATGCTCACCCTCTATCCAATTCATACCTGATGGCTTCTTTTAGCGCCGCGTCTTTTTCAACGCCGCCCAAATCCTCAGGTAAAGTAAAGCATAAATAGTGAATGCGGCTACTTTGCGCAATATCGAGTGCCTCGTAATGTGTTTTTATTTTAAGCTCTTCGGATATGTTTTCCTGCTGATAAAGATCATTGATATCGGTGATCAGGTTACAGTCATACCTGTCGATTACTTCCTTTGTAAACCTGTAAAGATCCGGGCTATCGGTTTTCAAATGTATTTTTCCCCCAGGTTTTATTACTTCCTGGTACACGCGCAGGAAACGGGGATGCGTCAACCTCTTTTTCGCTTTAGAATAACGCAGCTGCGGATCAGGAAAAGTGATCCAGATTTCATCTGCTTCATGGGGCGAGAAATATTGATTAAGCTGTTCAATTTGTGCACGTAGATAGGCCACATTTTTAAGCCCCTGCTGCAAAGCTTTTTTCGCGCCCACCCACAAACGGTTGCCTTTGATATCGACGCCAATAGCATTTTTCTGAGGATACAATTTGGCGAGGCCTAAAGCATATTCTCCTTTTCCGCAAGCCAATTCTAAAATGAGCGGATTTTGGTTTCCAAAATGCGCAGCCCATTGCCCCCCGATATTTTCCGGAAACTGAAGCACGTTGGCAAAAGTGTTTAATTCCGCAAAGCGGATCAGTTTTTTCTGTCCCATTTTTTAGGAAAAATTTTGATGCGGCTAACTATCGCTATCCTGCTAATCTTTTGGAGACATTACCTCAACCAGGGTTTTGTCTGCTTCGTTAAAATCCTGCCAGTCATCGCAATCAATATGCATAACAGCAATGCCGCATGTGGGCAGCGACTCAATTTCTGAGCCCGTTATATCATTGGTAAAATTGGTGACGCCGGGGTTATGGCCAATTACCGCGAGTGTCTGAATATTTTCCTGCAACCAGTTTACGGTCTCCGTAATTTGTAAGGTATCGCCCAGATATAAATCGTCAAAATACTTGATGTCATTGGGTTCTAAATGATTCGCCTCGGCAAAATAAACTGCTGTTTCTTTGGTACGCTCTGAAGGGCTTACAAAAATCTTGTCTATCTTATACCCTTTTTCAACAAGGCGGGCCGCCATTAAAGCCGCGTTTTGATGGCCCCTTTCTGTAAGGCGGCGCATGCTGTCTGTCCCATGTCCCTGCTCTGCTTTGGCATGACGGATAATAATCAATGTCTTCATAAAAATCTTTTCAAATAGTCGGCAAAATTATCGCTTTCAGCATTGCTTTTTCAAAAAATTTAACCGTGCTTCACGCTAATTAATCTTTCTTAACGCTTCTGTTATTCTATCCTGCTGCAAATATAATCCCATCCCGCATACATAAAAGCCCCGCTTGCTGAGCACTTGCGGGGCTTTCATCAAAATATATAATTGCTTAGTATCCTCTTTCGTTTTTGCCTTCCATATAATTCATGAACGCCTGGTTCACCACGCGGTTTCCACCTGATGTTGGATAGTTGCCGGTAAAATACCAATCGCCGAGGTTGTTAGGGCAGGCTTTGTGCAGGTCTTCGATGCTTTGAAAAATTACCTGAACCGGAATTTCAAGCCCTTTAGGCGTGATCATTTCTGCAATCTTATACGAAATTTCAGTACTGGTGCTGCTTTTATAAATCTGCTGCACCACATTTTCTGTGTGTAGCAAACCTTCTGCCTTCAGGTCCTTACATTTCTGCCAGAGGTCTTGTAATAATTGTTCCTTGCCCCTGTCTTTCAAAATTTCCACCGCCGCATTAAATGCGATAAAATCGCCCATTTTGCTCATGTCGATTCCATAACAATCGGGGTAGCGTATTTGAGGCGCCGACGATAAGATCAGTATTTTTTTCGGTTTGAGGCGGGCCAGCATTTTGATAATGCTTTGTTTAAGCGTAGTACCTCTTACAATAGAATCATCGATAACAACGATCGTGTCGATACCCGGCCTTACCGTTCCGTAGGTTACATCATAAACGTGCTGCACCATTTCGTTGCGGCTGGCATCTTCGGTAATAAAGGTGCGCATTTTCACATCCTTAATCGCGATTTTGCCCACGCGGATGCGGCGATTGATCATTTCGCTCAGCTTTTCTTCATCATAATCTTTTCCCCAGCTTAAAATCCGATCAATTTTGATTTGATTCAAATACATCTGCATGCCTTTCTGCAAACCGAGAAAAGCAACTTCAGCTGTGTTGGGGATATATGAAAAGATGGTATTCTTCAGGTCGAAGTTGATCGCGTTCAAAACCTGCTCGCTGAGGTTGAAGCCCAGCGCTTTTCTTTCCTTATAAATTTTTTCATCGCTGCCGCGCGAAAAATAGATTCGTTCAAAACTGCAGGCTTTGCGCTCTTTGGGCGTTACCACCTCGTCAATTTCAAAACTTCCGTCTTCCTGAACGATGAGCGCGTTGCCGGGCATCAGTTCTTTTACCGCGTTTTCACCAACATTAAACGCCGTTCTGATCGCCGCTCTTTCGGAAGCCGCCACAATAACATCGTCATCAACGTAGTAATAGCATGGCCTGATGCCATGGGGATCGCGGAAAACAAATCCCACGCCGTCGCCCGTCACGCCGCCTACCGAAAAACCTCCGTCAAATTGCGGGATGACATCTTTCAATACCTGTTTTATATTGGGCTTGGCAGGAGCAGCTTCGTCGGCTTCCACCAGGTGTTTGTGCACGATTTCCATCATCGCCGCAAGGTCGCTTTGCTTTTGAAAAGGACCGGGCTCGATGCCCAACTTAGTGAACAGCTCTTCGGTATTCACCAAATTAAAATTACCCGCTAACGCCAGGTTGCGGGTAGAAATCGTATGCCTTTTTAAGAAAGGATGGCAAAACTCCGAATTATTTTTTCCCTGCGTTCCGTAGCGCAAATGTCCGAGTAACAATTCGCCCAGAAACTTTACATGGCCTTTCATCAGGCCGGGATGATTGATAATGTCGGGATTATACTTAGTGAGTTCGTTGACCTCCTCGGCAATATTCTGAAATAAAGAAGCGATCGCCTGCGGCTGGGCACTTCGGATCCGGTGCATAAAGGGGTGTCCCGGTTCTACATTTAATTTTATCGCTGCCACTCCGGCGCCGTCCTGCCCCCTGTTGTGCTGCTTTTCCATCAGCAGGTACAACTTATTCAGGCCCCACATGACGGTTCCGTATTCCTTCAAATAATGGGAAAAACTTTTGCGAAGCCGGATGAAGGCTAGTCCGCATTCGTGTTTAATTGGATCGCTCATATACTTGGAAAAAGAAATGCAAATTTACAAGAATAGTTCTTAACCAGCACTTAATATAGTTCAATAAAATTCGCCGCTCCCGTTTCAACCCGCTCTAATTCAGCACTTCTTCCAGCTTCGATTCTAAAAAGCGCCCGCGCAGCCCCTCGGCAATGATCTTGCCCTGCGGATCAATCAGCACATTGAAAGGGATTCCTTCAAAACCATATAACGCCACCACCGGAGATTCCCAAAACCTGAGATCGCTGAGGTGCGGCCATGTTAGTTCGTCATCCTTAATCGCTTTTAGCCACGCATTTTTAGCCTGGTCTAAGGAAACGCCCACAACAGTGAAATTTTTATTCTTAAATTTATTATACGCCTCAACGATATTCGGATTTTCGATACGGCAGGGTTTGCACCAGCTTGCCCAAAAATCGAGCAATACATATTTTCCCTTGAACGAACTCAGCGCAACGGGGTTGCCGTTCACATCGGGAAGCGTGAAATCGGGGGCAGGCTTGCCGACCCAACCGCCTTGTGCCGTACTATTTTGCTGCGATTGCAATTCTTTCTGCAACGCTACCATGCCGGTGTGGCCGGGATTCTTCTGAATCACATCAGCAATGATTCCGTTTACCTGCTCATTGCTCAGCGGTTCGAGGCCGAGCGCGGGGTTACCGGTAGAACTTTGATAAAAGCCGAGCATATAGATCGTCAACGCGGGGTTGTCCGATTTTTTCATTTCATCTAAAACATAATTTTTCGCGGCATCCATATCAGCCTTGCTCGCCTGTAGCAACGGCGCAATGGTACTGTCGGGCGTGCCTTTTGCGCTCAGGCTATCAATTTTGGAAACGCCCTCGAAAATGTTTTGCAGTTTATCATTAAAAGCAAATAAAAAATCCTTCATCTTTTGGCTCGCGGGCGACCCTTTTACTTCATACTTTTCGGGAAGCTGGTTGTTTTCGGCGTTCATAACCACCTCAATTTCAACCGATGGCTTGTCATTGATAAGCGACGCCACAGGATAGGTATTTTGATCGATTCGAAGGTTATAAATTGTTGCCTCTCCCGTTTCTGTTTCGATCTCGAAACGGCCGTCTTTATCGAGCGCAGCAGAATCGACGATTACGGGGCGCATGGTGCCAATCGGCACTTCTTCCAGGTAAATCTGTCGGCCGCTGGTATTCGCTATTTTCCCGGAAATCTTAAAAGAATGTTTTTGCTCCTGATTGCAAGCCGCTAAAGAAAACAGGGCTACGCTTAAAATAATTAACTGCTTCATATATTGTGAGCGCGTCTGCGGCGGCTATGCACCGGGCAACGGCTATTTTAGTTTTTCGAGAATGATTTCGTTGGTCTTTTTAGGATCGGCCTTTCCTTTGGTTCGCTTCATCACCTCGCCCACGAACAAAGCCAGGAGGCCTTTCTTTCCTTTTTTATAGGCAACAACTTTATCCGCCAATTGTTCTAAAACAGCATCCACAACGGGTTCCAGTGCAGAAGCGTCGGACTGCTGTATCAAATTGTGTTGCGCTGCCAACGCATCGGGTGCGGCGGTGGGGTTTTGAATTAGTAATTGAAAGAGCCGCGTTGAGGCCGTGGAAAAACTGAGTTTTCCGTCGTCAACGCATTTAATGAGCGCTGCAACTTGCGCCGGCTGCAAAACAAAGCCGGATATAGGTTGCGACTGCTCGTTTAAAAAACTCTTTACCGGCCCCAGCATCCAATTGGCAACTGCCTTATAATTTTGAGTGTGGCCGATCGCGGCTTCGAAATAATCGGCAACATCCTTTTCTTCCGTTAGCACCGTTGCGTCGTATTCTGACAAGCCGTATTGATGAATGTAGGTGTGAACGCGCTCAGCAGGCAGCGCGGGGATTTCAGCCCTGATCGACTCAATAAACTCACTTTTCAGGTCAAAGGGCGTCAGATCCGGATCGGGGAAATAGCGGTAATCTTCTGCATCTTCTTTATCTCTTATCGCAAAAGTGGTTCCGTTGTGGGCATCGAAGCTCCGCGTTTGCTGCCGGATGGTTTCGCCAGCTTCGAGCTTTTTAATAAGGCGTTGCGCTTCAAAATCGATCGCTCTTTTAACGTTTCTGATCGAATTGAGATTTTTTACTTCCACCTTGGTGCCCAGCTTTTCGTCGCCGCGTTTTCTTACAGAAATATTAGCATCGCAGCGCATGCTGCCTTCTTCCATATTACCATCGCAAACGCCCAGATAGCGCACCATTTTCCGCAGTTCGCTCACATAAGCAAAAGCTTCCTCGCTGCTGCGTAGATCCGGTTCGGTTACAATTTCAATAAGCGGCGTGCCCGCGCGGTTATAATCCACAGCCGTGTTCGATTCGTTGACATCGTGTAAACTTTTACCCGCATCTTCTTCCATGTGAATGCGGTTGAGCCTTACCTCTTTTTTTCCGGCTTCCGTTTTGATAGACACGTAGCCGTTTTTACAAATCGGGGTGGTGTGCTGCGAAATCTGGTAGCCTTTTGGCAGGTCGGGGTAAAAGTAATTTTTACGGGCAAAATAATTTTTTTGCTCAATCTCACAGTGACAGGCCAGGCCCATTTTTACCGCATGGGCGATGGCTTCGCGGTTCATTTTGGGTAAACTACCCGGGTGAGCCAGGGTTACGGGGCTAACATGGGTGTTGGCGTCGGCACCAAAAGCAATGCTGTCTCCACAGAAAAGTTTACTCTGAGTGAGTAATTGGGCGTGCACTTCAAGGCCAATCACCACTTCGTATTGTTCGCTTATTGTATTCATTTTAAGGCCGTAAAAATAAGCAGGAATTGCGACTTAAGCCGCAAAGCGCTCAGAATTGCTTTGTTAAAAACTGCGCGCAGCCTTTTACGGCGCAGTTGGCCGGGCGCTTTTGATAACATGCAAAAAAAGCCGGCAGCAATTATTGAGCTACCGGCTTGAGAAATCCTTCCTTACAACTTAACTTTTGCGGCTAACGCCGCGCCTAACAAAAACGAACTATCCAACAATCAGAAAATCAAATCCTTTTTATAATTCGGCAGTTTTTATCTTTTTACTTAAAGTAACATCAATGGTTTGCGGCCTGCCGTTTCTCTCTACCTTTAATTTCAACGTATCGCCGGCTTCGGCCTTTCTTTTTTCAGCTAAAAGATCGTTGGTTCCCTTTATGGCATTTCCGTTGGCCTCTTTAATAAGGTCGCCCTCTTTCAGCCCGGCCTTGTCGGCGTCCGATCCTTTGTCCACGCCAATTATTTTTACGCCGTCACCTTTTTCAACGTCCTGAATTTTAATACCTAAGGTAGGGCCGCCGGCCGGCAATCCATATCTAAAACTAAAATTATTTCCTCGGTTCTCGAAGTTCCGCGGAATGCGGGACATGAGTTCTTCCAGGTCTATTTCCGGAGCAGAATGATTCATATTGCCATTTCCACGCCATATCATCGCGGGGGCCGTCCATTTGGTAAGCGTCGCTGTTACGGTATGAGATTTTCCATCGCGTAAAAAAGTAATCGAAGCTTTGTCTCCGGGCTTTTTATCCTTCAGCGCGTCAGAAAGTTCGCTGGGCGTGCTAATCGCGTTGCCATCGACGGCCGTAATAATATCACCCTCTTTTAAACCGGCTTTTTCGGCAGCGGTTTCTTTGGCTACGTTCATCACTTTTGCTCCTTCATCCGACTTATCCGTGGTTACACCCAGCATCGCTTTGTTGGGCGAACGGTCGAACATCATATTAAAATTTTGACCCGCGTTGCCAACTTCCGGCGACCAGTTGAAGGTGTTAAGGTCTTTTATTTTTAAACGTTTCACCGTCACGTCCCCGTTTTCACCTTCTTCCAGCGGCTTGCCATTGAGCATAATTTTATCGCCATCGACCACGATATTAAGCTTTTCATCTGCCCCGTCTTTCTTTGTAATAATGATACGCTCGATGTTTTTATCGGCTTGTTGTTCCTGCGCATTTAGCAGGAAGGGTAATGCCAAGGCGGCTCCAATCAATATTTTTTTCATTTGTATTTTTTATTTAGTGAGATAGAAACTGATATGGTTCTAAACCAAGAACTACGTTAAGTTTCGTATTTCAAAGATACGGTAATGCGCCAAATACGAAGTGTTTCGGAATTGTTAAGATTTAGGTTCCTGGCTTTTTAGTTTGGTCAGCCGTGAGCCGCAGTTTTTGCAATACACTGCGTCTGCCGCATGGTCTTTGTTGCCACACCGTTCGCAAACCCGGTCGTCATTTTCCATGTCTTTATATTGGCGAACCAGCGAAGCAGACATGATACCTGTGGGCACGGCGATAATAGCATAACCCAGGATCATGATGAAGGAAGCGATAATTTTGCCCAGCGCGGTAGTGGGCGCCACGTCGCCATAGCCGACGGTGGTAATGGTGACAATGGCCCAATAAATACTTTGGGGGATGCTGTGAAAACCGGGATTGTGTTCGTATTCGAGCACATACATGACTGAACCCAAAAAAACGGTAAGCAACACAATGAAAAACAGAAATACCATGATTTTGCTGAAGCTTCGGATCAGCGCAAAAACCATATAGCGGCTTTCATCCAGGAAACGCACCATGCGGAAAATGCGGAACACGCGCAGCAGCCTGAAGGAGCGAATAATCATCAGCATATGCCAATTGGGTAAAAAGAATTCGGCATAGGAAGGCAAGATTGCCAGGACATCAATCACACCGTAAAAACTTTTTGCGTAGCGCCGCGCTTCTCTTACGCAGTAGAGGCGTAAGAGGTATTCGAATGTAAAGATCGCCATGAACACATAGTCGAGAATTCTGAAAACCTTGTCAAAGCCAATTGAAATGGGCTCCACACTCTCGAGGACAAGCAAAATAATATTTGCCAGGATAAGTATAAACAGGCCAATGTCAAACGCTTTCCCAGCCGGCGTATCACTCTGGAAAATGATGATATAAATCTTCCTTCTCAGCGTATGTTTCTGGTCAGGAATATTATGGTCCTGAAGCACATCGTGTTTATCTGGTATTAATCGTAAAAGTGACATACGGATTAAAGGTAAAAATTATGCATCAACTGTAGAGTATGAATATAGCGCACGCGCAAGCATTTATAATAAGTGTATATAAACCGTGTGCTGTAGAAGGTAAACCATGCTTATTACTGAAGCGCTTCTTGTGTTTTTGCTTTCATTAAAATAAGCCCATTCTAAAGATTTGAATTTCTTGCACTTAATCAATTTTTGAGAAAACAGGGTCATTCATCCCAAAAAAACATAGAAAATCTTCATTAAAAATTAGTACCTTAATTTCTATAACATTTCAACTCGATTGCTGAGCGCTTGCTGTATTAAACATTCTTAAATAGCTAACGATTTTTTATTACTAACCCAAATCAATTTCTATGACTATGAAATTAAGATGCTTGCTGGTGGGCCTTATTCTCCTGCTATGCAACGCGCGCCTCATGGCGCAAACACAGCCCGTTACCGGAAAGGTAACCAATGGCGAAGGTAACCCCATACCCAATGTTTCAGTCACGGTCAAGGGAAGCACGGTAGGAACGGTTACGGATGCCGACGGAACATATACCATCACCGCAAAGGTGGGGGATGTTATCAATTTTAGCAGTATTGGCTACGTACCGGCAAGCCTGACTGTTACCAGCTCCGGCAATGGAGACATGCAATTAACCTCTGAAGCAACCGACCTTCAGGACGTAGTGATTATCGGATACGGCACACAGCGTAAAAAAGACCTTACCGGATCGGTAGCCGTGGTGGATATGAAGGATCTTCAGAAGCAGCCTTCGGCGAGTCCAATAGAGGCTTTGCAGGGTAAAGCCACGGGCGTTCAAATTATTAATGACGGTGCGCCGGGCGCCACACCCCAAATTCGAATCCGGGGGTTTAGCACTATCAACAACAATGACCCCCTCTATATTATCGATGGGATGCCTTATGAAGGAAAACTAAGTTGGTTGAACGCCAACGACATTGAAAGTATGCAGGTTTTAAAGGACGCCTCCGCGGCGTCGATCTATGGTTCGCGAGCCAACAACGGCGTTGTTATTATCACGACGCGTAAAGGGATCAAAGGGCCGCCGAGGGTTTCGCTGGACATGTATTACGGAACGCAAAGGCCCAACAGGAGCCGGTTTCCGGATTTTTTAAACCCGCAACAGTTTGCGGAATATGTTTATCAGCGGTTTCGTAATGCAGGCGTTACTCCGGGTACAAGCGAAACCACCGGCGCCAACTATGGCACCAATTCCAGCGCCCCTTCGCTGCCTGAATATCTTGTAGCCGGCAATGTGTATGGACAAAATATCACAGCCTCCGATGCCGATCCTTCAAAATACAATTATGTAATGGATCCGGGCGAATTTTATCAAATTACAAAAGCCAACCAGGCGGGAACCAACTGGTTTGAAGAAATTACGCGAAACGCTCCGATGCAAAACTATCAGATCAGTGTTTTAGGCGGCGGAGAAAACTCAAACTACGCGTTGAGCGGCGGGTATTTCAAACAGGACGGCACTTTCAAGTATACCGGATTTGAGAGATACACCATTCGTAGTAATACCAGCTTCAAATTACTAAATGATAAAGTCACCATTGGTGAAAACATGCAATACTCTTATACTAAAGGCCAGGGCTTTGGCGTAAATGTGAACACAGCGGGGTCTTATCAGGGCGAGGGATCTCCAATTGGCTGGGCCTACCGTATCCAAACCATTATTCCTGTTTATGACATCATGGGCAACTTTGCGGGCACCAGGGGCGACAAAATGGGAAATGCCGATAACCCGCTGGCGGTGCTTTACCGGGCCAAAGATAATGTCAATAATAGCGGCCAGTTCTTCGGTAGTGCCTTTGCCGATATCCTGTTTGCAAAAGGGCTGAATTTTAGAAGTACTTATGGTGTGAGATACGAGACTTATGATGGAATATCGATAGGATACCCTAATCCGGAACGCTCGGAAGCAAGCTTTACCAACAACACGCTTGGGGAATATAGGGGCAGCGGTTCAGAGTGGACCTGGTCGAACACATTGACCTATAAAAACAACTTCAACGACCTACACAATCTTACCTTGCTGGCCGGCACGGAAGCGATAGAATCAAAATGGCGCCAGCTAGACGGCAACGGAAATGATTTTTTTGTTACCGGCGATCTTAATTATTATTATCTGGGCACGGCAGCTACTACCAGCGCAGGCAGCCAGGGGTCGGAGGGCGCGCTGTTCTCTGTTTTTGGAAGAGCCGATTATAACTACGATGACAGATATCTCGTATCGGCAACCTTACGCCGTGACGGATCTTCTAATTTCGGGCCGGACAACCGCTACGGCCTTTTTCCCGCCGGAAGTTTTGCCTGGCGCTTGTCGAATGAAAGCTTTATGAAAGCTACCCCATGGATCAGCGATTTAAAATTAAGGGCTGGTTATGGTATCACAGGTAACCAGCGTATCCCGTCTTTTCAGTTTTTGAGAAGATATGCATCCTCTATTAATGCTTCTTTCTACCCAATAGCGGGTGGCGGCGGCCTTTCCAGCGGCCTGTGGACTAACAGTTATGATAACCAGGCTGTGAAGTGGGAAGAACTAAAGTCGCTTAATATCGGACTGGATTTTTCATTTATGAATAATAAACTGGATGGGTCTATAGATTGGTTTGATAGAAGAACAAGCGGCGTGCTTTATCCGGTGCCCAAACCATCGGCGGCTGTAGGAACGGGTAGCTCTCCATTTATTAACTCTGGAGATATTCAAAATAAAGGCATTGAGTTTTCTTTGAATTATCACTACACCGGCGGCGGTAGCGATCCATTCAGGTTTGACGTAGGTGGTTTCTTTTCAAAATATACGAACAACATCATCCAATTGGCTCCAACCGTTTCACAGCAACCTTATCTGACGCTGCGCGGCGTTACCACCTCAGTTTTGAAAGCGGGTGCACCACTTGGCGCTTTCTACGGATACCAGGTAGCCGGCATTTATAAGGACCAAGCTGATATTGATAACAGCGCGGGATATGCCGGAGCCAGGGTCGGCGGGTTTAAATTTGCAGACATCTCAGGGCCGGATGGCGTGCCCGATGGCATTATTGATGGCCAGGATCGAACGGTAATTGGAAACCCACACCCCGATTTTATTTATTCCCTAAGCTTTAATGCATCGTATAAACGTTTCGACATCAACATGTTTTTTAACGGATCTCAGGGCAACGAACTTTTTGACCTCACCCGCCAATATACCGACTTTTATGCGTTTCCAGGAGCCGTAAGTACGCGCACGTTGAATGCCTGGGATCCGGTGAGTAACCCGGGCAGCATGATGCCTTCCGCAAGTTCCGCAGCTCCTACAATTGAGTATCAATCATCCAGCTATTATGTTCAGGATGGCAGTTTTTTCCGAATGAAGAATTTACAACTTGGCTATAACTTCCCGGTTGATAAAATGTTTGGTGGCTACATCTCTAATCTCCGCTTATACGTCAGTGCTTCCAATCTATTTATTATTACTCGTTATAGCGGTATGGATCCGGAAGTAAGCCAGTATTCATCAACATTCACTGCGCCGGGGGTGGATATGGGCATATACCCTGTTCCTCGTCAATATTTATTAGGCCTGAACGTTACTTTCTAATCTTTGATTTGATCCCTACAATGATAAAAATACTAAGACAAGAAATGAGCCATTAGAACCTTACATGCTGCAAAGCATGATTATTTGTCGAATGCCTTGTCTGCTGGCAGGCAGGTTATCTGACTAAAGAAAAAATTAAAAATTAAACAGATGAAAACAATACATAAAATAAGCATCGCCCTATTACTGACAGCAACAGTGCTGTCCTGCGGAAAAGGCTTCCTGGAAAAAAGTCCGCAAGGACAATTGACTGATGAGCAGGTGAGTAACACAAAAGGCGTGGAGTGGTTATTAATTGGTGCATATGGTTTAATGAACGGCAACCGCGACGGAACATGGGGCAATTACGCAGCCGCGCCAAGTCAATGGCTTTTTGGAGATGTGGCCGCAGACAATGCCCACAAGGGCAGCACGCTCTCTGACCAGGCGGTTATGTTTGACATTGAAAGGCATAACCCCATCAGTGTAAATGAACATTTGTCGACCATGTGGAATAATTATTATGAAGGAGTTACCCGGTGCAACACCACCCTTCGGCAGCTGAAAGCCGTGCAGGAAGCCGGAGGCAGCGACGTATTCACCAGCGAAAGAGCGAAGGAAATTGAAGCAGAGGCCAGAATGTTGCGCGGACACTACTATTTTTTCCTTTGGAGAGTATTTAAAAATATTCCCTACATCGATGAAACGATTTCTACCGCCGATGCAGCAAGTGTTCCGAACAACGTTGATGTCTTACCTAAAATAGAAGCAGATTTTTTATTCGCTTCTCAAAATCTACCAACGGATAAGCCGCTTGGAGAAGTGGGAAGAGTTGACGCGATAGCGGCAAAAGCCTATCTCGGAAAAGTGTACTTATACGAGAAAAAATTTCCTGAAGCCTTAGTCGTGCTTAAGGAAGTCATTGCAGCAAAACCAAATCTGGAAACCCTTCCTTTTTTAGACAATTTTGATATAAACACTGAGAACGGGCCCGAGTCTATTTTCGCCGCCCAACACGCGATTGATCCGGACGGTACCGGAGATAATGGAAATGTCGGCGACATGCTTGCCGGATTGTATGGGTCGGCGCCGGTGTCTTGTTGTGGCTTTTTTAATCCGAGTTTCGATTTGGTCAACGCTTACCGGGTAACTCCCGCAGGATTGCCCATGTTGGATAATTCCTTCAGGACAAACCCTTACAAATCAGACTTCGGTCTTACCGGCGCAGATAAAACCAATTATTCGGTAGATAAAACCATTGCGTTTGATCCCAGGGTGGACTACACCGTTGGAAGAAGAGGCGTGCCTTATCACGATTGGGGAGTAATGCCCGGGGACGGCTGGCTTCGCGACCCCGCGTTCGCCGGCCCCTTTGTCGGCTATAAGCAAATGATCGACCAGGCCGACTTTACCGGCAATGTATCCTCTACCTCTTCTATCACCGGACTAAATGTAAATATCATCCGACTGGCCGACGTCTATCTAATGGCGGCGGAATGCGCGGCCGAAACAAACGACCTGCCCTATGCTTTGGCGCGGGTAAATAATGTTCGGAACAGGGCGGCCAAATTACCCTTTAAAAAGATAGATGGCGTAAATGCGGCGGCGTATAAGGTAAGCCCTTATGGCAGTTTTCCTACTAAAGAATATGCCTTGAATGCCATCCGCTTTGAGCGGCGACTGGAACTGGCGTTAGAAGGCCATCGATTCTTCGATTTAGTGCGATGGGGAATTGCCAAAGAATCATTAGAAGCTTTTTCAGCTTTTGAAGGAAGCATCATTAGTTCTTACGCCGGGCTCAGCTTTGAAGAGAAAGACACTTACTTTCCCATTCCGCAAGATCAGATAGATCGAAGCGCTGGCGCCTTAACACAAAACCAAGGGTACTAAAAAACCTGTAACTTTTTATTAAAAAGAGGATATCGCTTTTTACGATATCCTCTTTTTCGTCATACAAACATCTCAATCTTTCTACAACAATGCTTTCACTTTTTCTATCACCTCTTTTAGTTGGCTGGCATCCTGGCCACCAGCAGTTGCCAGCGTTTTTTGCCCGCCGCCGCCGCCTTTAATGAGCGGGGCGATATGTTGCTTGATCAGCTGCCCGGCGTCGAGCGACCTGGCGGCAACCACATTATCGGCAATACTCACGGCTACAAAAGGCTTACCGCCAATATTTGCGCAGAGCACTACAACAAAATCTTTCAAATGATTTTTAAGATCACCGCATAGCTTTTTCAAAGCATCGGCGTTGTTTACTTCGACTATATCGCCAATAAAATTCACCTGGTTGATGATCTCATCTTTTTGTAACAATTCATTTCTGATACCCACCAATTCCCGGGCCTCAAGGCGCTCAACTTTTTTCTCTAATGCCGATTTTTCGGTAATTAATTTTTCAATGGCATTTAGCGGATTTGCCGATTTAAGCAACTCCGAAAGCTGTTTGTAGGCCGCAATTTTATCGCTCATAAAACGAAAAGCGGCGGCGCCCGTTACCGCTTCAATACGACGCACGCCGGCGGCCACGGCCGATTCTCCGGTTATCAAAAACAACCCGATCATGCCCGTTTGCGGCACATGGGTTCCCCCGCAAAGCTCTACCGAAAAATCGGTGCCGGCAGTAACCACGCGAACCTCGTCTGCATACTTTTCGCCAAACAGCGCCATCGCGCCTAATTTCATCGCCTCGTCCTTGCGCATTTCTTTAATAACAACCGCCAGGTTCTCGCGGATTTTTTGGTTCACAATCATTTCAACCTGCCTTAACTCTTCGTCTGTGATTTTCGAAAAATGAGACAGATCAAACCGCAACATATCTGGTGAAACAAGCGATCCTTTTTGTGCAACATGGGCGCCCAACACCTGGCGCAAAGCCGCATGTAGCAGGTGAGTCGCCGTATGGTTGTAGGTGATATTTAATCGCTTTTCAAAGTCAACAATGGCGTTTACCTCACCGCCCGGGTTGGCCGGCAAGCGGTCCGTAAAATGAATGATCAGGTCGTTCTCCTTTTTAGTGTCGGTAACGGCGATGGTTTCGCCTTCGACAACCAGTTGGCCCTTATCACCGACCTGGCCGCCGCTTTCCGCATAAAAGGGCGTCGTTTCTAAAACCAGCTGGTATTGTTCTTTATTCTTTGCTTTTACTTTACGATACTTCGTAATGCGGGTCGTAATATTCAAATCGTCATAGCCTACGAATTTGGAAGGCTGGTCTTCGGCCACCAGTACCCAATCTGCCGTATCCACCGCCGTAGCTGCGCGCGAGCGGCTTTTTTGCTGCAACATCTCGGCATCGAAACCCGCTTCATCTACAGTAAAGCCATTTTCCGCTGCAATCAACCGTGTCAAATCAGCGGGGAAACCGTATGTGTCATATAACTCAAACGCTTCTTTACCACTGATTATTTCAAATGGGCGAAAGTTGAGATCATTTTTGCCGACAGCATCCTTTATTGTTTCCTCAAAATTATACCGCGAAATCGAGTTTTTATTAATTAAAAAAAGATTAGGAAGTTCATAGGATTGGAAGGTTTGGGGAATAGATTCAATAATAATCTTCAAATTATTACTCTTTAACCCAAAATCAATTTTTAATGTTTTTTGGCTCAAATTTTTAACAGGTCGATCTTCCCAAAAATCTATTTCGTTTGACAATAGAAAATTCTTCAGCCTATGCTTAATTGCATTTTTGCTGTAAAGTAAATCATCTATCCGTTTTAAACCATCGCTAAGGGTTCTTAAAAAAGACTCCTCTTCTTCTTTAATAACTTTTTCTACAAAAACAAGCTGATGCGTTAGCTCTGGAAAAACCGTTGCAAATTGTGCAGCAATAACCGGTGTTAATTGATGTAATAAAGGCCGTTTGTAGTTTAAAAAAGCGTAGTAATACCTAACAGCGCGGCGCAGAATTCGGCGTATTACATAACCAGCCCCATTGTTGGAAGGCAACTGCCCGTCGGCAATGGCAAAACTGATAGCCCGAATATGATCAGACAGAACACGAAATGCAACAGCCTCCCGCCATTTTATTAAACTTGGCTGATAGGAACTTTTATCTTCTTTCTCGTAATAAGCGTTTGCTGGATATTCTTTCCCCGTAATTTTTTCTATTTCGGCTATGGTGCCGGTAAAAACATCCGTGTCGTAGTTACTGCTTTTTTTCTGCAACACCCTCACAAGCCGCTCAAAGCCCATACCTGTATCAACATGGCGGGCAGGCAACGCTTCGAGGCTGCCGTCTTTTTTTCGGTTGAATTGAATAAACACATTGTTCCAGATTTCGATGACCTGCGGGTGGTCGGCATTTACCAAGGTTTTGCCATCCACATTTTGACGTTCATCATCGGGGCGGCAATCCACATGTATTTCGCTACAAGGGCCGCAAGGGCCGGTATCGCCCATCTCCCAAAAATTATCTTTCTTATTCCCTTTTAAAATACGTTCCGGCGCGATCCATTTCGCCCATTCGTCATACGCTTCCTGATCAAAAGGAAGTCCTTCGCCTGCATCGCCTTCAAAAACCGTCACATATAGCCGGTCTTTCTCTATTTTATACACTTCTGTAAGCAGTTCCCAGCTCCAGGCAATGGCTTCCTTTTTAAAATAACCTTCTTCCGGACGGTCGGGGTTGCCGAAACTCCAGTTGCCCAGCATTTCAAACATCGTGTGATGATAGGTGTCAACACCTACTTCCTCCAGGTCGTTGTGCTTACCGCTTACCCGAAGGCATTTTTGAGTATCGGCCACACGAGCATAATCGCTTTTTTTATTCCCCAGAAAATAATCTTTAAACTGGTTCATGCCCGCATTCGTAAACATTAATGTGGGGTCGTTTTTCACCACAATAGGCGCCGAGGGCACAATTTGATGATTTTTACTTTTGAAAAAATCAAGAAAGGTCTGTCTTATTTCGCTGCTGGTCATCATATCTTTTTAAGGCTGGCAAAGATAGTTATATAAATAATGTGTGATGCCGCAAGGGCGCTTCACTTTCAACTCAAAGTAAACCGTTTATAGAAATAGTCGTTCAAATACGGCCCTCAAATGGTAAATTCGCTTTTCTTAAAAAAGATTTTAATACCAATTCAAATGATGCAAAGAAATTTGACCCTGGCCTTTTTGTTTTTGTTAGGCCTACAAATGAGCAGCTGCGCACTTCAGAAAAAAAATAAAAAAAGTACGCCCGCCGCTTCGGCAGCCAAAACAGACACCACCAAAAAAGCAGTGGTTGGCCCTCCCGGCCAGCCGAAACCTTATAAGGAAGTAATTACCTCCAAGGCGGTTACCGAAAAAGGCATGTTTGACGTTCATAAGATTGACAATAAATACTATTTCGAAATTCCGGATACGCTGTTTGAACGCGATATTTTGGTGGTTGCCCGGCTTTCCAAGGCAGCGGCCGGCTTTCGCACGGGGGCAAGCTATGCAGGCGACCAGATCAACTCGAATACCATTCGCTTTGAAAAAGGGCCCAACAACCGCGTTTATTTAAAACGTATGTCTTTTCAGGAACTGGGTCGCGACAGCACAGAAGGGATGTACCGCAATGTAATGAACAGCAATATTCAACCCATTGGCGCCTCGTTTGAAGTAAAAGCCTGGTCGCCCGATAAAAAAGGCGCCGTTATAGAAGTGACGGATTATATCAACGGCGACAACGATTACTTCTTCTTTTCGCCGGTTGTGAAAAAAGTGCTGGGCCTTGGCGGCCTGCAGGCAGATAAATCTTACATACAGGCGGCAAAACCTTATCCGGCCAACCTGGAAATCAAAACCGTAAAAACCTACACGCAGACGCCGGTATCGCGCCCCGGTACGCCGCCCAACCCGTACGCGGTAAGCACGCCCGTAACTTTTGAACTGAACACGTCGCTGGTGTTGCTACCCAAAGTGCCCATGCAACCGCGCTTTTTCGACGATCGTGTTGGCTATTTCACGACGCAAAGCATCACCGACTTTGATGTAAACCCGCAGGGTATTGATAAATACAGGTATATCGCGCGCTATCGCCTCGAGCCGAAAGAGGCCGATATTGAAAAATACAAAAGAGGCGAGCTGGTGGAGCCTAAAAAGCAAATCGTTTATTATATCGACCCAACCACGCCGAAAAAATGGGTGCCCTATCTTATTCAGGGCGTAAACGACTGGCAGGTGGCTTTCGAAAAAGCCGGATTTAAAAACGCCATTGTGGGTAAAATGGCGCCTACCTACGCCGAAGACAGCACTTTCAGCCTGGAAGATGCGCGTCATAGTGCAATCGTTTATAAACCCTCTGACATTCCAAATGCCAGCGGGCCCAATGTGCATGATCCGCGCAGCGGCGAAATCATGGAAAGCCATATCAATTGGTATCATAATGTGATGAGCCTTGTGCGCAATTGGTATATGATTCAGACAGCCGCTGTTGATCCGAGAGCGCGAAAAATGGAATTTGACGACGAATTGATGGGACAACTCATCAGATTTGTAAGCAGCCACGAAGTGGGACATACGCTGGGTTTAAGACATAATTTCGGCTCTTCTTCAACTGTTCCGGTGGAAAAATTAAGAGATAAGGCCTGGGTAGAAGCGCACGGCCACACACCTTCGATTATGGATTATGCCCGCTTCAACTATGTGGCGCAGCCGGAAGATCATATTGCCGAGAAAGGCCTTTTCCCGCGTATTGGAGACTATGATACCTGGGCGATCGAATGGGGCTATCGCTGGTATCCTCAGGCAAAATCGGCCGACGATGAAGTGGCTTTGCTCAACAAAATCACAATTGAGCAGTTAAAAAATCCACGCCTTTGGTGGGGCGATGGCGAGAGCAACCGCGAAGACCCGCGCAGCCAGACAGAGGACCTCAGCAATAACGCCATGAAGGCAAGCTCTTATGGAATTAAGAACCTGCAACGCATTGTCGTAAACCTGCCGGAATACACGAAACAATCGAATAAAGACTATACCAATCTGAATACGATTTACAACGAAGTAGTATCTCAGTTTGTGCGCTATACCGGCCATGTGGCCCGTAATATCGGAGGAATTGAGCGCACGCCGAAGCGAATTGAACAAACAGGAGCTGTTTATGCGTTTACGCCAAAATCTACGCAGGTAGACGCGATGAACTGGTTGAAGAACAATGTGTTTAGCACCCCGTTCTGGCTTGTTAAAAACGACTACGCCACCCTCACCGGTCAAGAACCTTTATCGGTTGTGGCGAAAGTGCAGGACAGGGCTTTAGGCGAACTGATCAACCCCGGAACGCTGAGCCGTTTAATCAGGTTTCAGGCGGCTTCCGGCGGCAGCGCTTATACACCTGATGAAATGCTCCAAACGCTGCGGCGTGCAGTATTTGCAGAATTGCCCGGTAGAAAAACAATCGATATTTATCGCAGGCAGCTTCAAAAAGCAACAGTTGAAAAATTAATAGCGCTGGCCAATCCGTCCAAACAGGAGCAGGCCGCTCTTGGAAAAGACCTCGAAATTAATTTAGTAAACAGCGATATCATGTCTGTAGTAAAAGGACAACTGCGTACCTTAGCTTCAGAAATGAGAAGCGCGGCCGGAAGCTACCGCGATGCCGCTTCAAAAAATCATTTGCTCGACTTGCAGGATCGCATCAAGCAGGCGCTCGAACCCAAGTAAAATTTGAAATATTTCGTTCTTAAGCGATGGCCCCGGGTCATCGCTTTTTTTTGTAAATGCCCGCAAATAAAAAAAGGTCCTTCCGTAGAAACGGACTGACCTCTAACGATTGCTTGCCATATGAAAATCTTAGAAAAATAAAATTCGTGTCAAACGCCTCAAATCATAATCACAATGTAAAAATACGCTATGCCGAAATGTTTGCATATCCAATTTCTAACGATTACATGGATACCAAATGCGTGCCAAACTTGACAAAGCCTTTATGTATCAAGCGATTTGAGGTTATTTTTTAGTTATATCCAACAGAATTTCTTGTTTTATTTATCAGAAGATCTATTTTTGTTTGAATGCCGAAAAAACCAAGTGATATATTATTTCAGCTGATCCTTTCGCTGGAGAAAGCAGAAAAACGGCATTTTAAATTATATATCCGACGCAGTTCGGGCAATGAAGATCTAAAAATTATCCAACTCTTCGATGTGTTGGATAAAATGGAGACTTACGACGAAAAAATCATTCTTAAAAAGATGAAAAACGTCACGAAACCCCAGCTCTCCAATTTAAAATCTCACTTATACAAAGAGTTGCTGGCGAGTTTACGGCTACTAAAAAGCAATGATAGCCTCGATTTGCAGTTGAACGAACTTTTTGATTCGGCCCATATCTTATATAAAAAAGGTCTTTTTTTTCAAAGCCTGCGCGCCATTGACAAAGCGAAGGAAGTTGCGAAACTCAATCAGAAATTTTTCTTTCTGCCCTTATTGATTTCCCTGGAAAAAAGGATCGAGGCGCTCAACGTAACCGACACTTTTAAAAACCGTATCGATCATCTTTCTGAAGAAGCTAATGAAGCCAATCAGAAACTGAATATGATCACGCGGCTGTCTAATCTGTCGCTACAGATGTACGGCTTTTTTATTGCCAACGGTCATGCGCGCAATGAAGATGAAGAAGATAAGGTGAAGAAATTTTTCAGGCAATCGCTGCCATCGGGATCGGCGCAGCAGGAAGGCTTTTATGAACGGCTTTACTATTATCAATCCTACACGTGGTATGCCTTTATACGGCAGGATTTTTTGCTCTATTACCGCTATGCTCAAAAATGGGTAGATCTTTTCAAGGAAAAATCGAACATGATGCGCGTAGAAACCGGGCATCTTATCAAAGGCTATCATAGCCTGCTTAATGCGCATTTTGACCTGAGAAACTATGCCGCGTTGAAACGTGTGTTAAAAGAGTTTGAAGAATTTTCTCAAACCAAGCGGGTTCAGGATAATGAAAACTTCACGGTGCAGTCTTTTGTTTACATCGCGGGCGCCAAAATAAATTTTTATAATATCACAGGGCTTTGCAGCGAGGGGTTGAAGGAAATTCCGCAAATCGAAAAAAAGATGGCGGAGTACGATCTTTTTCTCGACAAGCACCGCGTGATGGTGATTACTTACAAAATCGCGCTCTTGTATTATTTGTCCGGCGATTACAGTACCTGCATTGATTATCTCCAAAAAATCATCAACGATTCGTCGGAACTGCGTACTGATTTGCAATGTTATTCGCGATTAATGCATTTGCTGGCGCATTATGAGTTGGGGAACCTAGAGCTGATGGATTCGTTGACAAGATCGGTTTTCCGCTATATGTCAAGAATGAAAAACCTGACTATTATTGAGCAGGAAATCTTCCGGTTCTTACGCAACTCTTTCAAATTTACAACGCGGCAACTAAGGCCCGAGTTTGAGCATTTTCTCGAAAAGGTAAAACACCTCGAAGGCAACCGGTTTGAAACAAGATCGTTGGCCTATCTCGATATTATTTCCTGGCTGGAAAGTAAGGTAGCCGGCCGGCCAATGCAGGAAATCGTTTATAATAAATATTTGAAAAGCAAGCGCCGGCTGGGCGAAGCAGCAGCCACCTCGCTCCCATAGTCTGCGATCATCAAGCGGCTACACATCGCCGGGTGCGCTCACGCATGATAGCGATCGCTTCCTCTCTGTTTTGAAACATACCGTCAATATTCACAAGATTATCGGCCAGTTTATGATATTTCTTTGTCATTAAATATACAAACACGTGTAGATAGTGAATGCCGTCAAAAACGATGGCTTTTTTCTGCGCAAATTCTTCCTTTCTTTTCCAAAACTCACCCGGCATTTCGGTGTAATGCATCCCCGGACGAAGATGGTGAATGATATGATAACCATCATTCCAGCAAACATGGTTATATTTTGTATTGATACAATTGATGGAGTTGGTAAAAATATTATCGGGGTTGGAACGATCGATGAAAGAATGTTGCGTCCAGTTGCCCAGCATCATTACAAACCTTGCAAAAAGGAGCGGAATTACAAAGACAACCAGCGTTGCCTTTAAATTGATAAAGCACATCACAATGCAAAATAAAATATACAACCATTCGCCCCAGGTGAAATTGGTGTACAGCTTTTTTCTTTTTCGTTTGTACAAATATTCAAACGTTTCCTTAAATCCTAATAAAATAAAATTAATAAAATAAGCAAGAAAGCTCTTAAAACTGTCGCGCTGATAAAACATAGTGCTGCTCGAATCCTCTTCGGTATTGTTTTCTACGTGGTGCATTCCCAGGTGGTGGCTGAAATACCCTTCCGGCGCGTGGCCAAACAGCGGGCAGATGATCCAGGTGATATAAGCGTGCGCCTTGCGCTGGATACCGGGCTTAAACGTTTTGCGATGACAAAGGCAGTGGAACATTAACCCAAACCTTCCTTTAAAATAAAATTGCGCCACATAAAAATAACCGATCGCTACCAACCACCAAGCCCAGCCCTGCAATAGGTTGGTGAAAAGCAGCACAGCCACCGGCACCACCGTTAAATGTATAATTGTAAGTAAGTGTATAAACGGCAGATCGCGTTTATCATTCATATATTTAAGCCAAAACCTGTCGTAGCTTGTCGGTCGGTAACTGGTATTATAGGTGGGATCTGTAAGCTGTTGTAATGGCTTCATTATATATAAAATTATTTTTTAAAAAAGTGGGAAAGCTATTGGCCTCCATCGAATGGCCGTAATGTACAGTTAATTCATTGCACTTCCTTGATATATATGTTAAATAAATTGGCATAAAATGCCATTTGTAAATTAAAACGTACCTTTGCGCCATTAGTTTGAGTTATTTGTCCGGTTGTAAACACCCTTCTCCTCTCATTTTCTGTTTACAAGTTTGTCATTTCCTCGAATGCTTTCATCACTTTGTTCTGTATGTAAAGCAAACATTCATTTGTCGAAAGCCGGATTCAGTGGATATTCTGGCGCATAAAGCGCATGCGGATTTTTCAGAATTTACACGCTCAATAACAGTTTAAAAAATAGAAAAGTATGGATGTAACATCAATTGAGAAGTTTTTAGATTCGAAAAGTGCAAACCCCAAAGTCGTGAATGTACACTTTAAGGACAGGTCGACCATTACCGGGGTTTTTGTTGAACTGAGAGATTATGACGAATTAAAGGCGAAAAACTTCTGGCGTGTTGTCAATGTGAAAAACCTGGAACAGTGGGAGAAGCGGAAGGACGTGGAACTCTCGCGTTTATTTAATGGCGCTTCTTTTACAAGGTTGAGCGCTCCAACAAAATAAATTATGAACTTAAACAGATTATTTAAAACATATTTAAACAACTAAATTTTTTAAATGGGAGAAACCTGGAATAAAAGAGAAAGAGAACAGAAAAAAAGAAACGCTAAAAAACAAAAAGCGGAAAGAAAATTAGAACGGAAAGAAAATACTGACAAAGGCAAAAGCCTCGATGAAATGATGGCCTATGTCGATGAAAACGGAAATCTTTCGGAAACCCCTCCTGATAAGAATGTGAAGCGATCGCAATATATTCCTCCTACTGTTGCCAACAGCAACGAATTAAACCAGGTAGAAAAAACGCGCATTGGCGTTGTCACTTTTTTTGATACCGGCAAAGGCTATGGTTTTATCAAGGACAGCGAAACCGGCGAAAGTATTTTCGTGCATGTGAATTCGTCATCAGTTCAATTGAGCGAAAACCTTAAAGTGTCTTTTGAAATTCAAAAAGGACCACGGGGATTTGCAGCAGCGAACGTGCAGCAAGGCTAATAATAAGTCAGGATTAGAATACTAAGATTTGTAAAAGATTTGTTAGGAAATTGATTTATCAAACCTGGCAAAGCTATTGGTATAGTTGTTGGGCCACTCTTTAAAAGAAGTGGCCTTTTAATTTGGGCGGACTTCATTTATTTATACACCCTCAAAACACTTTATTATGAAAACACATGAAGCATGTATCAGCGCCCTGAATGATTTAATTAAGATTAATAACGACCGGATTGAAGGCTATCAAAAAGCAATTGATGAGTTGAACGAAGGACAAGACTTTGATCTGAAAACTTTGTTTACAAGGATGACCATGGAAAGCGAGCAGTATAAAGCCGAACTGGCAGATATGGTGCGCTCCTATGGCGGCGAAACCGCAGATGGCTCAATGCTGAGTGGTAAACTTTATCGCGCGTGGATGGATCTGAAAGCTTTCTTCTCGGGCGGCAGCCGGGAGGCTGTTCTAAAAAATTGCGAAGCGGGAGAAGACGCCGCGCAGAAAGCGTATCAAATGGCGCTCGACGACGAAGATGTAATGGCAGCTACGAAAGAACTTATCGCCCAACAAAAACGGGCATTAAAATCATCACATGATGAAATTAAAGCGTTGCGCGATGCTGTCACCTTCTAACAGCATTAACTGAAACTCATTTAAAAAGCCGGATTTTCTCCGGCTTTTTTATTGCCAAAAATTTTTTTCCCGCGGCCTGTAACATTTATCGGCTCACTGCGATTTACAATTGAAGCTCGTATAAAAAAGCCATGCTTGTTGTTTGGCTTTCACCGCCCGAATTCTGTTGTTCGCCGGTATTTTAAAGGCTGTTGGCCAATATGTATTTGCCCTGAAGACCGCTGTGGGCGTATGTTTGTCAAACAATAAACGAAATATATAAAAATCAATAAAATGAAAAACTTACTCTTTTCAGCAGTTATCTTCTTAGCCCTTTCTTTAAGCGCTGCCGCTGCCCCCGCCGAGCCCGTTAACGAAAAAGTTCAGAAAACCTTTAGCATGCTCTTTAAAGACGCGGACGATATCCGTTGGAGTAGCAGAGGCAATCTATTCGAAGCATTTTTCATCATCGACGGCGTGCAATCGCGCGCTACCATCGACAGTAAAGGCAACCTGATTCAAACCATCCGTTATTACAGCGAAGACCTGTTGCCCGCCAATGTTCTTTTTAATATAAAAAAGACCTATAAGTCCAAGGAAATATTTGGCGTAACAGAAGTGAGCAACCATCTGGGTGTGAATTATCGCATCATCTTAAAAGATGATAAGCATTATACTCATATTAATGCCAACAACCAGGGCGAATCGGAAATAGTGGCTAAATATAAGAGAGGCGACAAATAATTGTGGACATAGGAATGCCGGAAAAATTTTTCTCATGTAAAACAACGGAGGGGATATTCTTATCTTCTCCCTTTTTATTTTTAACAGCAACACCTTGGCATCGCCCCAAAAATGATATCTTTAACCCCGACGGTGACGTTGCTCTGCTTAAAGTCCTCGCCGCGATATCACACTTTAAATTACGATTTCTTATTGTTAAAATAAAATTTTATGAGGCTGCTCCTTAATTCGCTTTTTATTTTTTTTGCCGGCGCGCTCTTTTCCGGTTCGCTAAGAGCCCAATCCAACATGGCTTCAAAACGCCCCAACATCGTGTATATTATGAGCGACGACCATGGCTATCAGGCGATCAGCGCCTACGGCTATGGTTTGAACCAAACGCCTCATATTGATCAGTTGGCAAAGGAGGGCATTCTTTTTACGAGAGCTTCTGTCACCAACTCGCTCTGCGCTCCCAGCCGCGCGGTTCTTTTAACAGGCAAGCATAGTTTTATCAATGGAAAAATTGATAACATGGCGCGCTTCAATTGGGACCAGGATAATTTCGCAAAAAGGCTTCAGCAAAATGGCTACCAAACGGCGTTAATCGGAAAAATCCACATGGACGGCCTTCCGCAGGGGTTCGACTACTCGGCGGTGCTGATCGATCAGGGGCAATACTACAATCCTGATTTTATCATCAACGGAAAAAAACAGCAGCTCGCTGGTTATGCCACCGATTTAACCACCGATATGGCGATCGACTGGATCAAGAACCGCGACAAGGATAAACCTTTTTGCCTGCTCTATCACCAAAAAGCGCCGCACCGTGAGTGGTTGCCTGCCCTACGCCATATTCAGGCTTATACCAACATGAAATTTAAAGAGCCTCCAACGCTTTTCGACGACTACGCCGGCCGTGGCACCGCGGCCAAAACGGCTGAAATGAATATTCTGAAACACATGAACTGGGCCGGAGACAACAAAATACCACCGGCGATGATGGATGAATTGGGATTGAAAGAGTATATGAACTGGGACAAAGCGGCGTACAATAACAATCTGGGCAGAATGACGGCTGAAGAACGCGCGCGCTGGGACAGCGTTTATAATCCGATAATGGAAAAGTTCAAAACCGATTATCCAACTATGAGCCAGGCCGACCTGATGCGCTGGCGTTATCAGCGCTACATGCAAGACTACCTGGGAACCGTAGCTGCAGTCGACGACGGTGTGGGCCAGATGATGGATTTTTTAAAGAAAAACGGCCTTGATGAAAATACAATTGTCATTTACACTTCAGATCAGGGATTTTATATGGGCGAGCACGGCTGGTTTGATAAAAGATTTATTTATGAAGAATCGCTGAGAACACCGCTGATCGTGCGATATCCGAACGAGATACCGGCTGGCCAGCGGTCGGATGCGCTGGTGCAAAACCTCGACTTCGCACCCACTATTCTTGATTATGCAGGCGTGTCGGTTCCGAAAGACATGCAGGGCGTTTCTTTTAGAAAGCTTGTATCCGGCAAGAATAAAAAATGGAGAGACGCCGTGTATTATACCTATTACGAATATCCGTCGATACATATGGCCAAACGGCATTATGGCATCCGGTCAGATCGGTATAAATTAATTCATTTTTATTATGATGTTGATGAATGGGAATTGTACGATCTTGCAAAAGACCCGCAGGAAATGAAGAACGTTTACGCTGATCCGGCTTATGCTTCCGTCCGGAAAATGATGCATCGAAAGCTAAACAAACTGCGCAAACAATATAAAGATTCCGACGAAAACGATCAGCGCTTCCTGCCCAAAAACGCTAAAAAAGGATAGTATTATTTTCCCGTTTTAAAAAAACGCCTTTTGCTGCTGCTGGCCGGAAGTAGCGGCCTTATCGCTTCGGCACACTCCACCGGCAGGTCAGATTCGAGAATATCGGCGCCCATCTGAAAGGTTTGCCGATAAGCTTCACCACGGTCTGAAGCCGCTTCAAGCTTGTCATATACAGGCGCGGCAGAGATCATGCACATCACATTCCTTTGGTGCAGCAAACGAAACATCTGATCGTTTTCCTTTTTATTCTCGGACCCGATATAGGCAATCATATTGTGCCAGGGGATACCAGCCGCCTCGTACGCTTCGAGCACTTGCGGCGTTTTTACAAATGCCGACATCATCCTGTCTTTATCGCTGTTGTAGTAAAAAAGCGCCTGTTCCGCATTATGCACAGTAACCATGACAAAAGCGCCGGCGTTATTTTTTTGAATGATGCGCTCAGTCATCGCCGGCGGAACATCTTTCTTATCCAAGTTAAGAATGGTTTTACCACGCGCCCACCGAATGGCTTCTTCCAAGGTGGGAATGCGGTACGGCGTTATCTTGCCGTCCTTATCTTTCAATCGTAGTTTTTTTACTTCTGCCCAGGTATAATCAGCTAATTTGCCTGTCCCATTAGTGGTTCGGTCCAGGGTCGCATCGTGTAATAAAACAACCACACTGTCTTTCGTCAACCTTGGGTCGATTTCGAAAAAAGCCGCCGTATGCTTCAATACATATTCAAAGGCCTCGATTGAATTCTCCGGATAACCAGGAATATGGCATCCCCGATGGCCGCTGATAAGCGGGATGTCGCGGCCCGTATATTTAAAAAAATCTTTTAGTTGCTTCGGGGAATTTATGGCAATGGTATGCAGGTTTTCCTGCGCCCAACCTGTGGTTGCAAAAGGTCCCAGAAGAACTAACATCATCAAATAAAGATAAAACCGCATGCTATTTAAGTTTAGTGTTGAGATGTTCTAACGTAAAAATACCTTCGGCATCCAGGGTAAAAAAGGTTATCGACGAGTTGTGCTGCACCAGCTGGCGGTAATTCCTTAAAGGCATGCCGAGCTTGTAGGCCATGTAAAGCCGGTTGACACCGTTATGCGCCGTTACTAAAATTGTTTGGCCCAGGTGCCGGTCGGTCATCTCATTAAAAAATGCATTCATACGATCGACAATCTGCCGGCCGGTTTCACCTGTTGCTCCAGCTTTAGCGATTTCGGGATCGCGGTTCCAGGCCTCCCAGCTTTGAGGGTCTGCCGCTATAAACTCGGCTCTTGTTTTTTGTTCCCATTGGCCAAAATCGGCTTCAATCAACCGATCGTCGGTGACCACTTTTTGGTTCGATGCGATTTCGGCGGTGGTACGCGCTCTCAGCAGCGGCGACGCATAGACCGCATCCATGTGAATATTTTTAAGTTGCTCCCGCACCTGCTCCGCCTGCTCTATTCCAAGATCTGTAAGCGGTATGTCGGAGCGGCCACAATACCTGTTATTATCAGCATTCCAGGCGGTTTGGCCATGTCTTAGCAGATACACTTTTAATAGTTGCTGATCACTCATGAATATATTGTTTGCTTTTTAGATGTTCCGTAAACTTTTGATAACGCTCTTCATAAGGGCCTACCCATTTTTTTGTGGGATAAATACTTTTCTCCGGTTGAATCATAGCCCCGGCGGCAGAACAAATCGAGTCAAAATAGGTTTTCGATGCGCCTGCAATGGCTGCTCCAACAGCTCCTGAAACATTTTTCATTTTATAAACAGGCAGGTTTAAAACGGCGCTTCTTATTTTCAGCCATATATCGCTATTGCTGCCGCCACCGGCCGAAAATATATTTGATATCTGCTCTCCCGAAAGTGATCGTATTCTTTCAAACGCAAACCTTTCCATGTACGCAACCCCTTCCATGCAGGCTAGAAACTTTTCAGCTAAACTAAGGCCTTCGGGAATAAACCCTTTCGCAGCGGGCGCTACAAAAGGAAATCGTTCGCCCACTCCCATCAAGGGCCAGGCCAAATATTTTCCGGGAATTATCTCCGCCGCAGCCGTAGAAAGCTGGCTGAGGTCGGATGCTGCAAAAAGAGCGCTCACCCAATCTGCCCCCGTATTACTTGCTCCGCCCGGCATCCAAAACCCATCGGGATGGCGATGGCAATAGAGCGCCCCTGCCGGATCTTTTATTTCCTGTTGAGAAACCCCTTTGATTACAAGCGTTGTTCCGATCGTTGTATTCCAGTCGCCAAGATTCACGGCGCCGGAGGCCACCTGCGACGCGCAGCCATCGGTCAGCCCTGCTGTGACAATCACTTGTTCTGACAAACCAAAAGCCTTTGCCCATTCTGTCCGCAGATATCCGACAGGCGTGCCCGAAGGAACCACCTCCTGCAACCATTCGCGGCGAATACCCAATACCGATTGCAGATATGCCGGCCATCGGCATGCATGCAAATCATAACCAGACTTTAGTGCGTTTGTATAATCCGTTACATCGAAATTGCCGGTCAAATTGCCTGTTATAAAATCTGCCGCATGGATAAACTTTCCCAGGCGTTCTACCTTTTGCGGATCGTTTTTGAGGAACCAGCACATTTTAGGTAATCCGCAGGAAGCATTAAAAGCGGAGAACCCTGTGGCACCGGCGCTTATAGCAGCCTCGCTACAACGGGCCGCTTCGGCAGCGGACCGCTTATCGCTATACATAATCGCAGGATGTATCGGCTTATTACTTTTGTTAACCGGTATGATTGTTCCGGAGGTAGACGTAACGCCAATTGCTTTTACCTGTCCGAGATTTATCTGCGCGGACGCCTCTTTGCAAAGCAATCCTGTCAAGCGAAAACATACGCGCCACCACATATCCGGGTTCTGCTCCTGCCTCGAAGACGGTGTTAACTCAAAAACTTCTTCCCTGGCGGCGAGTTGCACGCCCGCCTCATCGATCATCACTACGCGGGCGCCCTGGGTGCCGATGTCCATTCCTATAAAATAGTTCTTCTTCATATACCCGGGGCATCCGTATTTTTAAATGCTGCTCTTGTCTTTTTCCAGGTTTCAAATATTTCCTGATACTTTTCAAGCCATTCCGGCTGTGGCGCCACCGCTTCAACCTGCTGATCAGCAATGTTTGTTTTGAGACCGAGCGCCTGGTTACAAATCATCGCACCGCCCACCGCCGAGGCCTGCTCGAAGCCCTGCCGTACCAATACTTTTTTATTGATTGTGTTGGCTATCGCCTGCCGTAGCGCACGGCTTTGCAAGCCGCCGCCGCAAGCCCAGATGTAATCGACCTCGTGACCTGATAAGGTTTTTAGCACTTTATAATTGGAGGCAATAGAAAAAGCAATATCGAGCAACGTGGCCCAAACAAATGAACTGCGTGAAAGCTCATGCGACACCGGAACGGGAAAAACAAAACCGCCGTTCAACAAGGGTTTGCTTTCGCTGGCGATAAGCGACCCCAGCGACGCCTGGCAAAGCGTCTGAGGCTGATCGCCCAACTCCTGCTCAATCACATCGTAGCTTTCATTAGGATAAAACACTTCTTTCAGCCGTTGATAGTTTAAGCCCGTGACGCCGGCATTTGCTTCAAAAATAAACCGCTTTGGATCGATGTCCCGATTGGTCCAGGTGCGCCGCTTTTCATCCGTAATGTAATCATCAACAATTTTTACAATGGGGGTCGTAGTTCCTGACACAATAACAATATCGTCGACTGAAGGCTGTGTGCTCTTAATAGCCAGTTGCGTATCGCCTCCGCCCACTACCACTATTGCTGATTTGTCAATGCCCCATTGCGCGGCAAGGCCCGGTAAGATTGGGCCATATGTTTCCGCGGAAGTAATCAACCGAGGGCAATAGGAACTCGGTAAATCAAATAACTTCAAAAGTGTTTCGCTCCAGGTGCCCGCGGCTACGTCGTAGAGTAATGTTTCAGACGCCTGCGAATGTTCATAGGCAGCGACGCCCGATAATTTAAAGGCGGCCCAGTCGCTGATGCTGAGAAAGTAACTGCATTGTTGCCAAAGATCAGCGCGCCGGCGGCGGATGCCTTCCAGCTTATAAGCGGAAAAAAGAGAAGTGGGGTAACGCCCGGCCAATTGATACACTTGGTTCTTATCGGCAATTTTGTCTTCCCATTCACGTCCGCGATGGTCGATATTGGGCAAGCCGGTCAATGAGCGCCCGTCAGCTGATATCAATACAATTCCTTCTCGCTGGCTGGTGGTGGTAATCGCCTTTATGTTTATCGCGCCCGCTTGTTTTAATGCTAATGCGGCAAGACCGGTAATTTGACGCCACAACTGATCGGGTTCAAAATAAATGGCATCCTTATATAACTCATCCCTTATATACCGGATATCGCCGCGCGCAACACCGAGAACGGCTCCTGTGGCTGATACCACCGCCACTCTCACATTTCCTGTCCCGATATCAACAACGATATATGCTTCTTTTTTATTCATCCTTTTATATTTAGATCCCGGAAGCCAGGACTTCTTTATTATAGATTTTGTTGGAGTTTTTGCGGCCATTATTGTGCCAGTCAATCAAAGCCTTGTTTAAGATGTCAACATGATGGTCTTCCACTTCAAAAGTCGCGCCTGCAATATGGGGCGTTGCGATGACATTGGGCAGGTCGATGATTTTATAATCCAGCTCGTCGGGGGGTTCATTATCGAACACGTCGAGAATCGCACCTTTGATTTGATGGGTTGACAACACATCGTATAAATCGTTTCTGTTCACCGTAACGGCCCTTGCGGTATTGACAAATAAGGCATGGGGCTTCATCAGTTTAAACAATGATCGATCAATCAGCGATTTCGTTTCTTCGGTAACCGGGAGGTGAATGGTAACGATGTCGCTTGTGGCAAACAACTCTTCGAGTGTGCATTTTTTGTGTTGTGGAAAAAGATCTTCGGGCACGTAAGGATCATAATATTGAATAGGGCAGGGGTAGCTTTCAACCAGTTTTGCCAGCAGCTGCCCGATGGCGCCAAACCCCACAACACCGATGGTTTTACCGGCCAGTTCATTGCCTTTAAATTGCAGATAGGAGGTATGTGCGCCTGCTTCCCATTTGCGCTCTTTCAACCAGTTGATGCCCGGAATTACCTGCCTCAAAAATATGATCGTGTTTGCGATAAACATTTCGACAACGGCCTGCGCATTTCTTGCCGGCGTGTAAAAAACAGGAATGCCATGTTGTGTAGCCGCCGCCAAATCTACATTGGAAGGAGTGCCGCGGCAAACGCCAATAAACTTCAAATGTGTATTTTCATTGATCACTTTTGCGGTAACCTCATCATGTTCGGTGATCAGCGCTTCCGCTTCTGTTTCGTATAAAAGATCTAGCAATTCTTTTTCGTTGTATGCGCGGTCGTTGCTTTTCCAGGATCTATACACGATTTCTCCAAAATTCAATTTCAACTCTAATAAGCCTTGTTCGTGGTAAGGCGCTGTTACTAATATTCTCATCTTCTTTATTTATCCTTTTTAATAGTGAATGCTTTTTTTATGATATAAACCGAAAGCTCAGGCTGCTGCCGGTTCAACATTCGGCAACGGTGTCGTATGCTTTACAAAAACAGTCATAATCGCACTAATGAAATATAACCCCGCCAGAATCCAGATCACGCCTGCGTTTCCAAGCGGCGCTATAAACAAACCAACAATCGCGGGACCGGCAAACACTGCTAAGCCTGCGCCCAGATTTAATATGGCCATGGCAGCTCCTTTATCCTTTGTCACCAGCGAAGGCGTTAAAGCCGATAGCGGTACGTAGCCTGCCAGGCACGCGCCCCAAAGTATGCCCGCCGTCATCACTATTGCATAGTTGCCCGGCGCTAATTGCGGAAGGTAAAAGAGTAGCAACGTTGTAATGCCGCAGCCTACGCCGCCAAACCAGATTATCGTTTGCCGCCACCCCAGTTTATCTCCTACAAACCCAAAGAACAGGTTGAAGATAATATTGCTCGTAAAAATGGTACCCCATATATAAAGCCAGTCGGTAGTATTAAAGCCATGTTGCGCCATATACGTGGGCAGAAAAACAGGAAAAGCAAATTGCGCCGTAGTATTGATAATTCTTATGATGCCGGCCATCAACACTTTCGGCTCTTCTTTGACGATGGTTAATCCTTTGCTGAGCTCAGCCAACTTACGGCCTGCCTCAGTTTTGCCCTTTGGGAATTGAGCCTTATTAAAAACTAACGCAAACAGCGCTCCGAGCAGCACCCAAAAAACAGCGCTCCAAAGCGCGGGGATAGGGCCGAGTTCTCTAATCGCCCAGCTCGAATAAAAGGCGCCCAGTACGTTGAGCCCTCCTGTGAAAACGAACCAGAACCAGCCCACGGCGCGGCCCAGCATTTGCCGTGGCGTGACATAAGAGATCCATACAAGAAACGAATAGGCAAATAAAGGATATCCAAAACCCCTTAACGCGTAAGTGACCAGCATCGTGGGAAAATGGAGCGAGCGCATTCCGAAGGCGATAAAGCCTACGGTTCCCAACAGATAAATGATCAGCCCCGCAAGCATGGCCTTCTTCGGCGTATATGTTTCGGCCAGTACGCCCGAAAACCAGGAGGCAATAGCGATGGTTACGCCATAGGCCGTAAATAAGGAAGCGGTTTGTTGAATGCTCATGCCGCGCTCAATTAAATAGGGGCTTAGCCATCCCTGTTCCATGCCATCGCCCATCATAAAAAGCATGATGCCTAAATAGCCGCTTAGCAGGGAGGGGGGAATTCCAAATCGCTCCTGCATGATTGTATTAGATTTCATTGGCAATCGTCGTTATTATGGTTTGGTAAAATGTTAATCAAACTTTATTTCATATTCATTTCGTTGATCTGTTTTCCAGGCATGCGTGCGCGTGGTGGGAGAGATTCCAAACAGCGGGGAAAAGGTTTTCACCTTCACCGTTTGTCCATCAGGAAAAAACTCGAAAATACGCAGCCAGCCGTCACCTCCGTTGCCGTCGCGGTGTCCGCCGCCCATCGATTGTGCGTCGAAAAGGATTTGATGAACGGAACGTCCTTTAACGTTTTTATCTTTCCTGTAACCTTCGCCGGAGATATGTCCGCATAAAACCATCTCTATATTCGAAGCGGGCTGCACAAGCTTTTCCCAGATCTGCAAACCATTATTAGCTTTAGGCATTTCAATTTTAGCAGATTTCTGGATCATATTATTCACATTATAAGGCTCCCAAAACAGCCAGTTAATCTTACCTGAAGTATGCTCGTCTTTCGTATTTAAATAATTATGCGTGATAAGTACCACGCGATGGCTTTTATATTGTTCCATCGCTGCTACCTTTTTCGCCCAGGTTAAAACGGAATCGCGCGGGCCATACTCAACCGTCATAAACAGGTAGTCTTTTCCCTGCATATTTTTCATTTCATAAGCTGCATTTTCAACCGTTGGCTGGCCGGCTTCATTCCGCGTGTTCTGAACCAGCATTTTTTTATTGATATGATTTCTGTCTGCATCAAAAAAATCGGCGTAGTGCGAAGTGCGGCGCCCTTGCCGGTCAATACTATAATCATGATTTCCCGTAGCGGCTATATACGCTGTTTTTCCATCAAGTTTTGAAAACGCTGCCGATGCGGTGGCCCACTGCTGTTGCGTTGATTGATCGCCGTCATAATCGGTCGTAATCTTTTCATTGTTCTCTACCAAATCGCCAACACCCACCACCATTTTTATATTCAGCGAATCGATGTTGTCTTCAATCCAGGTCATCATCAAATCAAGTATCGGTTTGTTGCGCGACCATTTAACATAGTTTTGAATATCGGGTACCATGATCATGGACCAGGAACCGCTGTTTTCCAATGCTGGCTTTTTATAATTCGCCTGGGCAAAGCAGGCGCAGGAGAAAGCAAAACAGAGGACCATTAAGAAACATAGACGCCTCATCGATTTGGTTTTGTTTTTTGAGTTGGTAATATTTTTTGGATCGAACGTAATTAGCTCCATAAATTTTTATTAAATGGTAAAATCTGATCTTATAAAAAAATGATCGCTTGGGAATCTGCCGTTTATCTCATCTTTAATTATACGGCTCGCCAGCGGTTGCAAAGCGCCCTTATACCAGATAAAGTCAATCCTTCCCTTCGATGCCGCTTTCGTATAATGCGTGCCTTGAAATTCATGCCCGGTAAACCCTGCTTCTTTTTCTCCGTGCAGCGTTTCGTAGCTTTCTTTCCATTGCTTTTCGCGCAGCGACGCCAACACAGGGCTGTCGAATCTGCTGTTAAAGTCGCCCGCAATAATTTGCGGAAATGCAGCCGGATATTGATCGCTTTCGAGCGCTACCATTTTGGCCTGCTGTAACTTGGCTTCGCCGGAAACATGGTCGAGGTGAAGCGATACCACTCTTAGCTCTTTATGGGTTTTCCGATCGCGAAGGCGCACCCAATTAGCATGACGCGCCCTTGCGGTGTCCCAGGATTTGCTGCCCGCTACCAGGGGCGTTTCTGAAAGCCAATAAACGCCTGCTGCTAATAATTCATAGCGCTCCTTTGAAAAGAGAATGGGGTTTTTCGCTATGCCGTGATAGCCGCTTTTATGCGCGTCCATCTCCGGCCCGTCGAAACCCAATAGCTGATATGTGGGAAAAAAAGTCCTTATATCGGCAGCCTGTTCTCTTAAAACTTCCTGAAAACAAACAATATCCGGTTGCTGCTTTTTGATAATTTTCAGACATATATCCTTTCGCGCCGCCCAGCCCACGCCTTTTGCATCGTCTTCGGGCAATGCCACACGGATATTGCAGGATAAAACGCAATGGCTTTTCTTTGCTGCATCACTTGCTAACAAAACCTGCGGCAATACTAATTTTGCCGTTGCTGCGGCGCCTATGTAGTGGATAAACTTTCTTCTCGTAGTGGGCATACAATGCATTTTATGTTAACGGGCAGCCGGGGCTCCGGCCTGCGCAACGCGAAGGAAAGCGCCGCTATTGATCAGTTCGCTTTGTAATTTTTTTACATTAATGTCTGCAGGTTGCACGCCCTCGCTCACCGCCATTTTTGCGGCCCGGCCGGCCGCTTCGCCCATAGCCATGCAGGGCGCCATCACCCGGATGGCGGACATGGCTTCATGCGTAGCAGAAATAGCGCGGCCCGCTACCAGCAGGTTTTTTACTTTTTGAGGCACCAGCGATCGATAAGGGATATCGTAGCAATCTCCGCACCACTCCAGTGTACAGCCGCCTCCAACAGGGTGATGGATATCCAGCGGATAGCTGGCCACGGCTACGGCATCTTCAAAATGCCGGCAGCCCATGATGTCATCCCTATCCATAATGTACAAGCCCCTGATGCGCCTTGTTTCGCGAATACCCAGGAATGGTGCGGTTTTAAGGAAGTAAGCATTTTCAAATCCGGGCACATAGCTGATAAGATAGCGCTGTATATCATCGATCTGTTTTCGCCCTATGATTTCGCCTTCCGTCAGGCTTGCGGGATCAGTTCCATCGACGCCGTTGACGCGGGTCATATTCACCCACACTTCTCCTTTTCGCAAACCGGTGATCAAAATGGTTCGTTCGGTCGGCAGGTCCAGTCCGTTTTTCCGTGCCTGGTTGATTAGGTTGCGCATACCGACCAATACAAATTGATTGTTTTGACCAAAGTATTCCGCAGGTATAAAATCGGTCAGATAGGTTCGGGGCTCGCTGGCAATGCTCAAGCGAAGCTTTTCTGTATCCACGCCTCCCAGGCAAAACATTAACGTCGGCGGTTGCACGCCACCTGATTCATTACCAAATTCGCAGGGAACGCCGGCTTTAAAAGCCACGTCCGCATCGCCGCTACAGTCGATAACAACCTTTCCCAAAATGGCTTCCCTCCCGGCTTTGCTTTCGATGATTACTCCCCTAAGTTCATCGCCCTGCATTATTGCTTCAGCGCAGAATGCATAAAATAAAACCTGAACGCCAGCCTCGACCAGCATTTGCAACGCCACTGTCTTTACAGCTTCGGGCTCTACAAGCGTGAGGCTCATGTGAAGCGGGCAGGGCCGGTGTTCGCTCGAAGCGTCGACGGCCTTCAACCTGTCGATAAATTGCTGGGGAAGGCCTTTGATAATCTGGTTGCCCTTCTGGCCCAGAAACCCTAAGATCGGCAACCCGATCGTCATGTTACCGCCTACAAAACTGCGGCTTTCGATCAGCATCACGCTGGCGCCATCTTCAGCCGCCGCTAAGGCAGCCATAATCCCCGACGGACCGCCTCCGATGACCAGCACGTCTACTTCAGATCGTACTTTTAATTCTTTTGCCTGTTCTTTTATTGTGTTCATATAAATATTTGCGTTTTAATTTGTGGATACCTTTTTTGGAGTGGTTCTTTTCACCATCGTCCATAGCAGCAAAACCGCCACCGGATGCAAAAAAGCCATGGCTATAAAAATGTTGGCCGCACCAACGGTGCCCATTACCGAGCCTACAAAAGCGTTAAAAAAAACCGCTCCCAACGCACCGAAGCCTCCGGCAATACCTAATACGCTGGCTACATTTTTTACGGGAAAAGCTTCCGCCACCACAACGCTGATGGTAAAAAGCCAGCTAAGGCAGGCTACCGCAACTATGCTGAACACCGCCAGCGTAGTTGCAGGACCCGGAAGATAGGGGGCGAGGGCGCAGAGTGGAGCAAAACAAGCCACCGTAGTCAGCATTATTTTTCGCGCGCGCAAAGGCGCATATCCTTTTTTTACCAGGCGGTCGGACCAGGCCGAAGTGCCGATAGCGCCGAGATCGGCCACCAAAAATGGAATCCATCCAAACATACCCACCTGCACCAGCGACAAGCCCGATTCTTCCTGCAAATAGCCGGGCAGCCAAAACAGGCAGAAATACCAGACAGGGTCGCTCACAAAACGGATCAGCAGAATGCCCCATAAACTTTTGGTCTTCCATAGCTCCTTCCATGAAAAGCCTGTTGTCGCCGCTGTTTGCGGCGCATCGGCCAGCGCCTCATTCAAAACATTAGCGGGCGGGTCTCGATATACCAGCTTCCACAAAACAGCGATAATCAGCCCGACGGCGCCCAACACGATGAAAGCCGTTTGCCAATTATAATTCACTGCTAACCACGCCACCAGCGGCGGCGCCATAATGGCCCCGATCGAACTGCCGGCAACACAAAGGCTATTTGCAGTCGCTCTTAATTTGCCAGGAAACCACACGGCTACCACTTTCAACTGAGCGGGAAAGTTGGTGGGCTCGGCAGCGCCCAGCAACCCCCTGAAAAAGGCAAGCTGGCCTACGCTGCGCGCAAACCCTCCGCCAATACAGGCCACAGACCAGGTCAGAATGCCAAAAAACATTACCAGTTTTGCGCCAAATTTATCTACCATCCATCCGGTAACGGGATACATTACTGCGTAACAAATTGTAAACACATTGATGATCAAGGCGTAGCCATTATCATCCAAAACGAAGTATTCTTTCAATACAGGTTTAAGAATCGAGACCACTTGCCTGTCGACATAATTAAATACAATAGCAATAAAAATAACTGCTATAATAAACCATCGTCTGTTTTCGGGGCGAAACAATCTTGTCATCTGTATTAGTTGGAAGGCAATTTATCTGTCAATTTCTGTAATTTTTTTTAATAGCCGGGATTTTGTGCGAGCTTATTGCTGGCGTCAATCTCTGATTTGGGGATGGGCCACAACTCATCTTTGTTCACGCGGAAAACCACTTCCTGTGTTGTAAAATATTTGGCGGCTTCGCTTGCGTTATACAGCGGCGTGTAGTTTTCATCGAACCCTGTAACGACAGCTTTTGTCCAGGATTTGGCATCCCGGTTAAGATATAATACACCATTCATTACCGTTTTTGCAATGTCCCAGCGGCGCAGGTCATACCAACGTAGCCCATCATTGGCCAATTCAATCTTCCGTTCATATCGTAGCGCTTTTCTTAGCTGCGACTGCGACAAACCACTTGGCAACACAGGCATTTTTGCGCGCAGCCTTATGCGGTTGATGGCGTCATAAACCGTATTGTCTATTTCGTTGGCTTCTATTTTTGCTTCGGCATAAATCAGAAGAAGTTCGGCCAGCCTGAAGATACCCACGTTTAAATCGGACACGCCGCTTACCGAGGTGGAACTGAAATCCGTAATGTCGATATGCTTGCGCCACAAATAACCGCTGAACGAGCGATAAGCATTGCTTGCATCCGTATTGCTTACGGTTCCCGGCGTGGTCGATTGGCCATTTAAAACAGGCCAATAGTTGCTCACGGTTTTGGTAGCCGTGTTGGGTTCAAACTGATAGCCCATATACCGTGAGTCGGGGCGCACGCAATACATGTCCAAACGGGCGTCCCTGTTTTCAAAAGGTTGGGAGGCGTCATAAAGCGGCGATTCGGTAATCGGTAACCCATCCGAACATTGGAAGCTGTTGATCAAATCCTGTGTCGGGCCCCAATAGGCTACGCCTTTTCCCAGGCGCGATGCTCCGTAATACTGCTGGTTATGTGTATTTCCGCTGATCGCTTTATTATACTCTGCCACCCAGATCCATTCCTTACTTTCATTATATCCCTGGTGGCCGAAAATGTTGGAAGGATTGGGTTCTCCCACCGTATGGTTTTTTCCGGCGAAATTTATGGTTTGATCGAAAGGCGTTAAGTCGAATACGCCGGCCGATAAATCTAACGCCATTTTTGCAGCTGCAGCGGCTACGGTATATTTTTTTGAGTAAAGCGCCACCCTCGCTTTCAGCATGTAAGCGGCTACCTTCGACGCCCTCACGTTGCCAAAAGTTTTCTGCGCAACCGGCAGGCGCTCGGCGATTTCCGATAATTCATCTATTATAAATTCCTCGATAGTTGCCTTGGGCGTCCGTTCCACGTTTGAATTTCCCAGTCCTACGGCCTGTTTGATTAAAGGAACGCCCCCATAGAGTTCGATGAGCTGCGAATAGCAATAGGCCCGTATGAAACGCAGTTCCGCATCCAATTGATTATAGGTCGTTTCACTGATATCGTTTTTTAAATCGGGAAGCTTATCCAGCACCGCGTGGCAGCGGGCGATGGTGCGGTAGTGATACTGCCAGGGCTTTACCGCCAGGGCGTTATCGGTTGTTAATGCGCTGGTGATAGGTGAGGTGTAATTATTTCCCGGCCGCGCATACCCTATGTCGGTAATGTTATCCATCACGTGCCAGATGGGAGTGCTTGAGGCATCGAGCTCGCTGAGCGATTGATAAGCCGCGAATAAGCCCATCGTGGCTTCTTTTTCTGATGCAGGAAAGGTTTCGGTAGAAGGCCCGTTTAAAGGCAGGCGATCTAAATTGCAGGAATATAGCGCGATGCAGGAAATAAAAAAGGCAAGCGCTGGGTTTAATTTTATATGAAGCTGTTTCATTTTTTACGTTTTATTTTTTCGGATAAATGCTGGCCAGCGCTAAAGGGCCGGCCGCTTTTTTAGAATTTTACATCAATCCCGACTGTGAAAGTTTTTACCTGCGGGTAATAATTGCCTTCTCCCAAAGACACGCCATCCGAAACGGATGCGTTATAATTGATCTCCGGATCGTAGCCTTCGTAAAAATTGGTTTTCGTAAAAAGATTCTGGCCATTCAAATACACAAATACATTTTTCAGATTTAATTTATTGATCACCTGCTGTGGCAACTGATATCCCAACTGCAGGTTTTTCAGGCGCAGGTACGCGGCGCTGCGCATCCATAAAGTTGAGTTTTGCGTATTATTAGTCGCCGTGATGGAAACCCGCGGCAGCGTGGCATCCCGGTTGTCTTCGCTCCAGTAGTCCAGCTGCCAGGGTTTGATGGCGCTGGAGTTGGCCGCCGGGATGACATAATGCGCGTTGAGATAACCATCCGCTTTTCCCACACCCTGGATAAAGGCCGACAGGCTGATTCCCTTCCAACCCAAGTCAAGATTGCCGCCATAGGTGTAACGCGGAATCGTACTGCCGATAATTACTTTGTCGAGGTCCGTAATCTTTCCATCGGGAATAGCATTCCCGCTTTCATCAAAAGCGCCGGCAATATCTTTGAATTTAACGTCGCCTGGTTTAAGCGTTCCAAATTGTATCGGGCCGTTATCAATTTCTTCCTGAGATTGATAAAGCCCTTCCGCTATGTATCCATAGATTGAATTGATCGCATAGCCTTCCTGCTGGCGCAACAGAGCGCCTGAGGTTTGGCCTTTCATATCAACAATTTTATTTTTCACATCAGAAAGATTGAACCCGACACCGAGTTTAAAGTCGCCCCACTGATCGTCGTATCTTGTGGAAAACTCCCATCCCTTGTTCGATACCAGCGCAGCATTCTGATAAGGCGATCCCAGGCCGGTGAGCTGCGATGTATTTAATTTTAAAAGGATTCCATCTGTGTTTTTGTCGTACCATTCATAAGTAAAGGAGATCTTTTTAAACAAGCTTCCTTCAATGCCGACGCCTTTCATCGTCGTTTCTTCCCAACGCAAATCGGGATTGGAAAGATTGGATTGGGCGATCATCTGATAAATAACGCCGCCCATCGAAACACTTCCCAGGTTCAATGTTTCTGAAAACGGATAGTAGGAACTTCCTATATTTTGGTTGCCGAGTTTACCCCATGATCCGCGGATTTTCAGGAAACTGAGCACGGGCGAAAGCGATTCCATAAATGACTCTTTGGAAACCACCCATCCCGCAGAAAAAGAAGGAAATGCGGCCCACCGATTCGACTGAATAAAGCGCGAAGTGCCGTCGTAGCGCATATTGGCTTCAAAGAGGTATTTTCCTTTAAAGTCATAATTGAAGCGGCCGAAGCCTGAAACCAACAGCCATTGATCGCGCGAGCCATTGTTGTCTTTTGTTTCATTATCTGCGCCTGCGCCAATCACTTCATAATCATCATAGACAAAATCGCGGCGATAAGCCATCAGGTATTTCTCGTCGTAGGTTTCGCGCGATGCGCCCGCCATCAGGCTTAGATTATGATCACCCATTTGTTTTTGCGCCGTTGCAAAAAACTGGTAGGTTCCGTATAAATAACGGTAAGACGCTTCGGTGAGATCTGTGAAAGTATTGGCCGCTCCGGCTTCTGATCCGTCTTCGATATAGGTCATTACACTTTTTGTGAAAGCATGCACATTCCGCGTCACATACCGCGGCGCCACCATACCGGTAAGCGATAACCAATCCGCCGGTTTATAATTCAGGCTCAGGTTACCATAGAGTTCGAGGTTGTTAGTTTTGCGGTTACCTCCTTCGGCGATATAGGCAACGGGGTTAATCTTCACCCAGCCGTCTGACCAAAGATCGCCATAACGAATCGGGATATTGGTTGGCATGCGCCCCAGGTAGTTCCAAACCGTTCCTTCGCTGGCGATTTGGTTGCGGTTTTTATTGGTTACGGCGATATCAATTTTGATGTTGAATTTTTCGCTGGGCGTGATGTCCATATTATTTCGAAATACATATCTTTTAAAATTGGTATTCTTTATAATACCATTTTGATCTGCATAACTTAAAGAAGGGTTAACCCTTACAATGCCATTGTTGGCCGTCAGCGACACAAAATGATTCTGGATGAAGCCGTTCCCTTGCAGGATTGCATCCTGCCAGTCATAATTGGCGGGGTTTTCTTCATATTTCGCCTTAAAGGCTTCGATGTCTTCGTCGCTGTATATTTTAATGCCATTATCGTTCATGCTGGCGTCATTAAACACCCGCATATAAGTCAGCCCGTCTGTTACTTCTGGAATAGCCGTCGGTATTTGGCGGCCGACATAACCTCTGTACAAAACAGCAAGCTTGTCTTTTGCGCGCTTGGTTGTGATCAAAATAACACCGTTGGCCGCCCTCGATCCATATATGGCTGCCGAAGCTGCATCTTTCAAAACGGAAATGTTTTCAATCAGGTTGGCGTCCACATCGTCGATCGATCCGGCAACGCCGTCGATGATCACCAGAGGCGCGCTGTTGGAGCCCCCAAAAGAATTAATGCCGCGGATGCGGATCTGGCCTGCATCGCCGCCCGGAGAGCCTGTTTGCTGGGTAACCGTCACACCAGGTGCCAGGCCCTGCAAGGCCGCTGAAGTGGAAAGATTCGGCCGCCGTTCCAACTGCTCGCTGCTGATTTGCGATACAGAACCGGTCAGATTAATTTTTTTCTGTGTGCCGTAGCCGACTACCACGACTTCGCCCAGGTTGGCCACATCACGCTCGAGCGACATATTGATAACTGAGGCCGACCCGATGGTTGCATTTTTTGAAGCATAGCCAACGCCGGTAAAATTGAGCCGCTCCGCCTGCTGGGTAAAAGTGATCGTATAAAACCCTTCCTGATTGGTTGTCGTTCCCACAGCCGAGCTGTCGAGCGTTACACTGATCCCTTCAAGCGGTTGGTTCTTTTCGTCGACCACCGTTCCAGTAATGGTACGCGGCGCGTTTTGAGCGCGCAGCTCCGCGCCCAATTGCAGGCTGAAAAAAACGAATAATAAAATGACGGGCAAAAGGGGCTTAGAAAAACGGGCCCGGGCTTTTGTTTGTTTCATACAAGCGTGGTTTGTGAGGGGAATCGTTGGTTTTGAACTTATGCAGATCATTCGCGGAGGGCGAAAATTTCTTTCATGTGAATGGAGCAGCGTAGCGTTCCTGATCTTCATGATTTAAATTGTTTTATTAAATTTTATTTCAAATATTTCTCTGGAGAGATACAAAAACAAAAAAACGAAACACATTTAAACAAATTGTTACCGGCTTGTAAACAAATTATTAGCTAAAAGCATCATCTGGCTTGGGCAATTGTTCAAAAAGATGTTTTATCCAACAGGACTATCATCCGGCAACCTTCGTTAATCTGAAAGCAAATGTAAGATAATTTAATAAAATTAAATCTTTTTAAATAGAAAAAAACATTTTTAAGCATAAACCTGCTTTGTGCGCGCTTTTTAATATTATTTTTTTTGAAACTTTTCTTAAGTTTTTGAAATTTCAATTATTTAATGGCATTTTTGTTTTACTAATTTTCCGGTTATGAAATCAATCACAGAAAGACATCAGCTTATTCTTCAAAAATTACAGGAGCACGGGAAACTGAATATTCCCGAATTGATAGAAGAAATGAATGTAAGCGGCGTGACGGTAAGAAAAGACCTGAAGTTATTGGAGGAAAAAAAACTTCTTTTCCGGACCCGCGGGGGCGCGTCTATGCAAAACCCCTACGCCATTGAAAAGCCCATCAATGAAAAAGAGTTCATTAAATCTGAGGAAAAGAAAAAAATTGCTAAAGTGGCGCTAAACATGATCGGTCAAAATGATTCGATTATGATCGGCTCCGGCACCACCGTTTACGAACTGGCGCGCACGCTGCATCCCGAAAAAAAGCTCATTGTAATCACCCCGGCGTTGAAAGTAGCGATTGAACTTTGCAACCGGCCCAATATTGAAGTGTTACAACTGGGCGGCCTGGTGCACCAGAGCTCGTCTTCCACGGCCGGGTCTTTTGCAGAGAAAATATTAGAAGAACTTTCCTGCGGCGTTCTATTTTTAGGAGTAGATGGTATCGACCTCGAACACGGGCTGACCATCACGAATATTATGGAATCGAGCCTTAACCAGAAGATGATTTCGCTGGCGCAAACAGTGGTTATTCTTGCTGATAGCAGCAAGTTTGACCGAAGGGGGCTTGGAAAAATCTGTAATCTCGACCAGGTTGATTATATCATTACCGACAACGGCGTAAGCGCTGCCACCGTTTCCAAAATTGAAAAAACCGGCGTTAAGGTGATCGTTGCCAATTAATTTTTAAACGTCGATCCCTCTCAATTTTCGATAGAGCTTAAGGGCGTAAACATCGGTCATGCCTGAAATAAAATCGAGCATTCGCATCACTTTTTCATAAGGCGTGCCCGATTCATCAATGGCGAATTGGCTGGGAAGTAGCCCCAGTATCTTTTTTTGTTCTTTATCCCGCTCGGGGCTGGCCGTTAGTGCGGCGGTAACAAAATCTTCTACAAGGCCTGACATAATGCGGAAGCCCGCGATCTCCAGCTCGATCACTTTGCGGGCATTGTAAATTTTTTCTATGGAAAGACTGCCTATCTTTTGCAAAACGGGTTGCAGTTCGGGAAGGGCTTCGATCAGGCTTTTATTAAAATCACCCGAAAGAATAGCCTCGCGGTGCTGCCAGAAAACTTCGCTGCATTTGTTAATCAAAACGCCGATCGCCTTTGTGCGCAGGTAGGCAATCGCTTCGTTCGCGTCGTCCGACAAATCTGCGGCAATGCGCTTCACGCGCTCGAGATCGCTGGTTTGATGTTGAATAATTTCCAAAAAATGATCCCTTACTTCTTCATAAGACAAAAGGCCTAACCGGTGCGCGTCTTCAAAATCAATAATGTTATAACAGATATCATCTGCTGCTTCCACAATGTAAACAAAGGGGTGGCGCTTGTACACTACCATGCCTTCAACGTTTTCAGCAACCATGTTCAGTTCGCTGGCGATATCGAAAAACACTTCTTTGTCGACGTCAAAGTAGCCATATTTTTTCCGGTGGACAAAGGCCTTATTTCCAGAAGCCCGCGATTCGCAGGGATACTTTATAATCGATCCAAGCGTACTATACGTTAGCCTGAAACCACCGCGGGCCCGGCCATTGAGATGCATGGTTAAAATTCGCAGGGCGTTGGCATTGCCTTCAAAAGTGGTGAGGTCTTTCCATTGCGCTTCGCTAAAAAGCGATTTGAAATGCTGATCTTCCGGCTTTTCAGTATCCCGCTTTCTGAAGTATTTAGAAATGGCGTCCTCGCCGGAATGGCCAAACGCCGGATTGCCCAGGTCGTGCGCCAAACAGGCTGCAGCCACAACATATTTCAAGTCATTGCTATAAAAATTCTGTGCAGCCGGGTCGGCCTTCACCTCCGGCAGGTCGCTTATTTTTTCGCCGATCAATCCGCCCAGCGAGCGGCCCACGCTGGCTACTTCGAGCGAATGAGTGAGGCGGTTATGAACAAAAATTTCTTCCGGCAGGGGAAAAACCTGTGTTTTGTTTTGCAGCCTTCGAAAGGGGCTTGAAAAAACGATACGGTCCCAATCGCGCTCAAAATCGCTTCGGGTGTCCTGCGTCGTATACTTGATATCAAATCTTCTTGAAGAAAAACAATTGTTCCAGCTGATCGCCATATAAAAAGTTTACCGCGCCAAAATTAGTCGAAAGCAGCATGGTTTGCAAGCTATATGCTGCCTTCACTGCACCTTTAGGCGATATTACAGGCGCCAGTGGTTGTTTTATTTGTAAATTCGAATACCACTTTTATCGTACTAAAAGCCCCGGCCATGAAATTATTTGTTTTTCTTTTTACCTTATTGATAGCTGCAAAAGAAGCTTTCTGCCAGCAAACACAAAAGCCCCCTTTACACGGCAAACACTGGATGGCGATCACGGGCAAACCACTCGGCGCAACCGCGGGCGCGGCGGTATTTCAAAAGGGCGGGAATGCCGTGGATGCAGCGTGTGCAATGTTGGCGGCCACCTGCACCATGTGGGATGTATTAAGCTGGGGCGGGGAAACACAAGCGTTGATTTATAATCCAAAAACAAAAAAGGTAATCGCGATTAACGCGATGGGCGTAGCTCCAACCGGCGCAACGGTCAGCTTTTTTAAAAGCAAGGGATATAACTTTCCTCCGGAATACGGGCCTCTGGCCGCTACAACACCCGGTACGCCGGGCGGGCTTTGCCTGATGCTGGCCCGCTACGGCCGATTGTCTTTAAAAGAAGTGCTGGCTCCGGCTATGGAACTGGCAGCAGGGTATCCCATTGAGGCGCGAACCGCCAATAGTATCGAACGTAATAAAAAAAGAATCAAAGCCTGGCCCTACAGCAGCAAAGTTTTTTTAACGCATCCCGGGAAGGATAGAGAAGCGCCGGAAGCCGGGGAGATTTTTGTACAAAACGATCTATTAATCACCTTACAAAAGTTGGTAGCCACGGAAACCCTTGCGCTTCAAAAGGGCGCGTCACGGGAAGCAGCGATCATGGCCGCCTGCGACCGGTTTTATAAAGGAGATATTGCCGAAGAATTTGTGCGCGGCTGCCGGGAGCAGGGCGGCCTCATCACCCTGCAGGACCTGGCCAATTGGAAACCTTTGGAAGAAGAGCCGCTGCATATTGATTACAAAGGAATTGACGTTTATAAATTACAGTCCTGGACGCAAGGGCCTTCTCTTTTACAGGCATTAAATATGCTGGAAAATTTTGATCTTAAAAAAATGGGGTACAACAGCTCTGAATATATACATACCATTTATCAAGCCCTGAACCTGAGCTTTGCCGATCGTGATTTTTATTATGGAGATCCTGCCTTTCCGCCACAAGAGCCCATCAAAGGCTTGCTAAGTAAAGCTTATGCCAAACAAAGAGCCGCGCAGATCCGCCCAACCCGGAATAACCCTGACGCTGCGCCTGGCGATCCTTACCCTTTTGAAGGGAAAACGAACCCATTTATGGAATTAATGAAGAAGAGAGGGTTTACCAGCGATAGCTCGAACCGGCCTTTCATGCCGCAACATGATGAACGCCAAACCACGCTGAGCCAAAACGATGACGAAATATATCTCGACCGTTTGTGGCGCGGCACGACCAGCATCGAAGCCGCTGACGAAGAAGGATGGGTTGTTTCTGTAACGCCCAGTGGCGGCTGGGTGCCGGCTTGCATTGCAGGAAGGACGGGCGTGGGAATGAGCCAGCGCATGCAGAGCTTTGTTTTGGATAGCACGATCAACCCTTTCAACATTGTAGCGCCAGGCAAACGTCCGCGTGTAACGCTGACACCATCGCTGGCGATGAAAGAGGGGCGGCCGTTTCTGGCTTTCGCCGTTCAGGGCGGCGACACGCAGGAACAAAACCAGCTTCAGTTCTTTTTGAATATTGTGGAATTTGGCATGACCGTGCAGCAGGCGGCCGAAGCTGCTAATATCAACAGCAATCAGCTGTGGCTGTCGCTGGGCGGCACAAAAATATCAGATCGCAAGCCCAGGCCAGGCGCCATCTTGCTTAATGACAACACGCCCGAAAACACACGCGCCTCTTTAAAAGAAATGGGATATACGCTTAGTTTTGGTGATCGCACCAGCGGCCCTATCAACGCTATTTATTTTGACTGGAAACATGGGAGCCTTTGGGGAGGATCAAGTAATCATGGAGAGGATTATGGTATTGCCTGGTAAACAACTCACCCCGGCAAAACCGGCGGCTGGCTTATGCAAAACAACAGCCCCTCGACTTACAGATAGCTTTCAACGATTTGCTTAAAATCTATAATATTGAAGGGCTTGGGAATAAAAGAATTCGCGCCGGTTTCGGTTTTTAACTCACTTTTATGCGCCGACATTAGCAAAACGGGAATATGCTGCGTTGCGGGATTGTTTTTTACCACGCGGCAAAGGTCTGTGCCGTCGCCATCAGGAAGCATGATATCCATAACAATAACGTCGGGCAGTTTTTTAGCAATTTCGTCTTGAAAACTAATAGCCGTTGGGCACATTTTTAATTGGTAGGCATCTTCAGTCAGTATAAATCCAATCAGATCTCTGATATCCGGATTGTCCTCCACAATCATTATTTCTTTTTGTTTCACTCTTTTTCTTTTTAACAACAGTCTATTGTTGAGGGAGGCCGGGAAGCATAAACTTAAAAGTAGATCCTTTGCCCATTTCGCTTGCAACGTTGATCTCCCCGCCATGCAGTTCGACAATTTGCCGGCTAATGTACAAACCCATTCCTAAGCCAGGTATATTATAACCTGGTTTAACTGCTCTGTAAAACTGATCGAACAAGTTTTGGAGACAGTTTTGGTCAATTCCTATGCCCTCGTCTTTAACAGATACAAAAATATTGCCATCTTCTGCTCCGGCTTTAATTTTGATGCGGCCGCCATTCGGCGAATATTTAACTGCGTTCGATAACAGATTGATGATAACCTGGCCAATACGAAGCCGGTCGGCATTTACCATCAAACTATCCGCCGCTGAAAACTCGATTTTGTTGAGCCGGTCTTCTTTATAGGGTTCGATCAGTTCTGCAATCAGGGATACGATGTCGAAGGGCGCCGGCCGTATCTGCAGTTTCCCGTCCTGATCTTTTGAAAACTCGAGCAGGTCGTTGATTAGCATAGATAGTTTATCTACCTGTTTTATGCATCGCCTGATAAATCCTCCATTTGGATCCTCCGATGACACCCTCATCTGCAATACCTGCAAAAAACCCATTAGTGAAGTCATCGGGGTTTTTAACTCATGCGTCGTCATCGCGATAAAATCATCCTTTTTTTTACTGAGCAATTTGACTTCATTATACAAAAGCTCCTTTTCACGCTGGATGCGCAGCCGTTCTGATATATCGCGGGCAATTTTTGAAGCGCCGATGATCTTGCCCTTTCCATCGAGGACCGGCGATATGGTTAAAGAAATAGGAATTTCCTGACCCGTTTTCGTAACCCGTAATGTTTCAAAATGCGAGACACTTTGCCCTGAAACAATTTGGTTAATAATATACGTTTCTTCATCCATGCGGTCGGGTGGAATAATCAGGGAAATATGTTGACCAATAGCTTCCGATTCAGTATAGCCAAAAAGACGCTCGGCACCCCCATTCCAGCTGGTAATAATCCCTTTCAATGTTTTGCTCACAATGGCATCATCCGAACTTTTTACAATAGCTGCCAGGATGCCCTGCTTTTCGGCAGCTTCTTTCTGAGCGCATATATCCCTTCCGATAGTCGACGCGCCGATTACGACACCATCGGCATTCCGGACAGGGGATATGGAAAGCAACAAAGGCAGTTGTTGTTGGTATTTCGTTTGCCGAACCGTTTCAAAATGTTGAATCCTACGGCCATTTGTGATTTCGTTAATGATAAAATCTTCTTCATGAAGGCGTTCGGCGGGAATAATTATGGAAATATGTCGGCCCAACGCTTCCTCCTCTTTGTAACCCAGGATGCGCGCTGCAGCAGGGTTCCAGCTCGTAATGATTCCATCGAGCGTTTTACTGATAATCGCATCGTCAGAAGAATCCACAATGGCTGCTAAGAGCGCCTGTTTTTCGTCCGATAACATAAACTACGTTTTGGTCATAAAAGTAAAACTACTGAAAAAGTTCACAGTTTGCTATAAACGAACGGCAAACGGCATACAAAATAGTATCGAAAGAAATTAGAAATGAACCGTTTAGACACTTAGAGCGTGCAAAGGGGCTGTATTGAGATAAACGCTAGCATTGGTGGAGCGATGTTCCATCTACATTATGCCGGTTATAATTCAAAATCTCAAAACAAAGCTGCTTTAACTCCTGTTGCAATACATTTCCATCCGGCTGCGCCCCACTTTGGGGTTGTTCCTCAACAAATATGTCCTCGCCAGCATAGTATTTTTTCAACAGGCCTTTCAAATCCTCAAAATGCTTGGAAGAGATATCTTCAGGCTCCATCGTTTCCATTTCTGACAGGGCTTCGTCAAATCTGTTTTGTTTCAGATATGCAAGCACATCCTTACATATCCCAATACCATAACGGTAGCACATGTTAATAATGTTTAAATAAAAAGGATTATAGGGTTCGGTAAACCGGGCTTATTAAGTGGTAACCAAAAAAGAAAAAACAAGTTTTATGCCATTTAGAAATAAAAATCATACTTTCCCTACCAACTATGAGAAACATTCCCCGGAGGGCCATTAAAGTATTTTATCTCGAACGCCGTCTCCTTTATCAAATGCCAATCTTTCTAAATAAAATTTTCCGGTAACAAAAGAGATGAAAGTTTCTTCAAAAAATAAACTAAAAAAAGCCATGTGGGTGCTGCTTGGATTGATCATCGTTTTTATTGCGGGTGTCTTTATTTTTGTCAACCAGCCGATGTTTGGTAAAGCCCCATCGGGAGCTCGGCTCGAGCGCGTTGAAAAATCACCTAATTATCGCGACGGCGCTTTTCAAAACACCAGCATTACTCCGAATTTTTCTTCCGACAGAAATTTTTTCGGGTTGATGTATGATTTTCTTTTTAAAAAAGTAAAAGATCTGCGCCCGTCGAAAAATTTGCCGGTCATTAAGACCAACTTAAAAAACCTGGGAGCAGACGACGTGCTGGTGTGGATGGGACATTCGTCGCTCTTCATGCAAGTCGACGGCAAAAAAATAGTAGTTGACCCAGTTTTAGTCGCCGCTTCTCCCTTATCGATGTTTAATAAAGCTTTTAAAGGAGCTTCGACGTATCAGCCCGAAGATTTGCCAGATGTAGATTTGCTCATTATTACCCATGATCACTGGGACCATCTCGATTATAAAACCATGCTCGATCTTAAAGGCCGCGTGGGAAAAATCGTATGCCCGCTGGGCGTCGGCGAACACCTGGAATACTGGGGATTCGATCCCGGGAGAATTATCGAACTCGACTGGCACGAGGAGGCCGAGCCCGTGTCTGGCCTGAAGCTGACCGCATTGCCCGCCCGCCATTTTTCGGGGCGCGGCTTTGTGCGCAACAAATCGCTTTGGGCTTCTTATATGTTACAAACCGGTACTCAAAATATTTATATCGGCGGCGATTCGGGCTACGACACCCATTTCGAGGCTATCAAAAGACGGTTTGGTACTATTGATCTGGCGATTGTCGAAAACGGCCAATACAATAATGATTGGAAATATATACACCTTATTCCTGAAGACCTGTTGAAGGCCGTAAAAGACCTGCAGCCCAAACGGCTATTTACTGTTCATAATTCGAAATACGCACTTGCTATGCACGCCTGGTATGAGCCCTTAGAGCTTATTGCAGCCGCCGCGGAAAAAGACAGCCTTCCCCTGCTGACGCCTATGATCGGAGAAGTAGTGCATTTGAAAGACAGTAACCAGGTGTTCAGGAAATGGTGGAAACCCTATATGTAAATATTGCTTTTTTTGCTAAATTGGACCTCCTGATGATATTCTAAATCAATGAAGGCATACGTTTTGCTTCTATTGAATCGTGAAAAAATTTTTATCGAATATTTCAATTTAACCTATAAAATATGTCTGTAAATCAAGTAAAAGCTTTCGGAACAGCGGCCGCCAACGCCGATCTGGAGCAGATGAAAATAGAGCGCAGAACGCTCACCGGTAAGGATGTTGAGATAGATATTTTGTTTTGTGGCGTCTGCCATTCCGATCTTCACACGGCCCGCAACGATTGGGGCGGCAGCAAATATCCCTGTGTTCCGGGGCATGAGATTGTGGGCAAAGTAATTGGCACCGGCAAGGAGGTCACCAAGTTCAAACCCGGCGATCTTGTTGCCGTTGGATGCATGGTCGACAGTTGCCAAACCTGCGATAATTGCAAACAAGACCTGGAACAATACTGTCTTAATGGTTTCACCGGCACTTACAACGGAAAAGATAAACATACCAATGGGCACACTTTCGGCGGCTATTCAGAAAAAATTGTTGTAGACGAGCATTTCGTTTTAAAAGTTCCCGAAAACCTGGATGCCGCCGCGGTAGCGCCGGTGCTTTGCGCAGGCATCACTACCTGGTCGCCGCTCCGCCACTGGAAGGTGACCAAGGGCAGTAAAGTAGCCGTTGTTGGACTGGGCGGCCTCGGGCATATGGCTTTAAAGCTCGCACACGCTTTAGGCGCAGAAGTGACCTTGTTTTCGCGAAGCGCGGACAAAAAAGAAGAAGCAAAAGCATTGGGCGCCGATAACGTTATTATTTCTACAGACGAACAGCAAATGGCGTCTGTAAAAAATACGTTTGACCTGATTATCGACACCGTTCCCTATGTCCACGATCTAAACCCCTATATCGCCACTTTACACGCCAGCGGCACACTGGTTTTGGTGGGTTACCTGGGTCCGTTAGACCCTGTGCTGAATACGGCGCCAATGGTGGTGGGCAGAAAAGCCGTTTCAGGATCGCTGATTGGCGGCATCGCCGAAACGCAGGAACTTTTAGATTTCTGCGGCGAACATCAAATTGTTTCAGAGATAGAGCGCATCAATATTCAGGACATTAATACCGCTTATGAGCGGATGCTTAAAAGCGACGTACGTTATCGTTTTGTAATAGATATGGCGAGCTTAAAAAATGAAACTGTAAAAAATTAAACCCTTCCGCATGCTCTTAACGGTGCACCCCAAGCTGCCGATGCGCGACAAATTGATAACGCGCAACTTTATGTTGAGCAATTGGGGTTTAAACAATTGGGAGGAGATTATGACGACTACCTGATGCTTGCAAAAGACGAAATTGAATTGCATTTTTTCCTTTTCGAAGCGCTGGACCCCCGTGAGAATTATGGTCAGATTTATATTCGTGTCAGCGCGATAGATCAATTTTACCAATCGCTGCTGGAACGAAATGTTGCGATACATCCCAATGCGCCCCTAAGCATCAAACCGTGGGGGCAAAAAGAATTTGCCCTACTCGATCCCGACCATAACCTGCTCACCTTCGGCGCTTCAGCTACATAAAACCCTTACGCTCCGTTATGCCGGCTTAACAAAAAATTATTCCCCGCCTATACCAGCGGTGAAAAAGCATCGTTGTAAAAAAATTATAAAAAAATTTGCGAAACCAATTGGTTGCTCATATATTTGCAACTGAAAGGTTGCGTATTTAAAATTTCGAGCTGATGAGACGAGATATTTTTCAGGCAGTTGCCGACCCCACACGAAGGGCTATCATTGCGTTGATCGCCGTGCAAGCCATGACTCCAAACGCGCTTGCGACGCATTTCGCATCTACGCGGCAGGCCGTTTCCAAGCATCTGCGCATTTTAACAGAATGTGATCTCGTAAAAACGGAGCAGCAGGGCCGTGAAATCTATTATACACTTCAGATTGAAAAAATGAAAGCAATCGACGAATGGCTCGCACAGTTTCGAAAAATCTGGGAAGGCCGCTTTGAACAGTTAGATCATTTATTATCCACCATAAAAAACAAAAAATCATGAGCACACCCCTCTTATTTGATTTCTCTGTAGACAAAGAAAACAAGACCATTCATGTAAAACGCGAGTTTGCCGGCGACCTAAGTCTGGTTTGGAAAGCCTGGACCGACGCGGAACTTTTAGACCAGTGGTGGGCGCCTAAACCCTGGAAAGCTGAAACCAAATCGATGAATTTTACCGAAGGCGGGCGTTGGCTTTATGCTATGGTGAGCCCCGAAGGCGAAAAACACTGGAGCGTTGCCGATTACGAAAAAATTGAGCCGCAAAAAAGTTTTGCCGCCGCAGACGGCTTTTCTGACGAAAACGGCAACCTGCTCCCCAATATGCCTCGATCCAAATGGAACAACCGCTTCAGCGCTAATGCCGCCAATACGACCGTGGATATTTCCATAAAGTTTGACCAACTGGAAGACCTTGAAAAAATTATCGAAATGGGCTTTAAAGAAGGCTTTACGATGGGCATGGAGAACCTGGATGCGCTTTTACTGACATTGAAATAATTCAAAATTGCCGGAGGCCCCGGCATTTTTTTTACTTTTCCAGATTTGAAGGAGTTAACAGGGCGCCGATAGATTATCATTTTAAATGAAATGCGTTTTTAAACCGTTGGTGCAACATACATATTCCGGGAAACAATCGACGATTTCCTATTTTTACAGCGTCAAATCTTAATCGCTGCATGAAAATCAGGATCTTTATAACCGGAGGCACATTCGACAAAGAGTACAACATGCTCAATGGCCAGCTTTATTTTAAGGATACCCATCTGCCGGAACTGCTGGAAAAAGGGCGCAACCTTGTTCCGGTAGAAATTCGTACGCTAATGATGGTCGACAGCCTGGAAATGACAGAGGAAGACAGAGCGCTCATCGCTTATCAATGCGAACAATGTGAGGAGGAGCGAATTGTGATCACGCACGGCACCGACACGATGGACCAGACTGCGCGGGTATTGGCCCAAACGGTCAAAAATAAAACGGTAGTAATTACAGGCGCCATGATTCCCATTAAATTCGGCAGCTCCGACGGGTTGTTTAACCTCGGAAGCGCATTAGCTTTCGCCCAAACGCTGCCGCATGGTATTTATGTGGCAATGAACGGCCGCTGCTTTAACTGGGATAATGTCCGGAAAAACAGACAAACCGGCGTTTTTGAAGAACTGAAATAAGTTTCCTTTTTCGCTTTTGTTTTGCACCTTTGCGTTCCATAAACCGCTCGCATGAAAAATTCAGGCAACGCTGCCATCGGCTTTATATTCATTACACTTTTAATTGATGTGATGGGTTGGGGGTTGATCATCCCCGTGATGCCCGATCTTATTTCGCAGCTGAAAGGCATTCCTATTAATGAAGCAAGCGCCTACGGCTCCTGGCTGTTGTCGGCTTTTGCCATTACCCAATTTGCATTTGCGCCGATGATCGGTAATTTAAGCGACCGGTTTGGCAGGAGGCCCGTGCTTTTGTTTTCGCTGCTGGGCTTTGGGATAGATTATATTATACTCGCCATTTCGCCTACTTACGGCTGGCTTTTTATCGGCCGCGTTATCGCCGGCATCACCGGTGCCAGTTTTACAACCGCTTCGGCCTATATTGCTGACGTCAGCACGCCCGAAACCCGGGCAAAAAATTTTGGACTGATCGGCGCCGCATTTGGGTTAGGCTTTGTTATTGGGCCAGCGCTTGGCGGACTGCTCGCAGGATGGGGCGTTCGAGCGCCTTTTTATGCCGCTGCCGTGTTATGTTTACTCAACTGTTGTTACGGATATTTTATGCTTCCTGAATCTTTGAAAAAAGAAAACCGCCGCCCTTTTAGCTGGAAAAGAGCCAACCCTTTCGGAGCGCTGATGTTCTTAAAGAAATATCCTGCCATATCAGGCCTGGCTGTTTGTTTCTTTCTTATTTACCTGGCCGCGCAGGCTGTGCAGGGCAACTGGAACTTTTTTACGATGTACCGTTTTAGCTGGACAGAAAAAATGGTGGGCATTTCGCTGGCCGTAGTCGGTCTGTTGGTGGGCTCCGTGCAGGCCGGGCTTACCCGGGTGGTGAATCCCAGGCTCGGCAATGAAAAAAGCATTTTCATGGGCCTGGCTTTATACACCGTCGGTCTTGTATTATTTGCCTTCGCAACCGAAACCTGGATGATGTTTGTCTTTTTGATCCCCTATTGTTTGGGCGGCATTTGCAGCCCTTCCCTTCAGGCTATCCTCGCCGGGCATGTTCCGGCAAACGAGCAAGGCGAACTTCAGGGGGCGCTGACCAGCCTGATGAGCATTACTACTATCATCGGGCCGCTGATCATGAATTATCTTTTTTACTACTTTACCTCCGACCGGGCGCCGGTTCATTTTCCGGGCGTCGCCTTTTTGCTCGCCGCTGTTTTCATGTTAATCAGTATGATATTAGCCTGGAAAGTATTGCAAAAGGAGAAAAAAACAGATCCGGTTTTGGCGGCGGTCATCGAGGGACAAACTTCAGATGGCCAAGTGCCGCTCCATTAGCCGCACTGGTCATTATCCGGTCGCTTCCTTTAGCGCAGCCACCGTTTTTTTCTCGCTTCCCACAAATATTTTATCGCCGATAATCACCACCGGGCGCTTCAAAAAAGTGTCGTGTTCCAGAATGTACTTTTTATAGTCATTCTCCGTCAGTTGCTTTTCCTTCAGCCCCAGCTCTTTGTATTTCAGGGCTCTGCGGCTGAAAAGCGCTTCGTAACTTCCCGCCAGTTTTTTCATTTCCTCCAATTGTTTCGCGGTGATACTGTTCGTTCTGATATCCTGCAAAACAAAGCCCGACTGTTCGTTTATATTGGCTTCTTTCATAATATCCGCGCAGGTGCTACAGGTGGCTAAATAATATATTTTTTTCATTCGCTTTTAAGGTTTTATGGTCAAATGGAATGTAACAGGTATACAATTTTCATCGCTCAAAGATAAAAGAACGGTTTCGCCTGAGACGTTTTTTAACGCGAAAACGCCTTAGTTTCGATGCATTCGAAAACGAACCCCAGCCAATTGGCGCAGGCAAAATCGCCCAACCTTTCCTCAAAAGATTTGTTATCTTTGCATACTAATTTTCACGACTATGATTAAGACAGGAAATCCCGTTATCAGTATATACACAGAAATGACCCCAAACCCGGAAACAATGAAGTTTGTGGCGAACAAACTTTTATACCCGGGAAAAAGCATCGATTTTCCTGATGCCGATAGTGCGAAGCCCTCTCCATTAGCTACTGAGCTTTTTGGTTTCCCCTTTATTAAGGCGGTTTTTATTGCGAGCAATTTTGTGACGCTTACCAAAACAGCCGATGCAGAATGGATGGATGTGACGCCTTCTATCCGCCAGTTTTTGAAAGATTATTTAGAAGAAGGCAAGCCCGTAATCAACGAAGATGAAATTGTTGAAATAAAAAAGGAGAGCAGCAATGAGGTTTTAGCCGATGACGACGATGTGGTTAAACGTATTAAAGAACTGTTGGAAAACTATGTAAAACCAGCGGTTGAAATGGACGGTGGCGCCATTCAATTTAAAAGCTACGACGATGGCGTGGTGAATTTGATGATGCAGGGAAGCTGTAGCGGTTGCCCTTCATCCATGATCACCCTGAAAGCCGGCATTGAAGGCATGATGAAACGCATGATCCCTGAAGTAAAAGAAGTGGTAGCAGAAGCTGAATAGTTTTTTAGTTTTTCTATAAATTAAAGCCGCGCGATTTGCATTGCGCGGCTTTTGTTTGAATTGCTATTTTTGAACAAACTTCTTTGAGTGGCGCTATCAATTTTCGACCTGTTTTTCGCAGGGCTTACCACCACCAGCTGGCCCGAATATGTAGCCGTTTTTTCGGGCATTGCCAGCGTTTGGTATAGCAAAAAAGAAAACATCCTCGTTTATCCTACCGGCCTGCTCAATACGGTCATTTATATCTGGCTTAGCTTTAAATATCATCTTTTAGGCGAGGCTACGGTAAACCTATATTACAGCGCTATGAATATTTATGGCTGGTATCTTTGGTCCCGAAAAAACCACCAGGATCAAAAGGTTTTGTCCATCCGTTTTTCGAGCCGGAAAGAGTGGATGCAACAGCTCCTATTTTTTGGTGGGATGTATATTAGCATCTTTTTTGCGCTGAGCTATGCCAGGCAGGCTTTTGCAGCCGGCGCCATTCCCTGGGCCGATGCGTTGGCGTCTGCAAGCGCTTTTACGGGTATGTGGCTGATGGCCAGAAAAAAAGTAGAAAGCTGGTACTGGTGGATCATTACAAATATTTGTGGCATGCCATTATATTTTGTAAAAGGATTAGTGTTCACCACCGTTTATTATTTTGTTTTATTAATCCTCGCCGTCGGAGGCCTTATCGAGTGGAGGCGAAAAGCAGTTTTGAGTAAAGTTTAAACATGGTTAAGAAAATCGTTATTATAGGCCCCGAAAGCACCGGTAAAAGTACGCTTTGTGAGCAATTGGCGCAACGCTATCAAACCATTTGGTGCCCCGAATATGCACGGGAATACCTTCTGAAAAACGGCACAGGTTATTCCTTTGAAGACCTGGCTAACATCGCAAAAGGCCAGTTGAATCTGGAAGATGATTTTGTTGAACGCACGTCGCTTCGGGCAAAAGACGATACAAACGCTTCATTGCTTTTCCTAGACACTGATATGTATGTAATGAAAGTCTGGTGTGAGTTTGTTTTCGGAAAATGCCATCGTTTCATCCTCGACGAAATTGCGCAAAGACGCTACGACCTGTACCTGCTGGCCAACACCGACCTTCCCTGGACTAAAGATGAATTGCGCGAGTACCCCGATCTTGCGACAAGGGAAACCTTGTTTCAAATGTATAAAGACCTGCTTATTCATCAATCCACACCATGGGTAGAAATTAAAGGCAACAACGAACAACGTTTACAAATGGCGGTGGCCGCCGTCGAAAATTTTCTAAAATGAATATCCGTATAACCGCTGCTTCCGGCATTTATATGCTTCGCGCCGAACAGGAACTTCATTGTGATATCGAAACCGCGTGGCAGTACTTTTCAACGCCGCGCAACCTTCAAACGCTTACTCCCGACAATCTCGGCTTCGAAATTACCTCGGGCGATGAAGGCGAAATCTACGCCGGCAAAATCATTACCTACGACCTTAGTATTTTGCCATTAATAAAAACCAAATGGGTGACTGAAATCACTCAGGTAGCGGACAAACGCTATTTTATTGATGAGCAACGCAAAGGGCCTTATGCTTTATGGCACCACGAGCACCATTTCAGCGCAACTGAAAGTGGTGTGTTGATGAAGGATTATGTTAGTTATAAATTGCCGCTTGGCGGGCCGGGCAGGTGGGTAGCCGGCAAACTTATTGCCAACCGTTTGAAAGAGATATTTTCTTTTCGCTACAAAGAGCTGGAAAGGATTTTCGCTTAAGTGATATTAGATTTCAAAAGATTTTCGAGTTCAGCAAGCGGCCTGGCTCCAGATTGCCGCCAAAGCATTTTCCCGTTTTTAAAAAGCATCAGCGTGGGCACGCTTTGCACCTGATACGCATTTGCAGCCTGCGGGCTTTTATCAATATCAATTTTAATGATCGAAGCTTTATCGCCAACGCGCTGTTTCAATTGTTCCAGCACGGGCGCCATCATTTTGCAGGGGCCACACCACTCGGCAAAAAAATCTACCAAAACGGGTTTATCCTGATTAATTATTTCCTGAAAAGTCATTTGCCTGGCTTGCTGGGTTTAAACAATGAAAATAGAAGTCCGCCCATCAGGGCGCCGTATAACGAACTATTGGCTGGCCGCGAAGTAATGGCGCAGGTACCCGAATCGCAGCCTACAAACTTCCAGTACAAAAAACCCGCCAAAGCGCCCACCACAATTCCCGTTAGCGCCAAAGCATTTTCCTTTATAAATATCATATCGGCATTTATTTATCGTTAATAATAGCTTGTATATCCCGGTCGGGCCGTAAAAAATTCATCTGCTGCATGATTTTTTTACTTCGCGCCGACACATACGGAGAAGGCGGCTTCACGGTATAATTTTTAGGATTGGGCAGCGCTGCCGCAATCGCCGCAGCTTCGCGCTGCGAAAGCCTTTCGGCAGGTTTATTAAAGTATTTTTGCGCCGCAGCCTCGATGCCAAAAACCCCCTTCCCGGTTTCTGCGACATTGAGGTACACTTCCAGAATGCGCTTTTTACCCCATATTTTTTCGATCATAAAAGTAAAATAGGTTTCCAGCCCTTTCCTGATCCAACTTCTGCCCTGCCACAAAAAAACGTTCTTGGCGGTTTGCTGGCTGATCGTGCTGCCGCCCCTGATGCGCCCCGGTTTGCGTTGGTTATAATCAAGGGCTTTTTGAATGCTTTTCCAATCAAAGCCGTTGTGATCCGGGAACAATTGGTCTTCAGAAGCAATCACCGCCAGTTTGGCGTTGGGCGACATTTGTTGCAGCCCGACATAGGTTTTTTCCATGCCGTAGCCTTCCACAATACTCATAATTTGGGTAATGGTAATGGGCGGATGTATCCATTTTAACGCAATCAAATAAACAAGTTGCGCCACAAACAGCAATAATATAGTCCGTTTAATAAATCGCCATATACTTCTAAAAATCCTCATTTTGATGCAATATATACAAAAGTTGAAACGAAGACCCGCTGTAAAAGTTGGTTATTTTTAGTTATTCATCCATTACCCGGCCTTGTAAAATAATAGCCCGACAACCAGAGCAATTGAAAATCCGATCAGGATGATGCCGTTGATACGGTTGATCAGCTGAATATTGTGAGGCGTCAGCCGGTTGCGGATTTTACCGGCCAGCATTACTTTGGCAATGTCGGCAGATAAGACCACCAAAAGGCAGGTGGTGAATATCAGAATGCGCTCTTCAATAGTATGGTTGATAAAAGAGGTGGAAGCCGTTAACCAAAAAAGAAATACGGAGGGGTTTAAAGTATTCATCAGGTAACCGGAAAGAAACATTGTTGCGTAATCTCTTTTCCGAAAAGTGATTTGAACCGCTTTCCCCTGATCATTTGTCTTTACTTTTTTGAAAAAAAGAAAATATACGCCGATGATCATCAGAAACAGGCTTCCGGTGATGCCGATCGCCTGTTTGTATTCGCTTATCAATTCAAATAAAGAAGAAAAAACATTGCTCACAAAGGCGATCGTTATATCGCTGGCAGAAACGCCTGCTACAAAAGCAAACCCTCCCTTATGACCAACATTGATACTATGCTTTATGATGGAAAATAATACAGGTCCTACAGCTATACTCAACAACAATCCTAAGGTTAATCCTTTAATTAAACCTTCAATCATAGTAGGTACAAGATTAGTGAAGTTTTTTTAAGGAATGAAGTTAAATTTTGCCAGTAGCCAAAAACTTATCCCAGTTTTCAAGCATATTACCCTTCATGACGCGTGGAAATTTATTCTGGCTGCCAAGCTTGCCGCGCAGTTCCATAAATTTCAGGAATTTTTCTTCGGGCAGGATTTCAATAAAAATATCTTTCAGGGCGCTGGTGCGCTCGGTCGCATAATCATCGTTGGTTTCTTTCAGCTTATTATCAATAAAGGCAAGGAGTTCGTCGGCTTTCACATCATCGTCGGTAGCGATATACCATTTATGCGCAAAGTAGTTTTCGTAAGGAAAGCCGGTTACGGTATATTCCGGAATGCTGATATTGAAATGATTATTCGCCGCTTCTACGGCGCAGTTCATATTGTCCACGCTTAAATGTTCGCCCACCAGGCTTAAAAAATGTTTGGTTCGCCCGGTAATGAGCACTTCGCATTTTTCTACATTTAAAAACCGGATCGTGTCGCCGATGAGATATCGCCAGGAGCCAGCGTTGGTGTTGAGCAAAATGGCGTAGTCTTTTCCATATTCCACTTCATCAACCAGGAGCGCCTGCGCATCGGGTTTGATATTGCCGTCGGCGTCAAAATTGTTATCGTCGAAAGGAACAAACTCAAAAAAGATATTATTATTGGTGATAAGCTGCATGCCCAGCGCATGCTCCTTCATTTTATACCCGATGAACCCTTCGCTCGAAAGATAGTTTTCTACATATACAATCGGCTTTCCCAATAACTTTTCGAAGGATTTCTTGTAGGGCTGAAAAGAAACGCCGCCATGAACAAAGACGCCGAAATTGGGCCAGATCTCATGTATGTGTTTCACTTTATAACGCTCGATCACCATTTCCATACACATCTGGCACCAGGCCGGAACTCCTACAATATAGCCGATATCCCATTCGCGGGCATGCTCCACAATCTCATTTAGTTTTTCGTTCCAGTCCTTAAGCGCCGCGATCCTGCCGCCGGGCTTATAAAAAGTTTGAAACCAAAATGGCCGCTTTTTCGCGAGAATGCCGCTGAGGTCGCCGGCGTACCAACCAAATTCGCTGCGTTGCAAATCGGTGGTCCCGCCAATCATCAGAAAACTTTTACGCAGCGCCTTCTTATTCGCCTCCTGGTAATAGAAAACGCTGATCAGCTGCTTCACATAGTTGATGGTATTGCTTCTGAGCAAATCTTTGGTAACAGGGATATATTTGCTAGCCGCTTCTGAAGTGCCGGAGCTAAGGGCAAAGTATTCGATTTTTCCGGGCCAGGTAACATCAGGAAGGCCGTCCAAAGTACGCTTCCACCACTCGTTATAAATTTTATTATAATCAAAAATAGGAACCGCCTGCTGAAAATCCTTTTCAATATGCTTGCTAAGCAACACTTTATCAAAATGGAATTTTTGGCCAAATTCGGTAAATCTTGCCTTTTTCAACAACTTTTTCAATACTTTTCGCTGCTGAGCTTTGGCATCAGACTTTGGAAGACCAAGTGCCTTCGCAATCGCTTTGGGTATTTTAAGATCAATAATTGACGCCATAAACTCCTACCTTGGGGTGCAGCAAAGTTGCAAGATACGATTTTGTAAAAAAAGGGTTTTTCCCGTTTCACAAACCGCCTCAACGCGGGCGCTTTTCTGCCCCCCAACACGGCACCGTCGACAGCCATATTTTTGATCGCAAAAAGTATTTTAAAAAGAGAAGCGCAGTTAATTTCAAGCCGCGGAGCTTATTAAAAGAAATAAACCAACAGTGCCACCAGGAAAGCGAAGGCACAGAGAAAGAAGGTTCCGTAAACAACTAGTTTCGTATCCCTTCGCGCAGACCGCTCTTCCTTCTGCCTTCTCTTCAATTCGGCGATAGTGAATTTAAGCTGATCAGGTATTTTTTCATTTGTAAGAAAACTTATCATTTTTGGGTATTTTACAATGAAACTAATACCTCAAAGAAAACCCCATTTTGTGGTAAAGACAACAGGTATTTTTCCCGTATTTTCAAGTGTTTGCGACATTCAGTTTTAAAGCGGCTGGCAAAAAACGCTTTATTATCTTTGCTCCTATGCTAAAATCCGTTTTACACGACGCCATAATGGCTGGCGGCGAACAGGTATCGAAATATTTTAATCAGACTTTCGAAATCAAATATAAAGAGGGCCGCAACAATCTGGTGACAGCGGCCGATCATGCTTCAGAAAAAGCCATTCTAGAAGTGATACAAAAAGCTTATCCGGACCATTATATCCTCACGGAAGAAACGGGCGCTTTGCCGCAGGATTCTGCTTATAAATGGATTATTGATCCTATTGACGGCACGATCAATTTTGCGCATGGCATTCCGCTCAATTGCATTTCGATTGGTGTCGAATTTGAAGGAGAAATGATTTTAGGGATGATTTATAACCCTCACATGAACGAATTGTTTTTTGCAGAAAAGGGTGCTGGCGCTACTTTCAACGGGCAGCCGCTGAAGGTCAGTTCGGAAACCGACGTAATGAAAAGTTGCCTGGTAACCGGATTCCCTTACACCTATATTCAACAGAACAACGGGCCGCTCGAGGTTTTTGAACGATTCATAAAAGAAGGTGTTCCTGTGCGCAGGCTGGGGGCAGCGGCCATCGACCTTTGCTGGGTAGCTGCCGGCCGCCTCGATGGTTTTTATGAACACAAGCTGCAGCCTTGGGATAGCGCAGCAGGATTCCTGATTGTTGAAGAAGCAGGAGGGAAAGTAACCGACTTTGAAGGCAACCGGTATCATCCTTATGAGCCGCGCATTGTGGCCACAAACGGATTGATTCATGAGCAATTATTGAACATGATCAATGACGTTCAGGATTAAACCTTCCCAATTTTTTTACCGATTAAAACCCGCCGGGCAATACCATGAGCGAACGCACAGAAATATCCGATCTTGGAGAATTTGGTTTGATTACACATCTCACCAAAAATATTGAATTACAGAACGCCTCCTCGCTGTTGGGCGTAGGAGACGACGCAGCCGTCATCGATCATTTTGGAAAACAAACCGTTGTGACGACGGACCTGCTGTTGGAGGGCATTCATTTTGACCTGATGTACACGCCGCTGAAACACTTGGGCTACAAAAGCATTGTGGTCAACCTCAGTGATGTGTATGCGATGAACGCGATACCCACGCAGGTTACCGTGAGCCTGGGTATCAGTAACCGGGTAAGCCTGGAAGCCCTGAACGAATTTTATGAAGGCGTGTATGCGGCCTGCCGCCACTACGGCGTGGATCTTATCGGCGGCGACACCACCAGTTCTCAAAAAGGCTTTGTTATTTCTGTGACGGCGATCGGCGAAGTAGCGCCCGATCAATTCGTGAAGCGAAGCACGGCGCAAAAAGGAGACCTCATTTGCGTGTCGGGCGACCTGGGGGCAGCCTATATCGGATTGCTGTTTTTAGAACGGGAAAAAAAGATTTTTATTGAAAGCCCCGGCGTGCAGCCCGACCTGGAACAGGAAACTTATGTAATCGGAAGATTGCTAAAACCCGAAGCCCGGAAAGACATCATCGAATTTTTCTCGGAAGCTGAAATACTACCAACGTCTATGATGGATATCAGTGATGGACTGAGCTCCGAACTGTTGCATATTTGTCAGCAAAGCAATATGGGCTGCGTTGTTTATGAAGACAAAATTCCGGTGGCGGAAGAAAGCCGGATGGCGGCCTTTAAGTTTGAAATTGACCCGACGGCCTGCGCGTTGAGCGGCGGCGAAGATTATGAATTGCTGTTCACGGTGGCGCAGGCAGATTATGAGAAAGTGTCTGCCAACGCAGCTATCAGCATTATTGGTTATATAACAGAAGCTTCTGAGGGAAGTACGATCATTACCAAAGGCGGCAGCAAACACAATATTACGGCCCAGGGTTGGAACCCCTTAAAATAAAATGATTGCAGCGGCTGCACAATATCAACCGGAACAGCCTGATGCACCTGCCATCCGCCGCGGAGGCTTGATGCTTCGTTTTTTTTATTTGCTATCGCTATTTGCGTTGCTGGTTCAGGTGCTGGCATCGTGTGCAACGGCAAGGCCGTCTTTTAATCCCTCCCGGAAATTTGGTGTAACAGAACTGTCTCAGGACTTTGATCTATTTCAAAACATTTTGGAAGCGCGCCATCCGTCTTTATATTGGTATACTTCCAAATCGGTGATCGACAGCGCATTTCGCACCACAAGGCTGCAGCTTACCGACAGCCTGACGGAATATGGTTTTAGAAAAATGCTGCAGCCCGTAACTGCGTTGATCAATTGCGGCCACACTTCGGTGAAAATCTCCAAATCCTATCAGGCCTATCTCGATCAGTTGCCGACGCAGCAGGTAGCGGCTCCCTTTCAGGTAAAAATCTGGAACGACACCGCTGTTTTTGTAGCGTCTAATAAAAGGAAAACCGCTATTAGTCGCGGCGATATGATTACAACCATCAATCAAAAAAGCATACCCTACCTGCTGGATACCATGCGCCGATATATTCCTGCGGACGGTGGCAATATCGTGGCTAAAAACCAACTTCTGAGTTTTGGTTTCAATTTCGCCAACTTTCACCGTTCCCTTTTTGGCTGGCAACAACAATATGCATTAACTACCGTAGACTCATCCGGAAAAAAACACAACAACATTTTTTCAATGGTATATGCGCAACGCCAGCGCGAGCAAAAAAACAGGCCTTCAAAAAAGTCAATGCGGGAAAAAATATCCAAAAAAGAACGCCTGCGCCAACAGCGTCACCTGGAAATTAAAGACGGTTATGCAGTGATGACCCTGAATAGTTTTTCCGAAAAGCTTCATCTCAGGCGCTTCCTCAGGCAATCTTTTAAAACTTTGCAACAGCAACAGGTCCCGGCTTTGGTCATCGACTTGAGGCTAAATGGCGGCGGCCGCCTCAGCAACTTCATTTTCCTTGCCCGGCATTTGATCGATCATCCCTATAAAATATGCGATTCGCTCTATACACTTTCCCGGAAATCGCCTTACGACCGTTACATGAAAAATCATTTTCTGACCCGGCTGCAGCTTCGTTTATCAACAGTAAAAATAGACGGAAAATATCATTATCGCTACTTTGAAAAGCATATCTACCCACCCAAAAAAAGACATCATTTCGATGGCGATATTTACTTGTTAAGCAGCGGGTTTACTGCTTCAGCGAGCACGTTAACCTTGAGCGCTTTAAAAGGCCAGCCGAATGTAACAATCGTGGGCGAACCCTCGGGTGGTGCGGCTTATGGCGCCACGGCCTGGATTATTCCGGATATCACTTTGCCAAATACCAGGCTGCGCCTGCGGTTGCCTTTATTTCGAATGGTTATTGATAAAGATCTGCCCAAAAACGGACAGGGCGTACTGCCCGATGTTTTTGCCGGACCGTCTGTTGAGGCAATTCGGAAAGGAGAAGATTTTAAAATGAATAAGGTTTTAGAATTAATTAGCCTACGCGGCCGTTAACCGTTGCGCCGTTAGGAATAAATCTGGAAATGGTCAGCATCCTTCCAAAACGGAAATTTACGACGCACATCGTTGAGATGATTTTTATCGAGGCTGATAGTGAAAACATCTTCCTCGTTTTTTTTATGATATAGTATCTCACCTAAGGGATCGATCACCATACTATCTCCACTATGTTCGATGCCATGCCCGTCTTTACCAACTCGGTTCACGCCCACCACATAGCATTGATTTTCTATGGCGCGCGCCTGCAACAAGGTTTTCCAGGCCTGGCTGCGCCGCTCGGGCCAATTGGCTACGTAAATCAAAACATCGTAAAGGCCGCTCCAGCCATCGCTTTCTTTCTTCACAGCTTGCCGGGCCCAAACCGGAAACCGGAGATCGTAGCAGATCTGCAAATTGATTTTCCACTCTTTTACGGAAGCAATCAGCCTCTTTTCCCCGGCGCTAAAATGGTCGTCTTCATTGGCGTAAGCAAACAAATGCCTTTTATTATAAACACCATACTGGCCGTTGGGCAACATCCAGATCAGGCGGTTATAAAAGCGCTCATGGCCCGCCGCGTCTTTTTCCTTAATTATTAAACTCCCGGTGAGTACAATGCGCTGTTCGGCCGACACCCGTTTCATCCATTCAACAGCGCTTCCGTCCATTGTTTCGGCTAATGAATGAACATTCATTGAAAAACCTGTCGAAAACATTTCGGGTAAGATGACGATTTCTGTTTTTTGTGAAAGGGCTTTTATCTTTTCCTCGAACTGCTGCAGGTTTCGGGCCTTATCTTCCCAAAAAAGGCCAGATTGAACCAACGTAAGGGTGAGCGTATCTTTCATTTTTCGAAGGCATTAAATAGTTGATGGACAAGCGGCGGTTCGTATCCCTTTTGTATTAAATATGCCGAAACATTTTTCATTTTGGCGAAGCGATTGCTAACGCCCTTCTGGCCCTCCCATTTTTTTTGAAAAAGCTTTTCCAAAGTTGCGGCATAATCATCCTCATCAATCTCTTTTAACCCCGACCTGATGCAATAGGCGCTGACGCCTTTTTGCTTTAACGCCTGTGTGATTTTATTCCTTCCCCATTGCTTTGTTCTGAAATGGCCGCCGGCAAAGGCTTTTGCAAAACGCTCTTCGTTGAGATAATTTTCTTCAATCAGCGATGCAAGGATTTCATCGTGATCTTTTTTCCAAACATTCAGGTCATACAGCTTTTGCACAACATCCTGGTGACAGCGTTCGGAGTAAGCACAATAATGTCGCAATTTCTGAAGCGCCTGCTCCTTCGTGGGTGAACTTTTAAAATTTCCAGCCATTTATTTCAATGTTCAAACTTCTTCCAATCTCGCTGTGCAGCCAAACTGGTCTTTCAGATAATCATCGTAGTGATCGGCCTGCTCGAATAAATTCTTAAACTCCGCCACGCCGCTTTCCTTGGTCATATCCAAATCATAAATAAGACGGCTCAGCACGATATTGTTTTTCACACAACTCAACACCAGTCCGTGGCGTTTGTTATTTTCTTTCAGCAGGTACTGGTAAAGCGGCTTTATTTGTTGCGGGTCGAGCGGCATTTGGCAGAGGTAGGCATCGCCTGCTACAAAGTAATTTTCGGGGTTGTAGCTGATCTTCACCTTGGCCGAACCGGCTTTTACACTCCAAAGGTTCGCGCCGTCGCGCGCCAGCCTTACATCTTTACCCAGCTCGCGCAGGATATCTTCGATCAATTTGGCCACGCCCATCAACTCCACCTCCTTCTCTGGGATTTGAGGCAGTTTTACTTCCGACCCGCAGCCGGGACAATACTTATTATTATCGATTGTTTCTTCCGTAACCAGGTTATCGCAGTTGGAACATCGGGTAGCCACGCGCCCCAAATGAGGCAGATACAAGTTTAAAGCCTCCTGTAAAGTACTTGCGGGGAGCGCAAAGCCCAGGTTGTCGCCTCCTTTAATGATAAAGGAATTAACGCCGATCACGTCGCCCGCATAGTTTACAAGCGGCCCGCCACTGTTTCCGGGGTTGATGGCGGCATCGATCTGAATATATTTTTCTCCATCCCTAATGCGGTCGACCTTTGAAATAACACCTTGCGTGGCAGAATAATTCAGCCCGTAAGGATGCCCGATGGCGATCACATTGTCTCCGTCTTTCATCGCTTCGTAATCACCGAGTTTTACCTCTGGCAAATCCACCTCCGCCGGAGGCGCAATAAAGGCCAGATCGTGCTGCGCATCGGTATACCAAACACGCGACAACGTTTTTTCGAAGGTTTTGCCGGCAATCGTTACTTCTGCATTGTTAGCCACCACATGATTGTTGGTAACAATCAGTCCATTGCTTTTCAGATAAAAGCCCGTGCCCGTGCCGCTTTGCGTGGCAATTTGAATAACGGCATTTTGATAAAGATTAATTATATCTTGTGAATTCATTATTTGTTGATTAATCGCCCTTTACTGTTATTGATGATCCATGTTTAATAGTTCAACCTGCATCGTGAAGCTATTATTAAATTTTAAAAGGCTACTGAAGTTTAACTGGTTGGCATTAAAGTTCATTTGCGGGTATTTCTGCCGCCACTGAGATTGCACCTGCCTGATGCGGCTCACGATAATGTCTTGTTCAAATTTGTTCGCAACAGGCAGATAGAGCGGCTGCGTATATCCCAGCGCTTTGAAATATTCGGGATAATTGACCTGCATGAAAATTTCTACAAGCTGGCTGATCGGCTTCGGAAGGCTGTATGAATATTGTGCATAAGTGAGGCCGTATTCCATTATTTTATTAGCAAAATATTCCTGGCTGTTGTCGCGATACCATTGCATATTATTATTCGCTTCATGAATGCCGTCGGCTAATATTTTATGTGGCTGAGGCGTCACAATAGAAAAAGTGTAGCGCGACCTGAAAAGGTTTTCGAAGAAAAAGGTTTTGGGCTGATCACGCAGTTTTTTAAAGGCGTCAATCATATCACGATTTTTCTCGATCATCTGGCGCTCATCTTTCTGAAAATAAATACCGGCGATTTTTTCCAATTCATAAAGCAGCTGGCCTTCGGGCGCTATCAGGTAGTCGATGCGGTAAACCAGCGCCAGCAGCAAATAACAGATTCCCCCGGAAAACTTATCTGCATCCACCGAATCTATTTTTTCCAGTGTTTCGGTAATCCAGCCCTGCACAGCGTCATATTTTACCTGTTTTTCAGCCTCGGGGATTTCGGTGATATGCTCCTCGTCCATTCGCTCGAGAAAAGAAAAGTCCTGCACCAGCAGATCGTCCTGCTTATCGCTTTTAATCGCCAATTCCTTTAGGCCATAATAAAGCTTGCTGGGATTTGCTGTTTCAATATTGGTATCAAACCTCATGCAAAGGTCATTGTCATGGATGGCATAGCGGCTGTAATACAGCCCGAAGTTCATTTCTAGCAGGCGGCGCATTACCGGAACTGAAGGTTGCGGCATTTTGGCGAGCCTTACTTCGGCCGACAACATGCCATCTTCGAGGCGGCCCCTGACTACTTTTGAACCCTGGAAGATTTCAAAATCGAAATGCTCGCCGGTTCGGGAAAAACGAACATTTTTTTGATCGTCATCTTTGAGATATTCGAAAAAAGAATGGACGCATTCTGCGTACTTTTTATCTTTAAAGAAGTTGTCCGCTTCCGTCCACCGGTTGCCCTTTGCTACGGATTTGTTATTATCGGAATATCGGCCAAAGGGAATGCCCAGGTTTTCAGTGGCGGGATTGTCTTTGCCTTTTAAAAGATTGATTAGCTTGTTTAACATGTGAAACTGCTTTTTTAGTAGTTTGGCGAAAGATACAAAGGTTTTACAATCCTTCATATCCTAAATTTTTATCATGCACAAAAATATTGTTCGTGCCCTGCGGCCCGTAAACCGCGCTCCATTATTATAAATAAATTATATTGCGCCCAATCTTTTTTATAGTAGCTTCGCTGCACCCCATAAACAGGAGGTTGAACAATAAAATTTTACACGGATGAAATTTATAGCATCATCAAACGCGTTGCTTAAACAACTGCAAAATCTTTCCGGCGTTATCAATGCCAATACTGTATTGCCGATTTTGGAAGACTTTTTATTTGAAATTGAAGCCAATAAGCTAACGATCGTCGCCACGGACCTGGAAACAGTGATGAGAACGGAAATGGAGATTGAGGCGAAAGACAACGGCCGCGTTTGTATCCCGGGCAAAATTTTGATTGATTCTTTAAAAAATATCCCCGACCAACCGCTCACTTTTAATATTGACAAGAATTTTGGCGTAGAAATTACCAGCGACAGCGGGAAGTATAAAGTGATGGGCGAAAACCCTGATAATTTTCCGAAAGAGCCGGCAGCCGACGACACGACCTCTTTCACTATGACCTCCTCTGCTTTGGTAACAGCTATAAATAAAACCTTATTTGCTACCAGTACAGATGATTTGCGCCCGGCCATGACAGGGGTTTTCTTTGAGCTCGGCACAGGAGGCATCCAGTTTGTAGCTACCGACGCGCACCGCCTGGTACGTTACAAGCGCAAAGACGCGGAAGCCGCCGGCGGTGATAATTTTATCGTTCCCCGCAAGCCGCTGAATTTATTGAAATCGGCTTTGCCTGATAACGACGACGAAATAACTTTGAATTACAATAGCAACCACTTCTTTGTGACACACGGCACTACCCGGTTGAGCTGTCGTTTGATCGACGCCCGTTTCCCCGATTATAAGGTGGTTATTCCTGCCGAAAACCCTTATCGCCTGACAGTAAACCGTCAGGAGTTTTTGGGGGCGCTTCGCCGCGTAAGCGTTTTTAGTAATAAAAGCACCTACCAGGTGGCGCTTGATATCAGCGGGAGCGAGCTTCAGCTGGCAGCCCAGGATGTTGATTTCAGTTTTGAAGGAAACGAGCGCATGAAATGCCAGTATAACGGAGAAGATCTTCAAATTGCTTTTAACGCCAAATTTTTGATCGAAATGCTTAACGGCACACAAAGTGAAGAAGTGTACCTAGAGCTAAGCACACCGACAAAAGCCGGCCTGATCAAACCTGTGGACCAGGATGAAAGCGAGGAGCTTTTGATGCTCGTAATGCCTTTGATGTTGAACCAATAGATATCATTGCTGCATGGCCTGATGGCGTTTGGCATCGAAATTGCCCTGCTTACCTGAACTAAATTTAGGCATCCTCGGCACTGCCGTTCTGAAATATGGCTTCACATTCTACATTTTTCCGATTAGCTTTAAACACATTTTGCAAAGCATTAGCGGTTCGAAATGGCCGGGTTTTAGGCATTTTACCCGCTTTTTTTATTTTATCCTGTAGCGCGCCTTCCAAAAATACGACAGCTACAGGGCAGGCTTCGCCGCGCCAGGAAGCCAAAGTTGTATTTCCCCAACAACAGGTGTCCACGCCGGCCGGCATCAATTATATCTACGATTACGAAGATGTATTCTCGGCAAAAGAGGAGCAGCGGCTCGATTCGCTGGTGCGCAATTTTGAAAAAAGCAACCTCATCGCCATTAAGGTAGCTGCTGTCACCGACCCGGCAATCACCGCCGAAAACTTTGATCAGGCCAACCAGGCCATGCTCGAAGAATGGGCGGCCGTTCATGGCAAAAGTGATAAGTGTATGGCAATCAGCATTAGTAAAAAACTGCGCCGCATCCGTATAGATTATGGCCCTTTTGTCGCCCGCCTGTTAAGCGACGATGCAACGGCACAAATAATTGAAACGGAGTTTAAGCCCGGCTTCAAGGCAGAAGCGTATTACGACGGAACACGCAATGGCCTTACCGCCTTGATGAACACCATCAGACAGAATATAAAGTTTTAGCATTTTTTTCAAAGGCTGGCGTCCTGTAACAGGCGCCGATTCTGCTGGTAGTTAAAAATAGCCGCTTTCATTTTATCTCTGTTTTCGATTAACTTTAACTATGACTTTTGTTGTCGCCGCTGTTTTCGATAATTATATTGAAGCCCATCTTGCCTGTGGGAGGTTGGAAAGTGAATACATTAATTGCTGGCTGAAAGACGAAAATATTGTTACGATCTATCCTGTACTGACCAATTCGGTAGGCGGCGGCATCAAGCTGATGGTGGCAGCAACGCAAATTGAAAGAGCGCGTGCCCTATTGGGCGAAGCTCAAAACGAATAAAATGCCTGCATCATGGAAAAAATCGTCGCCTATTTTTCCACGCTCGAACAGCGGCCTTTAGAGCGCATGGCGCTCCTGGTCGGCGGCCTGCTTATTTTTTGGATTATTGAAGGCGCCATTCCACTTGTACAACTTCGCTACCGTGTTAATAAGTTCCGACATGCCCTGGTTAATTTTGGTTTCACCATCATTCATCTTATTATCCACACCGCGCTTGCCGTGCTCATTGTGTTGTTGAGCGACTGGTGTCGCGAGCAGTCCTGGGGGCTTGTCTACTGGTTCCGGTCAGATGTTTGGGGCGCGATTATTATTGGCATGCTGGCATTGGATTTTAGCAGCTGGCTGGTGCATTGGGTAATGCATAAAAATGCGTACCTCTGGCGATATCACCTAATCCATCACAGCGATAATAAAGTGGACGTCACCACGGGGCTGCGGCATCACCCGGGCGACAGCCTGCTTCGCGGCATCTTTTTTATACTATTAATTTTTGTAAGCGGCGCTCCGATGTACAGCGTCATGATCTATCAAACACTTGTAGTGATTACTACCGCATTTACGCACGCCAACATTTCACTGCCACCAGTCCTGGACAAGGGCTTGAGCTATGTTTTTGTGTCGCCCAATATGCACAAAGTGCACCATCATTGGAAACAGCCCTACACGGACAGCAATTATGGCGCAGTCTTTTCGATCTGGGACCGCATGTTCCAAACTTTTACGACGCTGCATCCTTCCAAAATAAAATATGGGCTTGATAAATATTATCCCAACGAAAAAGACGAAGATTTTATCGATTTATTAAAAGACCCTTTCAGAAAAAAAACGAAAACACCTGATGCTTAGTTTCGGTACACCCGCTCTTTTTCATACAATTGGCGGTATTAAAATATTTCGGCTTTTTGATTTTTGATACATTTGAGGCATGGTTAAAGTTGTAGCAATGATCCCGGCGCGATACGCAGCCACACGTTTTCACGCGAAGCTCATGAAAATGCTGGGCGACAAGCCCGTTATTGCCCAGACGTATGAAGCGGCGGCCACCTGCGGCTTATTTACCGATGTGTATGTTGTTACAGACAGCGATATTATTTATGAGGAAATTACCAGTCGGGGAGGAAAAGCAATCATGAGCATCGCCACGCACGAAAGCGGTACCGACAGGATTGCGGAAGCTGCCAAAAATCTTGATGTAGATATTATCGTCAATGTTCAGGGAGATGAGCCTTTTATTCAAAAAGAGCCTTTGCAAAAACTGGTAGCGTTGTTTGATGATCCGCTGGTAAGCGTGGGCTCGCTGATGCGAAAAATGGAAACGGCCGAAGCGGAAAATCCCAATATGGTGAAAGTGGTCGTTAACAAAAACAATAAAGCGCTTTATTTCAGTCGCAGCGTGATTCCTTTTCAACGCGACGGAGATTTAATGGCCGATTACTTTTTGCATATTGGCGTGTATGCCTTCCGGAAAAAAGCGTTGCTGGATTTTACGACGCTGCCGCAGGCGCCTATTGAAAAAATTGAAAAGCTGGAGCAGCTGCGGTTTTTGTACCACGGCGTGGATATTTATATGGCGGATACCGATTACAAAAATATAGCGATTGACACGCCCGAAGACCTGGCGCGGGCCAGGCATTTGTTCAACCCTTCCTGATGGCCAAAGGCGGCGACCGAGACAAACCCGCCTGTCGTCTAAATAAAAATTTTTTATCTTCCTGCTATGAAAGTTCGCCCCAAAAAGTACTTGCGCTACCTTTTCCTTTCAAATCTTTTTGATCTGTTCGGCACCGAAAGAACCAAGCAAATCCTTTCGGTGAACCCTACAGTGGTTCCCGCGCGGGCTGAAACGCGGGAGATCGTCGTAAGCGCTTATATATATAACAAAAACGAAGTCAGGGAGCTAAAAAAAATTACGATTGATGAAGCTTTGGCGCTGGAAGGCAACGGTCATATTGTTTGGATTAATATCGACGGATTCAGTAAAACAGACGTAGAAAAAACGGGCGCGCGATTTGGCATTCACCCGCTTTTGATCGAAGATATTCTCAGCATCAACCAGCGCCCCAAGATGGACGAAATTGACGAAGTGTTGTTCAGCGTCATGAACATGCTGTATTATAACACGGCAAAAAAATCGGTTGACCAGGAGCAAATCAGCCTGATTCTTGGAAAAAATACGGTGGTTACCTTTCAGGAAGACGCCGCCAGAGACGTTTTCAATCCGCTTCGCGAAAGGTTGAAATTGCCTACCAGTAAAACCCGCGCCAAGGAGGCAGATTATTTGTATTACACACTTATCGATACAATCGTCGACCATTATTTTATCGTGATGGATAAGTTGGGCGATCAGATTGAAGACCTCGAAGAAGAGATCGTTAAAAGCACCAGTAAAAGAACGCTGGCTCACATCAATGTACTCAGAAAAGAGCTTATCGTTCTTAAAAGAAGTATCTATCCCGTGCGAGAGGTGATCGGTAACATTATCAAAAGCGAGAGCGACCTGCTAAGCGAATATAACGAACGCTATTATAAAGATGTGTATGACCATATTGTTCAGGCGGTGGACCTGGTCGACAACCTGCGCGATGTGGTCATGGGCCTTCAGGATTTATACCTGAGCAATGTCAATCTAAAAATGAACGAGGTGATGAAAGTGATGGCCATCGTGACCTGCCTGCTGGCGCCCGCTACCGTGATTGGCGGCATCTTTGGGATGAACTTCGATGTTATTCCGCTAACAGGGCATCATTGGGGCTTTTGGATCGCCGTGGGTGCCATGCTTTTGATTCCTTTATGGATGTTGATTTTATTTAAGCGCCGCGACTGGTTTTAAATTAATCGCCTCCGCGCCACAACCTTTTATCGTTTTTTATAAACCGGAACAGTGCTGCAGGGCTCGCCATACATCAGGCTTTTTACAACAGGCAGTAACACACGTGTTATTTCTGCATAGGCAGATTCGCCAATTTCCACATCGCCACAGCCTTTTATCACCACCCGCTTGTCAGCATATTGCGCGGCGGGCAGCGCTTTGATATTATCTGACAACATCCTGCTTCTCATAGCTTGCTCATCGCCCGTGGCTACAAAGGCTGCAACGGGCTGCAAATAGGTCGTAATAAGCATATACGCCCATAGCGGCACAATGGCATCGGCGGTGCAGGTAATGCCCACTATTTTGCCTTCATATTGCTGCCAGTCGTGTTGTTTTAACGCTTCGCGGAAATCTTTCTCTTTCAATATCATTTCCATAAAAAGATAATCCTTTATATCAAAAACGACAATGGGCTCCTTCGGATAAAAATCTTCGAGGTTGAGCGTGATGATCCCGCTTTCAGCGACCTTATTTCTGATGACTGGTTCCATATCCTAAAACTAACATTCCTGGCTGCTAACTTGTTCGCCGGCAACAAAAAATCCCGGGCAATGCCGGGATTTAATAATTTTTTTAGCGCGATTAATAAAACTTGCTGCGATTGTCTTTGATGTCCGCGGCTTCGCGCAACGCCTGTAAAGACTGGAACTGCGCCTGCTGGCGCGCTTGCATCGAACGCATCTTTCTCATTTCTTCCACATTGGCTGCCTGCACCGGCGTGTTGGATAAATTGTCAACACGAACCACATAGACACCTTGTGTTCCCGGAATAGCCTCATTAATTACTTTGTTTACATTGGCTTTATTGAACGCTGCGCCAATGACCTTCGGCTCAAAGCCAAGGCTCATGGAAGGTTGTCCGGCGAAGCGCAGGCTATCGGCTGTTTCAATCTGCTTGCCCAATGTTTTCGCAGCCGCTTCGAGCGTGGTTATTGATCCGATTTTTTTTGTAATCACCTCTGCCTTTTTCTGGTTTACCAACAATGGTTCTACCATCGACCTGGCTTTTGCGGGGCTCATCGTTCCTTCTTTATTTACTTCCGTAACCAGCGCTACGACATAGTAGTCGCCAACGCGCTCGGGCTGCACCACATCTCCTAAATCAGCGGTGTAAATGCTTTTTACAAAACTGCGCGACGCGCCCACGCCCTGAATCATGGCGCCGGAAGCAGGAATATCCTGAGCTACCGATTTATAAATGCCTTTTTCTTTTTGAAGTTTTTCGGCGGCTGCGTTGAAAGATTTCTGGTCTGTGGCGGCTCCGGCAAACTGGGTAGCGGCGCTGTTGGCGGCCATATCGGTTTCGGGGCTGGCCTCGATTGGTTTGCTCAAATAGGCAATTTTATATCCGGTAGCGCTGCCTTTTTGTGAAAGGATTTCCACATAGTGGTAACCATAATCAGTTTTAATCACACCCTTGGTACCAACCGGATTGGTGAAGGTGAAGTCGTTGAATTCAGGAACGTTCTGACCGGATGGAATATCTTCGATCTTGCCTCCGTTTTGAACACTGCCCTGATCGTCTGAAAACCTCATGGCTAAAGAATCAAAATTACTTCCGTTTCTGATGGCAAGCGCGATGCTATCTGCCAGTTTTTTGGCCGAAGCGGTGTCGCGGATCTGAACTCTTTGGCCTGTTTGCGGATCCTGCTGAAATAGGCCGATCAAAATATGCCGCACACTTACCGTATCCGGAATAGTCCTGGCTGCTACGATCTTCGCCATCGCATAACGATCGCCATCGATATAAGGACCGTAAACGTTGCCCACACCAGCTCTGAAGATGGAATCCTTCATCGGCACCTGAATCCGGTTGCCACTGATAAAACCATCATAATAGTCGGTGGCGCCCTGCGTCATCAAATACGTCTTCATATTATCGGTGCTGTCAAATGCGGCCTTCAACGCTAAAAGGTTTTCTTTAGAACGCACGCTGTCAGCGGCGGTAGGCTGCGCATTAAATGCGACATAGGAGATACTGCGGCTTTCTGTTTGTTTAAAATCATTCTCATGCGCATCAATATAAGATTGAATGTCGGCATCGGTAACCTTAACTGCAGAATCGGAAATGCTGGAATAAGGCTCTCTTACAAAAGAAACCTTAGAGATCAGGCTGCTTTGCGCGTTCTCTTTCTCCACCATCCATTTGGGAAAATTGATGCTATTCGTTAATAAGGCATCATATTTTTGAGCGAGGTGCTGAAAAAGCATTTGATCCAGAAAGGCGTTGATTTGAGCTTTTTGCTCGGCAGTTCCTTTCGTTTTGATATTATTGATTTGTTGCTGCGCCACCGCTGGGTTGTAGATGCCGGTTTGCGGATCGGTGAAAGCCTGCCTCAAATCCTGTGGCGGATTTTCTCCAAACAATAAATCGTTCAATTCTTTCTTACCAATTTCGATGCCAACTTTGTGCGCTTCCTGGGTTAAAAGAATTCTGGCTATTTCAGTATTCCAGGCGCTTTCATTAGCCTGTTGTGCCAGCATTTCTCCGCTGGCGCCCATGCCGCGCTGCTGCATCATTTGTGACTGCTGATCCACCATGGCGCGAAACTGATCGTATTCTATCGTCTCACCATTTATCTTTCCTACGGTTGTTGTATCTCCTCTAAAAAGGCTGCCACCGTTCTCAAAAGCAAGCATGATAACAAACACCACCAAGGCTAAAGCAATTATAATGGCCATTACTTTGCCATATTTGTCCTGGATTTTCTGAATAACCGACATAATATTATATACGTTAAATAAAAGGACGGCAAAAATAGGGTATTTGAAAATATTAACAAATTGTGGAAATTTTATCCTATATTTTAGCCAGAATTCTAAAATAAACCGGAATACACATGAGTTTAACGATGGACGGCGCCTGGAAAATCATCTCAGATAAGGTGGAGCACTGGGTGGAGCTGGTTATTTCGATTTTTCCCAATTTACTATTGGCCTGCGTTATTCTTTGCGTAGGCCTGATCGCGGCCAAATACTTCAAAAGGCTCTTTAGCAAGCTACTTTCAAGGTATATCGCACAAAAAAATCTGGCGAATTTAATTGTATCGATTTTCCATCTTACAATTATTGGAGTTGTCATTTTTTCTGCATTAAGTGTGCTAAAGTTAGACGGCACCGTTACCACGCTTTTGGCGGGCGCGGGCGTGCTTACGCTGGCGTTGGCATTTGCTTTTCAGGATATCGCTGCCAACTTTGTATCGGGCGTTTTTATCACTATTCAGCGCCCTTTCCGGGCGGGCGACACCATTCAAAGCAAAGATCATTATGGCGTAGTACAAATAGTTCACCTGCGGCATACCATTATCGAGAATTTTCACGGCCAGCTGGTCACTATTCCCAATAAAGAACTTTTTCAAAATGCGATTACAAACTTTACCACGCTGGGAACCCGAAGGCTCGATTTAAAAGTCGGGGTTTCTTATGGCGATGACCTTGAAAAAGTAGAGCGCGTCACTTTAGAGGCTGTAAAAAACATCTCAGTGTTGTCCACCGATAAGCCACCCAAGCTCTTTTTTGATGTATTTGGCGATTCTTCGATTGAATGTTCGGTATTGATCTGGCTTCAATCTGGCGCGCAGTCGGTGTTGTGGCAGGGCCGCAGCGAGGCGATTAAACTGATTAAAAAGGCTTACGACGAAAACGATATTACCATTCCGTTCCCGATTCGTACATTGGATTTTGGCATTAAAGGCGGAGAAAAATTGTCGGAAGTATGGGAAAAGCCCCGACCTTGATAAACAATCAACCCAGGATAGTGTCAATTTTTTGGGCTAATTGATGGTCTTTTTCTGTAACGGTGTCGCCGGCGTCATGCGTGCTTAGCCATATTTCCACCGTATTGTATACATTTTTCCATTCGGGATGATGATCCATTTTTTCCGCTTCGAGGGCAACGCGGGCCATAAAAGCAAATGCTTCGCTAAAGTCTTTAAACTTCAATTTTCGATATAACCGGTTGTCAGATTGCTGCCACATAGTGCGTGTTTTTAAAAAATGAGATATTCTTTGTTTTTTATCTTTTCATTGGTAAGCTCTGTTACCAGCTGAACCCCGGGTATATTCCTCAGCATGGCAATCAACTGGTTCAGGTATGCATCAGTGACAATATCATCTTTCATCAACCATAAAAAATCGAGGTTTTTAAACTCAGGCAGCAAAAACTCTCCGTCGTGCAGATTATTGTACAAGTAATGACAGAGCGCGCTGTTCGGCTCGTGATATTCATAAACAGAAAAAAAATATTGCCGCCTTTTTCGCTTCATGGCAATTTCGATGTCGTGATTGATCCTAAAATTAATGCCTAACATATTATTCAGGTTCCAGCAAAACCGGTAATCTTTCACGCTCGTTACAATACCCAACAGTTTTGTATCGTCAAAAAAATTGTCGATAATTTCCTGTGTATCCAATTCCAATTTCAGAAGCGCCATAGTCGTTCTTTTCCTGTGGGTTCGCGGGGTATCCGCGATGTAAAGTTATAAAAAAGATCATGCCACTCTTTTAGCACCGACATAAAAACTCCGTATTTCGTAAACATTCTTATACGAAAGGCGGTTAATTTTGTGGCTTTACGTTTTGAAAAATTCAATGTTACATATCGCGTTAGCAGGAAACCCCAATAGCGGAAAAACTTCTTTATTTAATACCCTCACGGGTATGAATCAAAAGGTGGGCAATTTTCCGGGCGTGACTGTTGACAAAAAAACCGGCACTACAAAAATCGGTAACGCAACCGCCGAAGTGATTGACCTGCCCGGTTCCTACAGCCTGTATCCCCGCCGTTTGGATGAAGAAGTGGCGTATAAGGTAATTTTAAACCAGGATGCCGACATCAAAACAAATGTAATCGTGGCAGTGGCTGACGCCAGCAGCCTCAAACGCAACCTTTTGTTCTGCACCCAGATTATCGATTTGAAAAGGCCGGTGGTGGTGGCGCTTACCATGACCGATATCGCCAGAAAAAAGGGAATTGATATTGATATTAATGAGATGGAGCGGGAACTGGGCGTTCCGGTTGTAGCCGTAAATCCGCGAAAAAACAAAGGAATCGACGCGCTAAAAAAGGCGATCGAACTGGTTGCAGGAAATTTGTATAAACCACCAGCCAGAAGTTTTATAGAAGCTTCGGCCTTAGCGCCGGACGCCATCCGGCAGGCACAGCTGGCCGTGCCCGGCATCGGAGATTATGAGGCGATTCACTATCTAATCAACCACGAAACCTTTCCGCTGGCAGAAGAGGTGCAGGAGCAGATAGAGCAGGCAGAAATCGACCACCAGTTTAATCCGTCCCGAACGCAGGCCGAGGAAATCGTGCAGCGTTATAAAGGCATCAACCATATCCTCAACCAGGCGGTTTCGTTTCCCGATCCGCAAAAAAAATCGCGGCTTACCGAAAGGATCGACAATGTGTTGCTGCATCCGTTTTGGGGATATGCGATTTTACTGGCCATTCTTTTTCTATTGTTTCAATCGGTTTTTTTACTCGCTTCCTACCCGATGGACTGGATTGATGGCGGCACCGCGGCATTTAGCGGCTGGCTGGCCGACTTGCTGCCCCAAAATAACTTTTCGGACCTATTGATCAACGGGGTGGTGGCGGGCCTCGGAGGAATTGTGATTTTTATTCCCCAGATCATGATCTTATTTGGCCTAATTACTTTGCTTGAAGACACGGGTTATATGGCGCGCATCAGTTTTCTTACCGACCGTATCATGCGCACCGTCGGGCTCAACGGTAAAAGCGTGATGCCTATGATCAGTGGTTTTGCCTGCGCCGTGCCGGCGATTATGAGCGCGCGTAATATTGAAAACCGCAAGGAGCGGCTGCTCACCATTTTAGTAACGCCGCTGATGAGCTGTTCGGCGCGCCTGCCCGTTTATATCATTTTAACCGCCGTAGTGATTCCTGAAACCTATGTCGCCGGTTTCATCAGCGTTCAGGGGTTGGTAATGATGGGGCTTTACCTGATCGGTTTGGTATTCGCGATGGCCGTATCTTATGTTGCGAAGTGGTTTATCAAAATAAAAGAAAAAAGCTTTTTTATCCTCGAGCTGCCGGTGTACCGGGCGCCGCGATGGAAGAACGCGGTTCATACAATGGTTGAAAAGGCTAAAATTTTCACCGTGCAGGCCGGTAAAATCATCCTGATCATCAGTATCGGGCTGTGGTTTTTAAGTTCATACGGCCCGGCAAAAAAAATGAAAGCCATTGAGCTTCAATACCAGGAGCAGCTCGCTGCGCCGGGCGCAGATGCCGCCGCAATAGAAGAACATTATGGCACAGCAAAATTGGAAGCTTCTTATGCCGGCATGATGGGAAAAGCGATAGAACCCGCCATTCGCCCGCTGGGATACGATTGGAAGATCGGCATCGCGCTGATTACTTCTTTCGCAGCAAGAGAAGTTTTTGTAGGAACCATGGCTACCTTGTACAGCGTTGAAGATGACGGAGCAGAAAACATTGCGCTACAGGAAAAAATGGACCGGGCTACTTTCAGCGATGGGACGAAGGTTTTTACACTGGCAACCGGCGTTTCGCTGATGCTTTTTTATGTGTTCGCCATGCAATGTATGAGTACGCTGGCGATCGTAAAACGTGAAACCGGCGGCTGGAAATGGCCGATGATTCAACTGGCTTACATGACTTTCCTGGCTTATATAGTTAGCTTGATCGCCTATCAGCTTTTAAAATAAAATTTAAACTAAGCAGGTGAGGGCGCTCCCGCTTAGTTTTGGTTTGTAATCTTTTATTGTTTGATAAATTCAACACGGCGGTTGTTGGCTTTCCCTTCCGGAGTCGTGTTGTCGGCAGCAGGCTGTGTTTCTCCCTTCCCTTCAGTGCTCATCCGGCTTTCGGCAATTCCAAATTCCGATGAAAGCGCCTTTTTTACGGCTTCCGCTCTTTTCTTCGAGAGAGAAAGATTGGCAGCTTCGTCGCCGTCGCTGTCGGTGTGGCCTATTATTTTAACCCGAACTGTAGCATTTTCAGAAAGCACATTCGCGATATCTTTCAGCACGCCATAGCTTTCTCCTTTTATTTTATCGCTGTTGACGTCAAATAAAATTCCGGTCGTTACAAACTTTCCTTCCGTTATTAACTTACTTCTGGTGTCGGGCGCACCGACCGCTACGCGCACGTTTCCAACGAAAAATTGCTGCGCGTCGTTGCCGGGCCCGTCATTCCGGAAATAAATAGCGTTGATTTTCTCACTTCCATCTCCGAAAGCTCTCGGGATATCCCATATTTTTGACTCGTTCAGGTAAACGCGCAAACGTCCTTTTTGCCGCCAGATGCTTACATGAACATTATTCTTTCCACCTTTCGTCGCAAATACCTTCTGTTCCAGGTCGTTCGAAACAATCTCCTGGTCGCCGCCGACCGCGTTTACCACCGACATCCCCTGGTCACCGCCGGCACCGGTTGGATGCAGCGCTAACTCTACGGTCAGTTTGGTGTTATTGCGCCTGTTTCCATATTTTTTAAAAGAACCCCAGCTTTTGCCGATATTGGGCTCGCTGGTAAAGCCTATCACAAAATAACCGCTGTAATAGCTGAATTCGGGTGTGGAAGCCAGATCAAACTCTACCGTAAAATTGTCCGGAAGCCCTTTGATAAATTCCGGATAAAAAACGGTCTCGCTGTTGGTCATCAAAAACTTATTAGGATTGTCGTTGAGCTTCGACAGCGTTCCCGACCCGTTGGTGTTCCATTTGGCCGGGAAATCGCCCAACCCGTCCTGGCTAAAATCTTCAAAACCAATCACCCGCTCTCCGGGAATAAAATCAAACTTTCCCGTTGCCGAAAAGCCTGACGGCCCTGACTCTTGTTTTTGGTTGGGCCGATCGGCAGCCGCGTCGCTGTCCGACGATTCTTCATTAGATTTTGTTGGTTTAGACCCTTTCTTTTTAAAAATGCTGCCAATACCTTCTTCCACTTTGTCAAGGCCTTTGTCAATGCCCTGGTCGATTTTTTGGTTGGCGCGGTTTTCCGCCGCGCGCCTGGCGGCCCGCTTGGGGTCTATAATTTGACTGTGCCCGGTTTCGGCAACCAGCAGCCATGCAATAAGGAAGGCTAAAATTTTCATGTGCTTATTTTTTAGTTCTTTTAACGAGTGTCTGCGGGCACCGAATATTGCAGGTTGTTTCACCTGCATACTTTCTGCCCGGTTGGTCAAAAACTCCTGGCCAGCAGCAGGCGTTTGCCCGAAAATTTGAAGAAGGCCTGCCGTTGTTTTCCATATTCTGAACTTAAAAGTAGCCCAAAGCTTTTTCTAAAACACGCTGTTCACCCGAATTAGGGATAAGCCATAGTGCCTATTTTTGTAAAAAATATTTGTATGCGTATATGTTTTTTTATCCTTCTAAGCAGCCTTCTTTTTTCTTGTAAAAATGATGCCTCGGGCGACGGAGGCAGCGAAAAGCCGCTGTCTGACAGCTTGCTGCAACTGGTACTGGACGGCCACGATGTGGCGATGCCCAAAATGATGAAACTGAGCCGGCTTCAAAAAGAAGCGCAGGCAGAAATGGATTCGCTGAAAGGCTTGCCAGGCGCAGCGCACACCGCGCGCATCGCGGCGCTCGACAGTACGATCAAAAAATTAAGTTTCGCGGATGTGTCGATGAACGAATGGATGGAAGGTTTCAGGTACGACTCTTTAAAAAATGATGAAACGGCGCGGGTAGCCTATCTGAAAATGCAACTCGAATCGGTAAATCAGATGAAAGATATTGTGCTTGCAACCATCGAAGAGGCCGACTCGGTACTGGCGAAATAGGATGGGTTTCACAAAAAAGCCTCACAACGCAGCTGTTGTGAGGCTTTCTATTATGTTTTGCAACTTTGCTTATTGCTCGCTTTTATAATCGTCGATCGCAGCGCTTAATCTCGCAAAAATATCATCGATCGAGCCTTCGCCAGGGATGGCTTTAAACTTGTCGGCTTCTTTATAATGCTGGGCTACCGGCTCCGTATCGTTGGAGTAAACCTGGAATCTTTTACGAATCACCTCTTCGCTCGTGTCGTCTGAGCGGCCTGAAGTTTTTCCGCGCTCCAACAAACGCCTTACCAACTCTTCTTCGTTTACCTGCAATGCCAGCACCAGGTCGATCTGCGTTTTCTTTAATTCAAGCAGCTTGTCCAGCGCTTTAGCCTGGTTCAGCGTCCTGGGAAAGCCATCGAATAAAAATCCCTGCGCCAGCGCGTTTTTTTCCAGGCAATTATCAATGATGCCGATTACCACTTCATCGGGAACCAGCTGTCCTTCGTCCATTATTTTTTTTGCTTCTAAACCAAGAGGCGTTTTATTGGCAATTTCATTTCGAAGTAAATCGCCTGTAGAAAGATGTACTAATTTATATTTTTCGATAAGATTAGTAGCCTGCGTACCCTTGCCGCTACCGGGAGGGCCAAATAAAACTAAATTAAACATTTACGTAAATTGGTTTGATGTATTTGAACAAATATAACGTAGCGAAACTAAATTTTGCGTTTTTGCGTACCTTTTGTCAGAAAATGTGAAAATCTGCCAACCTCGGGCCTGTTCAAAACCTTTGCGCCCGCAAATTGTTTTTATTTACGTTATGAAGCGTTCCTTTTTATTATGGCTGAGTATTTGTTGCTTGTTTACGCAATGCCGGTCTCAAACGACATCAAACCCTAAAATCGATTCTGTAAAAATGAATAAAGAAAATAACCCCGCTTATTCCCGAACCGACACCTCGAAGGTTGAAATGAGCAATGAAGAATGGCAGAAAATTCTGCCGCAGGATGTTTATTATATCGCCAGGCAAAAAGGAACGGAAAGGCCCTGGACGAGTAAATACGAAAAGTCGAAAGAAGTGGGCACCTATTACTGTGCGGTCTGCGGCAATCCATTATTTAAAAGCGACACCAAGTTTGAAAGCGGCTGCGGCTGGCCCAGTTTCTACGAGCCGATCAGCAAAACAAGTATGAACTACCATGAGGATAAAAGCCACGGGATGGTGCGCACGGAAGTAACCTGCGGCAGATGCCAGTCACATTTGGGCCATGTGTTTGACGACGGGCCGCCTCCAACCGGCCTTCGCTATTGTATCAATGGTGTGGTGCTTGATTTTGAAAAAGCCAAAGAGCAGGAAAAGAAATATAAGGACGAAAACAAATAGTTTTTCATTTTTTGAAAAGGACAAGAAAAAGCCGCGACAGATCGCGGTTTTTCCATTTTGTAATCGATTGCAATGTGGTTTGTTTTATTATATTTGAACAAACAAATCAGCAGCCATGCACTCCAGAAGACGATTTCTTGCCAACAGTTCGGCTTTGGCATTAGGCAGTTTTGCCTTGCAATCTTTCAATACCAAAAATTTTTCTCGTTTTAATTTGTCTGCCGCAGAGGAGATAAATATCGGTGCCATTGGCATCAATGGCATGGGTTGGTCCAACACCATGTCCATTTTAAAGATACCCGGCGTAAGGCTGGCCGCCCTTTGCGATGTTGATAAAAATGTGATTGATAAGCGTTTGGCCGAGCTGAAACAGCACAATATTGATATTTCTAAGATCAAGATTTATAATGATTACCGGGGGCTGCTTGATAATAAAGATGTAGATGCCGTGATTATTGGCACGCCGGATCATTGGCACGCTTTGATTATGATTCACGCCGTGCAGGCCGGCAAAGACGTGTATGTTGAAAAGCCCGTGGGCAATTCCATCGCAGAATGCAGAGCGATGGTGGCGGCGCAGGAAAAATACAATAAGGTGGTGCAAGCGGGCCAGTGGCAGCGCAGCCAGCAACATTTTCGCGACGCCATCGATTTTGTGCATAGCGGAAAATTGGGCAATATCCGCACGGTGAAAGTTTGGTGTTATCAGGACTGGATGAAGCCCGGCCCTGTGGTGCCCGACAGTGCGCCGCCAGCGGGCGTAGATTATAAAATGTGGCTCGGGCCGGCGAAAACCCGGGCTTTTAACAGCAGCCGCTTTCATTTCACCTTTCGATGGTTTTGGGATTATGCGGGCGGCCTAATGACTGATTGGGGCGTGCATTTGATGGATTATGCCATTTTTGGAATGAAGGCTCCCGTGCCTAAAACGGTGTCGGCGCTTGGCGGCAGGTTTGCCTATCCCGACCTCTACCAGGAAACACCCGACACGCTGGCAGCGCTTTACGAGTTTGATAACTTCAATCTCATTTGGGACCACGCCATGGGCATCGGCAACGGCAATTTTAAAAAAGATCACGGCATCGCGTTCATCGGCAACAATGCTACACTGGAGCTGGACCGCGGCGGATGGGAAGTGATTGAAGAAAAGCGCAGCGATAAAAAAGTTAGCGTCGCCCGCAAGGCGCCTTCAGAAAACGGCCTCGACGCCCACACGAAAAACTTTGTGGATGTCGTTCGTTCGCGGAAAATGGCCGATCTGAATTGCCCGGTGCAAACGGGCGCGCATATAGCCACTGTTTGCCAAATGGGCAATATTGCCTACCGTAGTGGCCAAAAAGTTGTTTGGGATAAGGCCGCCGCTCAGTTCACCGACGATCGGCTTAATAAAGATTATATGATGGCGCCTTACCACAATGGTTATAGTTTGCCTAGGTTGTAAAATATTACTTTAGCGAGGTTTGAGAAACTGATTGGAGCCAAACTCCCATAACATCCTCATTCCAATTATCTTTGCAGCTCATTTTTGAAAATTTGAATTGAATGAGCGTACAACATCTATCTGAGCAGGAACAAATCAGACGAGAAAAATTACAGAAAATAAAAGAGGCCGGCGTAGACCCTTATCCCGCTGCCCTTTACCCCGTATCTCACTATTCGGCCGACATTAAAAACCAGTTTTCGGAAGCAACCAAAGATCAATTTACCCATGTTTGTGTGGCTGGCCGCATTATGAGTATCAATGATAAAGGCAAGGTTTTCTTTATTAAAATTCAGGACCGGCAGGGCATTTTTCAGTTGTATGTGAAGCGCGACGAGCTTTGCCCGGAGGAAGACAAAAGCTTTTGGGAACACGTTGTTAAGGGCGGGCTCGACCTCGGCGATTTTATCGGCGCTACCGGTTACGTATTTGTTACCAAAACCGGAGAAACCTCATTGCACACGCAAACATTGACCTTGTTATCAAAATCGTTGAAGCCGCTGCCGGTTGTAAAACGAGATGAAGAAGGCAATGTTTTTGACGAAGTAACCGACCCGGAGTTTAAATATCGCCAGCGCTACGCCGACCTGGTAATCAATCCTTCTATCAAAGAAACTTTCATCAAACGCACCAAACTTATCAACTCCATCCGCGAATTTCTGAACGAACGCGGCGCCCTGGAAGTGGACACGCCCGTGTTGCAAAGCATTCCGGGAGGCGCGGCGGCGCGGCCTTTTATAACGCATCATAATGCGCTGGACGTTCCCTTTTATCTGCGTATTGCCAACGAATTGTATTTGAAAAGACTGATTGTTGGCGGCTTCGACTGGGTATATGAGTTTGCCCGCAATTTTCGGAACGAAGGGATGGACCGCACCCACAATCCCGAATTTACCATTCTGGAGTTTTACACCGCCTACAAAGATTATTTCTGGATGATGGAAACCACGGAGCAGCTTTTGGAAAAAGCCGCACAGGATGTTACTGGCGGAACGGAGGTGCCCGTTGGCGAAAAAACCATTTCTTTTAAAGCGCCTTTTGCCCGTGTTTCTATCTATGACGCCATTAAAGAACATACCGGCCACGATGTGAGTGCGATGGACGAAGAAGGTCTGAAAAATGTTTGCAAAGACCTGGGAATCCACGTTGATAAAACAATGGGCAAAGGAAAATTGATCGACGAAATTTTTGGCGAGAAGTGTGAGCACCATTATATACAGCCGACTTTTATCATCGATTATCCGGTAGAAATGAGCCCGCTGACGAAGAAGCATCGCAGCAAACCCGGACTGGTAGAGCGTTTTGAGCTCATGATTAACGGCAAAGAAATCGCCAACGCCTACAGCGAGCTAAACGACCCCATCGAACAGCGGGAGCGATTTGAAGAACAGGCGAAATTGCTGGAACGCGGCGACGAAGAAGCCATGTTTATAGATTATGATTTTCTGCGCGCGCTCGAATATGGTATGCCGCCTACTTCTGGCATTGGATTCGGCATCGACCGCCTTTGCATGTTGCTTACCAACAAGGCTTCCATTCAGGATGTATTGTTCTTCCCGCAAATGCGCCCCGAAAAAATGGATTAATAACTTTTTTCTTCTCTTCAAAGCCGGCATTTTAGAAAGTGCCGGCTTTGCTTTTTAAAATATGCGTTGCCTCCGCGGTCCGCAGCAATAATTACCTATTTTTATTTTTCTTTAAATGTTGATTTGCTATGTTAAGAAAAATGTTGGCCCTTTCCTGCAGCCTGCTTGCCTTGTCTTCTGTAAAAGCACAGCAGGCCCCGGCGCTGAAGCTCAAAAGTACTTACGCAGTATTGCCTACCGATTCGAAAGCACAAATAATCGCCAAAGCAGCGCATGTGATTCCGACCGCGAACCAATATGCAGCGTTGAAAAATGAATACATTGCATTTATACATTTCGGGCCCAACAGTTTCACCGCCAAAGAGTGGGGCAGCGGCATGGAAGACCCGAAAGTGTTTGACCTGAAATCGCTCGACACAGATCAATGGTGCCGCGTCATGAAAGACGCCGGAATGAAAATGGTAATTATTACCGCCAAACACCATGATGGCTTTGTGTTATGGCAAAGCCGATATACGAAGCATGGCGTGATGAGCACAGGGTTTAAAAACGGTAAGGGTGATATCGTAAAAGAACTGGCGGCTTCCTGTAAAAAATATGGATTGAAACTGGGCATCTATCTTTCGCCCGCTGATCTTTTTCAAATTGAAAGCGCCGATGGGTTATATGGCAACCTCAGCAAATACACCGATCGCGTCATTCCGCGTCCGGTAGAAGGGCGGCCCTTTGCCAACAAGACAACCTTTACGTTTAAGGTGGATGATTACAATGAATATTTTTTAAACCAGCTTTTCGAACTGCTTACCGAATACGGAGAAATCAGCGAAGTGTGGTTTGATGGCGCTCATCCCAAAACAAAAGGCGGCCAGCGCTATAATTATCTTGCCTGGAAGGAGCTGATCCAAACCCTCGCGCCGAAAGCGGTTATTTTTGGTAAACAGGATATCCGCTGGTGCGGAAACGAAGGCGGAAAAACGCGGGACACCGAATGGAATACCATTGCCTATCCTTTCAATCCGGATACGGCGCATTACTTCCCCGATCTTACCAATCGGTCGCTGGGCGCTCGCGAAGATCTTTATGGGGCCAAATATATTCATTATCAACCGGCCGAAACCAACACTTCTATCAGAGAAGGTTGGTTTTACCGCAACGATACAGAACAGAAAGTGCGCAGCGCAGATGATGTTTTCGATATTTACGAACGCTCCGTAGGCGGCAACTCTATCTTTCTTTTAAACATTCCGCCCAATCGCGAGGGCCGCTTTTCAGAAAGAGATGTAAACTCATTGCTTCAGGCGGGAGCACAAATTAAGGCAACTTATAGCAACAATCTTTTCAAATCGGCAAAAGGCCCAGCCCGGCTTTTGGATGATAATGATCAAAGCTTTGCGCTGCTATCTAATCCCGACGCGCCGGTAATCATTCAAACCAAAAGCCCTGTCACCATCAACCGGCTGATGTTGCAGGAAGCAATTACTTCGCATAGCGAAAGGGTGGAAGCGTTTGAAGTTGACGCGTGGATCGGCAGCGATTGGAAGGAAATAGCGCGCGCCACTAATATTGGTTATAAAAGAATTCTTCGCTTCCCGCAGGTAACTTCCGACAGATTCCGGATCCGCATTTTGCAACAGCGCGCAGCTCCCGCCCTTAGTACGGTTGCGGCGTTCTATTATAAAACAAGGCCGCCCCGCCTCGCCATATCTACCGATAAAAAAGGGCTGGTTGCTATCGCAGCAGCGCGCCAAAATTTTAACTGGAACGTCAATGAACAAAATGCTGCTGATAATATCAACACCGGCATCGTCATTCGTTACACTACCGACGGCAGCGAACCTGATAGGCATGCTCCAGTTTATACCCAGCCCTTCCCCATGAAAAAAGGAATTGTGAAAGCCGCCGCTTTTACCGACGAAGAGCGAGGAAGCGTAAGCAGCGAACGCATTGAAATTGCCAAAGAAAACTGGAAGCTGCTCGATGCCAGCAGCGCTACCACCAGAAATAGCGCCACCAAAGCTTTTGACGCCGACGCCCGGTCTTTCTGGCAAACATCAGCGCCTGGCCAGCGCCATGCGATCGCTATCGACTTGGGCGCCACTTACAGCATCAGCGGTTTTACCTATACGCCGCAAACATTTCATGGCAAGGGTATGCTTGAAAAAGGCCGCCTTTTTATCAGCAACGACGGGGACAACTGGAAGCCGGTTGCCGACTTTGAATTTGGAAACCTGATTAATGATCCTACCAAAAGAAATTATGATCTGAAAAGTCCGGTAAGCGCCCGGTTTATAAAATTAGAATCGACAGTGATCGCCGGCGGAGGCGACGAACTCTCTATCGCTGAACTTGGCTTTTATGAGTAACTCTTCCCTTCCCAAAAGAAAGCCCGGTCGTTGACAACCGGGCTTTCTTTTATTTACATATCACTTAATAACTCACTTTATAATCTTTCTTAAACGGCTTACCGCTCCAGGCACGCTTGCTGGTCCATTCGGTGTAGGGATCTTTCCAAAACGCATGATCGGCCGGCAGGCCCAATGGCAGAAACCCAAGGGTTGCCATGTAGAGGCTTCCGGTGGACGTATAATAATCCGCCACCTCTGGCTGCGCGCCGCAAAAGCCTAACACCAACCAGCCGTTCTTATCAAAATTGGAGTATTGATCATACATTCTATGCATGACTGCTGTTAAGCCGCAACGCACTTGCGCGGGTTGAATATAATCTGGCAACTGCTCCATCAACGCTACCTGGCCCAGCGCCTGAAAAGCGGCTGTGCGGTAAGTAATAGACCTGCCAAAAGGAGGGAAACTGCCGTCCGGCGCTATCATTCGCTCTAAAAACTCGGAATACCGAACCATCCTTTTCACCACAGCTTCGTACTGATCGGCTTTCATTCTTTTTTTATCCAGTAAAACTTTGCTCATGTCGGTCAGCATCGGGTGGATCACAAAACTGTTGTAGTAATCCATACTAAAATGAGGACCATCGCTATACCACCCATCGCCTTCATACCATTCGCTCATTTTATTTTGTGCGTATTGAAGCCGTACCGGGTCGGGCTCTTCACCAGCAAAAAGTAAAAACGCCTCCGTGAGCCCGGAAAATAAAAGCCAGTTATTATACGCCGCTGCGCGCGTGCGCAAGGCCTTTAGTTCGGTAACAAGGCGTGTTTTAGTTTGCGCGCTAAGCGGCTCCCACAAAGCCTTTGGCGCTCTTAGAAATCCGTGAACAAGAAAAGCCGCATCCACCAATACCTGTTGTTCACTTCTAAAATTAAGATAGTCAGGGTTGGAGGGATCCACGGCATTGGCAATGCCTTTTAGAAGAGCCGTCCGCAGTTCTTTGCGCATCTGGCCTTCTTTTGTAGGATCATCCGGCAACGCGAGCCACGGCGCAACCCCAGCCACGGTGCGGCCGACCGCCTCCAGGTAAGTAACTTTCTCTGCTTTAAGCGCATAACCCGGCGCTTTCTCTAAAGGCATATTTTTTTTCAACGTACCATTAGCGAGGTTGAAAATAACCGGCCCGGCCATTTTGTATAAAAGCCCGGCCCAATAAGCCCTGTCTTGCTCGCCGGTGGTATGCGGCTGCGCGTTTGATATCAAACTTACAGCCAATAAAAGCTGCAATACGCCAGCCTGTAAAAATTTCTTTCTCATTTTTGAATGACCCCTTTTTGCAATTAATATTTTCAAAATAGTTTTTTCCCGTCCAGTATTTTTTGATACCTCAGCAGCGCCTCTATAAAATAATAATCCGCATATACCAGCGGCACATCGATCTCACCGTTGTGCGGAATGGAGCCGACACTATGTTCCAAAATAAAATCTCCGTTGGATCCGTGCGGCGCACGATACGCGGGGCTGCCCAGGCTGTGAAGTATATCAACTGCTGCTTGCTTATACCTGGATGCTTCGGCGCCTGGCACATAAGTGCTTAGTTCGAGCAGGGCAGATGCAGTGATGGCCGCTGCCGACGCGTCGCGGTAGAGCACCGGCACCTTGCTGGCGTTAGAATTTTTACCGGGTTGATATCCTTTTTGCCAGGCGTTAAAATCCCAGATCGGAATATGATCTGCCGGCGTAGATTTATTGTTAATAAAATAATTGGCCAGCCCTTTTGCCGTTTTTAGAAAGCGGGGGTCTTTTGTTTCCCTATAGGTCATGGTAAAACCATACACCGCCCAGGCCTGGCCCCGCGCCCAGGTGGAGTTGTCTGCAAAGCCCTGCGCTGCTTCGCGCGCTTCCACTTTGCCCGAAACCGAATCATAGCAAACAACATGATAAGAACTATAGTCGGGCCTGAAATGATTTTTCATCGTCGTCTCCGCATGTTTAACAGCGATATTTTTGAACCTGGGATCGCCTGAAACCTTTGAAGCAAAAAACAGCATTTCAAGATTCATCATGTTGTCGATAATAACCGGAAAATAATAGGTTTTATCGCCATGCCAAGACTTAAAGCTGTTCCAGGATTTGATGCATCCTGTTTTAGCGTTAAACCTTGTGCTCAATGCGTTCGCCGAATTGATTAAAATCTTTTTATAAGATTCGTTCCCCGTGAGTCGGTACGCGTTGCCATAACTGCAATACATCATAAAACCCAGATCATGATGGCGTGTGAAGGTCTGAAGGGGTTCGAGTTGCTCCGTCCAACTGGTGGCGGTAGCTTTCAGCTTTTCATCTTTATTAAATTCGTAGCCATACCAAAGGCTGCCGGGAAAAAACCCCGGCGTCCAGTCATACATCGAGGTAGAGATCATCTTTCCCTCTTTATTGATGGTTCGCGGAAACTTTAGCTTTTCAATATCTTTTGAGGCAGCCATATTTTCAAGATGACCGACAGCAAAGGAAAGGTTCTCCTTTATAAACGCCTGCTCTGCCTGACTCTTAGCCTGAAAAAAGGTAAACGTTGCAGCGCAAAGAAGTGTGGTTGCTTTTTGAAATTTCATTATGTATTATTGATGTTTTTATATTTTATAAACAGCTGAACACCATCTGGAAAATTATTGCTTCCGGATCGTGTATTCGTAGTGGCCTTTTTTAACCGGATTTTTGACAATCAACGCTACACGATACAGTACCGGCCCCCAAACGGCAGACAGCCGGTTATCGTCCTGCGGAATGTTTTCTATTTTCAGATCAAAAATTTTCGGGTCGTAAATCAACGCCGCTTTTTGATTTTCTTTTTCAAATAATAGCTTCCCCGCCACGCCTTGTTCGGGCTTGGCCCAGGTCAAAAAGTGAATTTTTGACGGTTGCTTTATCGCCGTAAGCTCGAATACATCTGCAATTTTTAATTCATCGTTTTTCAACGTGTAGGTTCGCTGCCAGGTTTTTACGGCTGCCGCAGTTTCGTAAGCGTTGGCGATATTCAGAGTGAACCGGCGTTTCTTTTCATCAAATTGTACTTGAGATGATTTATAGCGCGCGCCATATTTTTGTGGCGCGCCATTGATTTGCGGCAGGTTGTGATAATCGCTCTGCATCGTCCAGATTTGATACCGTTCGCTGCTAAAGGTCTGCCGCGTATAAGTGCCCACCCCCGCATCTACAAAAAAAGGAACCGCATTTATGTACAAAGAAAAAGTGCCCACGTCGTTATGGTTATGGCTTTCGTTGTTATAGCCGCCTTTGGCAGCAAAAAAGAAATTATCATTTTTCATATAGCAAAACTCCGTTTGCGGATACCAGCTAAATGCGTTTGCCGGCAATTTTGCAGGAACGGCGTTTAAGGCATTCTCGAAACGGATATCCTGAAAAACACGATAAAGGTCGCGTTTTATTTTCATGGGCGTTTTATCGCTGGCTTTCTGATTGATGTAGCCCGCAAACTGCATCATAGCCGGGCTTTGAACCGCTTTTCCATATCGATAGATAAGCCCGGCGTCGCCGCCACCTTTTGCCGAAGCGTCTGCAAAATTGACGACCCACCCATCGCCTACATAGCTTCTGGCGATGTATTCGCCCATATTTTTGATGATTGGTTGGTCGAAGATAGATACAGCCCCGCCCGTTATATCGCTCAACACCTGAAGGTAATCATACATTTTCCCTGCCGCGTGGCCCCAGTAAGAAGGGCCCTCTTCGCAGGCGCCGTCATCTTTATTGTAATTAATAAACTTATCTACCGAGCGCATTGTTTTATACACAATGCGAGCCAGCTGCGCGGGATCGTTTTCAATCAGCGCCGCGGTCAGCAAGACATTACTATTACACCAGGGGTTCCAGTTATTAACGAGCTGCGAAGGCCGCAATTCAAAAGCCATCCACCAAAAATCGGTTCGCTGCTGGTAGGGCTCCAGAATACGCCGTCTCAATTCATACTCCATGCGCGGCGCTATGACAGGATTGACCTTATCCAGCGCATCATGCATAAAATAATAAACCCACGAAAGCATAGCGCCCACATCGCCAGCTACCAGGTCGATTGTATGTTGCTGATGATCGGGAAAGCCTTTATTATTTTGCTGTAAGCTCAAATGCGCTGATGCGGCCCAGGTTGTCATTTCGCAGGCAGCATAAATACCGTTTATTAATTGATCCATAAACCGGCCCTTGCCTTCCGCCAGTTCTGCAAAAAAAAGGTTGGAGATGGCAGTCAGGTTTTGATTAAACGGCGTTTCCATTATGGTTCGCGAACCCGACCTCAGGTATTCGAGATAGTCGGTTGCAGTAATCACCTGCCATTTATAATTCAAGTAGGCTTCTCCGTTTTTGATGTAATCACCTTGCTGTTTGCCCAAAAAATCTGACCAGCCTTTGCGGTCTTGATAAGAAGGATAAGGCACCCACTTGTCTTTTGCAACCAGCTCGTTTTTCACAAAAGCTTCATCACCTTGTTGTTGAAGCAGATTGCGCGGAACGGGCGATGCGGCGGTCTGAAAGCCGAAGCCGATACATATTATCAGGAGGAAAAATGGCAGGAAGCGTTTCATTACAACAAAAAATTTGGGGGAAGATAAAAAAATATCGCGCACAATAAGGCGTTGTAGTTGAGCAACCGATTGCGTATTTTTATAATCCATAAAATCAACCGCCATGGATTTAAAAAAAGAAGACATTCGCCAGGAGGTTTTCGACCTTTATGACGACTATGCTCATAACCGGATCAACCGCCGGGATTTTGTTCAAAAATTGTCGCTCTATGCTGTGGGCGGCCTAACCGTTAGTTCACTTATGAGTTTTTTAATGCCCGATTATAAAAGCCGCGTGCAGATTCCGGCTGACGATGTGCGCATCAAGTCGGCATATATAACCTACAAATCGCCGAAGGGTGGTGGAACGATTAAGGCGCTGCGTTGTGAGCCTGCGAATACGAAGCAAAAGTTGGGCGGCATTGTGGTGGTCCATGAAAACCGGGGCTTGAACCCTTATATTGAAGATGTGGCGCGAAGAGCGGCGCTTGCGGGTTTTGTGGCCTTAGCGCCGGATGCATTAACGCCGCTTGGCGGCTACCCGGGCACAGACGATGAAGGACGGGCTTTGCAAGCGAAGCGCGACCGCAACGAAATGCTTGAAGATTTTATTGCCGCTTATGATTATTTAAAAAATGATGCGGGCTGCAACGGCAAAGTTGGCGTCGTTGGATTTTGTTTTGGCGGATGGATCGCCAATATGATGGCTGTTCGCATTTCAACATTAAATGCTGCAGTTCCCTTTTACGGCGGCCAGCCTGCGGATGAAGATGTGGCCAAAATTAATGCGCCACTGCTGATCCATTATGGTGAACTCGATAAGCGCGTGAATGAGGGATGGCCAGCTTACGAGGCCGCACTGAAAGCACAGCACAAAACGTACACCATGTATATGTATCCCAATGCCAATCATGGGTTTCATAACGACACCACGCCGCGCTACGACAAAGAAGCCGCGACGCTGGCCTGGAAAAGAACCATTGATTTCTTTGAAAAGTATTTGAGCTAGGAATGCCACGAATGCACGAATAAAGTTTACCTTTTATGAGGCGCTTGTTTGTGGAAAAATAATTCAGTAGCATCCTAATTGAAACTTTTCACTTTTTAAAATGATTAGGCCATACATTTTTCTTTTTATCTTACTTTTTTTTACCCGTTGCAAAACCAGAATTTCTGAAGCGGAATTTGAAAAGAACGTTTTTGATGAGATCTTTCCGGCTTTATTGGTTGCCACCTGTATTGATATTAGAAAGTACAGAAGCCCACCGCCCATAAATTATAACGATAGAAATTTTAGAATTGACGAGGATGGAAACGTAATCATTTTTGACAGCAGCCTTGTTTCTAAAAAAGACCTTCAAAACCTTGCTGTGTGGAAGTTACAGATGGACAGTATCGATTCCGACACGAATAAGGTTGTTATTGGCTTTAACCCAACCCTACTACCAATTGTCGAGGAAATCGATTATGCCCGCCGATTCTTGCGCGATACCGTGCTGGTGGTTAGGTCAACTTCTTCGCTTGTTTTACCTTTTAAAAAAGATATTGTTATACCTCCATTTAAAATAGTAACAGATCTAAAACAGCAGGAAAAAAACCGCCTCAGTTTTTCGCGAATTCTTTTTAATAAAAGTAAAACAATGGGCGTTTTAGATGTGGGCTTTACATGCAGTGGGAATTGCGGTAAAGGATACTTTGTACCTATTAAAAAAGGATTTAACGGAAAATGGTTTGTTTCAAAAGTTAGGAATACTTGGATCTCTTAGCTTGTTTATGCGGTTAATTTTTTTGCTATAAAAACCACGAATGCATGAACGATATTTGTATTCGTGCATTCGTGGCATCTCAATTAAAATTCGGCGCTTTTCGGCGTTCTGGGGAAGGCGATAACATCCCTGATATTACTCATTCCCGTAACAAATTGAATCATCCGCTCGAAGCCAAGGCCAAAACCTGCATGCGGAACGGTACCGAAGCGGCGCGTGTCCAAATACCACCAAAGTTCTTCTTCGGGAATTTCCATTGCTTTCATTTTTTCGAGTAACACATCCAACCTTTCTTCTCTTTGCGAGCCGCCCACGATTTCGCCGATGCCCGGCGCAAGAATATCCATCGCGGCTACGGTTTTTCCGTCATCGTTGACGCGCATATAAAATGCCTTGATAGAAGCGGGATAATTGGTTAAAATAACCGGCTTCTTGAAATGCTTTTCTACCAGGTAGCGCTCATGCTCGCTCTGCAAATCCATGCCCCAACCTGTGATGGGATATTGAAATTTCTTTTTCTTATGATAATTGCTGTTCGCTAATATATCGATGGCTTCGGTGTAGGTAAGCCTTTGAAAATCGTTGTTCAATACAAATTCCAGTTTTTCGATCAGGCCCATTTCGCTGCGCTTGTCCTGCGGCAATTGCTTTTCTTCATCAGCCAGCCGATTGGCCAGGAAATCCAAATCTTCGCGGTTATGCTCCATCACATACCTGATGATATATTTGATAAAAGCTTCGGCGAGGTTGGCATTGTCTTCCAGATCACAAAAGGCCATCTCCGGTTCAATCATCCAAAACTCTGCAAGGTGGCGGGCGGTATTGCTGTTTTCAGCCCTGAAAGTAGGGCCAAAAGTGTAAATCTCTCCGAAAGCCGTCGCTCCCAGTTCTCCTTCCAATTGGCCGCTTACTGTAAGATTGGTTGATTTTCCGAAGAAATCTTCTTTAAAATTAACAGCGCCGTCTTCATTTTTGGGTGTGTTTTCAAAAGGCAGTGTGGTAACGCGAAACATTTCACCGGCGCCTTCAGCATCGCTCGCCGTAATGATAGGCGTATGCATATACACAAATCCCTTTTCATTGAAAAATTTATGAACCGCAAAGGCCAATGCATGCCTGACACGAAAAACAGAGGCAAACGTATTGGTGCGGAAACGCAAATGCGCCTTTTCCCTCAGAAATTCAAGCGAATGTTTTTTGGGCTGCAGCGGATATTTTTCCGGATCACTATCTCCCAAAACTTCGATAGTATTGGCCTTTATTTCCATTTTTTGCCCTTTTCCCAGGGATGGAACGGCCACGCCGGTTACTTTCAGCGACGCTGAAGTCGTAATTCTTTTCAGTAGCGCTTCATCAAATTTTCCCAGTTCGGCCACAATCTGCAGGTTGGTATTGGTGCTTCCGTCATTTAAAGCTATAAACTGATTGTTGCGAAAAGTACGTACCCAGCCCATAACCGTTACTTCCTGTTCCTGCGCTTCCTGCGCTAAAAGTTCTTTGATTTTGATCCGCTTGTTGAACATAGCTCTCTATTTTGGGCGGCAAAGATAACTTTTAATTTTTAGGCGCTAAACGGAATGTTCGGCGAATTTCCTTTTAAAATGGCCTGAAATGGGGCCGGCTCACGAGCGGCGAGAACGCCCAGGGAATAGAGATGAAAATGATCAGCAGCGCAACGCTAAACCAGATGGCGATTGTTTTAAATTTTTCTGCGTCCGTGCGTTTGCGCTTTGCTTTTGCCGAGCCAACAGTAATTACGCCAATGGCAATAAGCATCATCAGGCCGTGTTCCATTCCAAAAAAGCGAATTTCGCGCAGATGCACCGCCGTGGTATAGTTGTGCAGAAAGTAGTCAACGATGGGGCTGATCAGGTAAAGCCAAAGGCCGATGAGCAATTGAATATGAGCAATGGTAGCGGTCCAGTGTCTCAGCGCATTATCGAATGGCGTAAAAACGAGTCCGGAGCGCCAGGCGCTGTATGCGCGAACGATGGTGACCACCAAACTGAGCAGCACGAGCCAGCGCATCAGCGAATGCAGCGATAAAAGGTATGCATACATCATTTTAATAATATTTCTGCGTTGTGTCCGCGCAGGCAAATTTATTGACAGCTTACCGCATCTCCCTATTTTCTCAATTCACTTATTACCACCTTCGCCATTTCTTTCGAGCTGAAAGGGTTTTGGCCGGTGATGAGGTTGCCGTCTACTACAACTTTTGATGTCATTGGAATTAACGCTTTTATATAATGCGCTTTTCGTTCTTTCAAAGCAGCTTCAAGATTAAATGGCACTTCCTTTTTTCTACGGGCTATACTTTCCTCAAACCAATTAAATCCTGTGATGCTCCTGTTTCTAATAAGTACGTTGCCTGAGGATAACCTAACATTTAATAACCCTCCAACGCCATGGCAAATAGCTGCGATTTTTTTACCGCTTTCAAAGTGCCTGCGAATGATTTCCTGCAAAGCAATATTGTCAGGAAAATCGTACATCGTTCCGTGCCCGCCCGCCAGATAAACCAGGTCGAATGTTGCTGAGGCCAGATCGCCAAGTGCTTTGCTATTTTCCAATTCTTTTCTAAAAGCAGCCATCTCCCAGTAGGTTTTTGTCACTTTATCCAAAACGAACGGCTTCAGGCTTTCGGGATCTATGGGAATCGGGCCGCCATCGGGGCTAGCTATTGTAATCCCGAAATTTTCAGTTTTTGCATGATCGTAGATATGGGTTAACTCGCTTAGCCATAATCCGGTTGCCCGCCCGCTTTCGTATTTTGAAACCCCTGTGGAAATGATTAAAATATTTTTCATAGCTGATTTTCTTTTTTGATCTGTGAAATGCCTTCTTTGAAAGTTGTAACCTTGAAATCGGGGAACCGCGCCTTAAATTTTTCTGACACAAAAATATTGTCCTGCTTATAGCGGGGCAACAGCTCTTTTAGTTCTTTTAGCTTACTGTTGAATAATCCTCCGATTTGGAACGTTAACATATTCACCACCTGATGCCGCAAAGGCTTGCCGTAAATTTCAGCCGCCATATTAATGAGTTGCTCATAAGTGGGGCGCCTATCATCGCACGGCAGGTGCCAGGTTTGGTTGTTGGCGTCCGGCGTGTGGGCTATTAGCGCCATCGCGCTGCTGGCGTCTGGCGTCCAGATCAGCGATCGCCTGGTTGTATCGCTCAGCGGAACTTTAAGTTTTTTATTTTGATGAATATTATCAAAAATCATGGTGTTGGTAATGCTTTGCGTTTTACCCGGGCCGTAAAATTCCGGCGCTCTGCAAATCACCGCATTGATGGAGCCAGACCCGATTTCTTTCAATAGCATTTCGGCTATTTCCGCTCTTACAGCAGATTTGCGGCCTTCCGGCGCAAAAGGACTTTTTTCCGTTTGTGGATCGCTCGTCTTCGCATACATATAGGTATTGTCAAAGAAAACCAGTTTTGCATCCTTCTTTTTACAGGCGTTAATAACATTTTGCATCATCACAGGGAATTGCGCTTCCCACATGGACGAGTTCATAGGCAGGCCAACCGTCAGGTAAACAATTTCGCTGCCGGCGACTGCAGCTTCGGTGGCATTTGCGTTTAAAAGATTTGCAGAGACAAGCTCATCAGAGTCGTGGACCTTTTTGGGGTTTCTGCTGACCAAGCGGATCTTTTTTGTGTACTGTTGATACAAGGTTTTTGTTAGCTCTTCCGCGATTTGACCGTTGGCTCCAAGTATTGTTTGCATTTTAATTTTTTTGTTACTTTAACTTATAGCTACGCCTCGACAATTTTCAGCGTTTCTCTTATAATAACTTCACCTTTTCCTCTTCAATATCAATTAAAGTAATTTCCTTTCGAATGACTTCCTCTTCAATATGCGATGCCTTATTTTTCTCAATAAGAAATTGACGTTGCGCTTCGAGCAATTCGAGATAAACGGTTTTTGTTTCTGCATTGACCAATGCCTCTTCGACAGTGTCTAACTTCTGCTGCCACTTGGCCAACGCGCTGGCGAGAAAAACATTACCTTCGATATGATGGTGGTACTTTTTTTCTATCTCTTTGATTGAAAATTGCCACAAGTCTCTTCGCAGCTGTGTTTCAAACGATTTTTCACCCTCGCTTATTTTTATCATTCTATTCAATTTAACCCTTCGTAAAATAAACGGTAGCGTCAGGCCCTGCACAAAAAGCGTCAGGATGATCACCATAAAACTTATAAACAAAATCAATTCGCGCTGCGGAAAAGCGGTGCCATCATCTAGATAAACCGGGATCGAACAGGCCGCCGCCAGTGAAACCACGCCGCGCATACCCGTCCAGCCCAGTACCAGTGGCGTACTCCAGGCCTTTTTAAAACTAAAGTCGGGAGCGATAATACTTCTTCTAAAAAGAAAGGTGGAGAACAGCGCGATAAAAGAAGCGACAATCCGGATAAAAATAATAAATGCCGTAACGATGATGCCGTAAAAAATGCCGTCGCCGATAGACACTCCGGCTTTGTTCAGCCCCTCAACAACCTCTTTCAAATCTAACCCAATAACAAAGAAAACGACGCCGTTTAGCAGGAAAACAAAACTTTGCCAAAAGCTGAAACCCCGGATCCGCGCTTCGCTGTTGAGTATGCGGAATCTTCGGTTCGCGAGAAATAAACCGCCGGTAACCACCGCCATCACTCCAGAGCTATGCACCTGCTCTGCCACCCAATATAAAATGAAGGGTTCGATCAACGTGAATACAATATTGGATGGGGCGTCCATTGGCAAGCGTTTATGAGCCTGCATAAAAATCCAGCCTATTAGTAATCCGATGCCAACACCGCCCAAAACCATCCAGCTAAAACTGAATATGGCCTCGCTCCAGATGAATTGCCCCGTAGCTACGGCAATCATGGCAAACCTGAAAATAATGAGCGACGAAGCATCATTAAATAAGCTTTCTCCTTCTAAAATGGTAGCGGTGCTTTTGGGAATATTTACAAATTTCATTATGGCTCCGGCGCTTACCGCATCGGGCGGAGAAACGATGCCGCCCAACAGAAAGCCGAGCGCCAAAGAAAAGCCGGGAATAAAAGAATTGGCAAAAAAAGCTACGGCCGTCGCTGTGAAAAATACGACCAGAAAAGAGAAGCTTCCGATTATACGCCACCAGCGTTTGAGCCCTTTAAATGAAATTGACCAGGCCGCATCAAACAAAAGCGGCGGCAAGAATACAAAAAACACCCAATCGGGGTTTAAGCGCAGTGTTGGAACTGAAGGAATAAGGCTTACCAACAAGCCTGCGACAACGACCAAAATAGGGTACGCCACGTTGAGCTTTTTCGCAAGCATTTGTACCAATACAATGACAATGACAACAACAAAGAGAAAGGGTAGCGTTTGATGCATCTGGTTTTTTATATTAAACTTAATGGTTATTTTTTATTTCTATGAACGTATTTTAGCTAACTACCTGGTCACTCACTGACTGAACCTCCTCTTTCCTGCATGGCTCTTTTGGTAAATAGATTTCTAATCGAAGCGGCCCAATGACAAATAAAACTTGGCGCAAAAACTTAAACATTTGTTAAAATATTATATTTATTATTGTCTACTTATCAATGTTTTGCGATATCAAATAATTAACTTATCTACTTAAGATCCGGGGTTCGGCTTTGCTCTAACTTCTTTTTTAGTTTGTAAAATATAATTTTGCACCCCTTTAACTAACTGATCGAGCATTTTCCCTTTACCATTCTCACCGGGGCTCATCTTTCAAAAGAATAAATAATGAAAACAAAACTATTTTTTGCATTAGCTTTCGCTATCTATACTGCTACTGCTTTTGGCCAGGCTCACACTGAAACTTTTGAAACAGAAGCGCCTTCTTCACAAAATTTTACCGATAACGGCGTTTCGTTTTCGATCATTTCTCATTTATCTATTTTTGAAATAGTTGATTTCGCCGGATGGGGCTGGAATGGAACTGCGCCGGATAACAGGTTTATCGATAACCTTGCAAATGCGCAAGCCAACGCGTCCTTTAGCATTACCGCTCCCGTTAAGTTTGCGGTAAGCCAATTTTGGCTCTTGCCCACTTATCAGTTTGGAGATGATGGGCTTCCCGCAAGTGTAACTTTTACCGGAAAATTGAATGGCGCCACCGTTTTTACGGAGACGAAAAACACAGGCTTCTTCGCGGATCAATCCAGCAACAATGGTTTTACCCTTATCGATATGACCGACCTTAACGGGAACGACCATTCAAAGAAATTAATCGATGCTTTTCAAGTTACTTTGGCGGGCGCTTATAATGCTGTGGCGTTAGATGCTTTTTCATGGTTCGATGAGGCGGCCGTTCTGCCCGTGACGTTTGGCGCGCTTGACGCTCATATTAAAAACAATGCCCTGGTAGTTAACTGGGAGACCGAAACGGAAACCAACAACAGTCACTTTAACATCGAAGCGTCACACGACGGCATTAACTTTACAACGATTGGGACAACGACTTCAAAAGCCATTAACGGCGTCAGCCATGGAAAAATTTCTTATTCATGGACTTCCGCAACCGGACTTCCTTTTTTGACGATTCCTTTGCTGGGCTTGTTGTTTCTTCCAGTGCGGCCTAGGCGCAAGGCAACCGCTTTTGGCTTATTGATCGTGTTTTGTTTAGCAAACTTTGTAACGGGTTGTAGCAAGAGCAGTGCTGATATTGAAAAAAGCGCGGCCTATTTTATACGAATTGGCCAGGTAGATAAAGATGGTACAACCGCTTACTCAAAAACCGTTCGCGTGCAAAAAGATTAACCGCAGCGTATAGCATAGCGCTGGCATCGAGCACCTATCCTATAAGGAATAGTATTATCATAACCACTGCCGTAATCGGGCCCAGCCTGCTTTTGCCGGCAGTAGCGCTTCGCAGATAAATACCTAAAGCGCTTAACAGGTGCCGGTGCTGATTATCGCTCAATATGGTCATATCGCCGGCGAGAGAAAATAATCCGAGTTTTTCTTTGGCCTGCATGATGGCCTGGTCTCCTTCGCGCCAGCTCCATTTGTAATTGAAATACCCGGTTCTCTGCCATTCAAAATAGGCTCCATCGCTAAATTGAGTGGTGGCACGAGCCTGCCATCCGAAAAGCGAAATGCGTGCTTTGGTAGTAGCGACAATGCGCCCGGTTTCCTTTTCGGAGATGGTTATTTCGGGAGACCAAACTCCTCTTCTCACGACGCGATAGTTTTGATGCGGCGTTTTCAAATCGAAGGCCCAGCCCAGCCAGGTTGATTTATAAATTTTTAAAAGCAGGTGAGGCCCTTTGCATATTCGAAAGCTGTCTTCGAAATAAGAGGTTTTGAATGTTAAAGTGTTTTGCATATGGGTTATTTTTTTAAGGAGATTTTATAAAATTTTCGTTAGCCGCTTTCAATATCACTCCGTTTTAATGATGATTGCCCAGGGTCCAGATTATGGCCTTTTCTTTAGTGGACTTAAAAATGGTGGTATGTTTTTCATTTGGCTCATCGGCGAACCGCCATTCCAGGTTAGCAGGGTTTTCAGTCTTTAGTGTTTCAGCCAATTGCCTGGTATAGGGGGCAATATCTGTAGCATTGGAGCCTGCAAACCACAATCTTTTTTCTGTTGAACGCGGCTGCTTTAACAACTCCTTTGCCTTAGTTACCAGGTAATGATTATTCCACCATAAAGAAGGATCAAAAGCTATATAATTATCAAACATTTCCGGGGCCAGGAAAAACGTTTCCATCACAAAAAGCCCGGCAGCAGATTCACCTATCAACGTCCGCTCAACGGTTGTTTGATATCTCCTGCCTATTTCAGGAAACAGTTCTTCTTTAATAAACATTCGGAACGCTGCTGCTCCGCCAACAACTGGCGCAATTTCTTTGTCCTTTTCTACGTTTGTCGGTCCCGTCAGGTCGCGCCGGCGCTGCGTATTTTGGATACCCACAAGAATCGCCGGCGGCACTTTTCTTTCTTCAATCAACTTAGAAAGTGTATTTGCTAAATGCGGAAAATCTTCCTGGATCCCCCCGTCCGCCATATAAATTACAGGCAGCGGAGTTGCTTTCATTTTATAGGCTTCAGGCGCCCACACGTTAATAACACGATGCTCTCTTAGCAGTTTTGACGGAATGCTAAAAGTATCATGTACCGGGATCGGTTCGTCAGATTGAGTTGCAAATCCACAACCAGCAACGAGGTTGCAGACACTAAAAAAAATGTAGTACAGATGTTTCATTGGATTGCTTTGGTGCGTTGGAAAAAATTTAGGCTAATTTGATTCTTACCTAATTAAATGATGTTCGCTTTTTGCTGCCGCTTTCCATAGCGTCTTTTTTCGTAACTAATACTCAATTTTAAAAACATGACTGCCGTGACGGGAATAAGCAGCGACCCCATAAGCATGTTCTCACTCCGCAACAGAGCAAAGATTGATATCAATAGCGCACCCATAAAGGCCCCTAATAGCGCCCAACCCCAATAACGCCAGCGCGCTTTCCTATTGTCGGCAATTAGCCGATTGAGCAACGGGTCGCCGATGCTGCCTCCTTTCAGGTAGTTTCTAAAATGTGCTGCAAACTTTAGCCAAACAGCCTTCTCTTCGGCGGTATTCATCTGAGCTTCGGTATCCACCTCAAAAGTCACATGTACGCAATCCTGAGAAATCATAACCGAGACTTCCGATCCCCACCTAATGGGGTTCGCCTTCCAAGCGTCGAGCCATGATGACTTTTGTTTGAGGAGCAGATGCGTCGGCGTATTTTTTATTTCACTGAAACCATATTTCTTAAAAAATTCGAAGGCCGTTTTGCTTGTCTGCGAATTGTCGGGAGTTTTGAAGGTCATCGATTTTTTCATAGATTCAATCGCCATTTTTAAAAAAGCTTCAATTGACTGTTGTTTTTCATTTAAGCGCCATCATAGATGAATAGCGTAGGGGTGGTACTAAGCAGCATCAAAAAGTTGTTTTCGTTGCATTAAAATTTCTTCCCCTTAAAGATAGCATTTTTTTGCTTCTGAGTTTGTTATTTTGATTTAGTAGAACTCCGTCAATCTTATAGGAGCGCCTCGTCGTTTTATCTCTTTTATCAGATAATATCTATGCGAAAACCCTGTTAAGACAACGATCTTTTTTTCGGGATTTTTGTTTGAAACTTGTATGATGTTTTTTGCCATCGTTTGATTTCGTAAATCCCAGAAATCAGAGAAATTGTTATATGCTTTTTGCAAGCTTATTTTAGTTCCTAACGAAGTCGTCACAAACTTCCTCGAAAATGCTTCAATTTCATTAATCACTTGCCTTACTTTATGGTATTGATAAAATTGTCTCTTCTTTACCAATTTATCGGTTCGCTTATTGTTAAACGCTTCTGCCGGCTTTTCTAAAAAGGTCTTCAACTCCTCAGTAAGCGTTTCATATCTTTTTACAATTTTGTTTTGCTTTCTAGTGAGTCGTTGATGCTTGTATAAACTATCCAGGAGTTTCTATATTATATTTTGCGCTTGCCTGATGCCTTGTTCTTTTCGATAGGCATCTCTGTTTTCAAACTCGAAGTAAGATATCACGGTCTGGGGATAGCGTTGCTTATATTGAGCCGCTGCATTTGGTTCGGTCTCTTTAGATCGATACTTTAGTTTAAAATTACTATCAAATGTATTTGCGAACAATGCGCTATCCAGTTCTAACAAGATAATGTCCGGCTTTAATTTTTCAAGGATGTTATAAAGCGTATCCGCGTTAAACTTCTTTGAAGGGAAATGATTGGTTCCAATGATCGCCACGCTACCGGGTTGAGCCTGGACGACCAGTAATCCCGTAAGAAAAAGACACGCTAAAACGATCAGGTGTTTCATGAAAAAGGGTGTTCTCAATATAAAAGGACGGCTGCTTTTTTATTTGCTTTAATTTTCCAACGGTAAGCTTTCATGCTTAAACACAAGCGGCCACTTCTTTAAAATAATAATATTCAGTTAAAGATATAAAAACCGGTATTCCCCGGCTTCGTTTTTACAGCGCTCGCCATGAAATAAACTACTACGTCCTTTGCATATACTCGGGTTCCCTAAAAATGATTTTTTTTCAATTTGGCAAAAACATACTATTTTCGCAGCAGGAAATGACCCAAAGGCTTGTGATCATCTCTGCTAATTATTGATTTTCATTTCAATAAAGATTCATCCAAAAACAATTTTCAATTTATTTTTTGTTAATCAGCATGCTAAAGCCAGTATTTGATTAATACAAGTTTACCCTTATGTATGATATATTACAATTGAACGACATGCTCGTTCCGGAACTGTTGGATATTGCTGAACAGTTGAACATTCCAGACGCCAAAAAGCTTGACAAACAAAGTCTGGTTTACCAGATCCTCGACAACCAGGCCATTGCCGGATCAAAAGGCACCGCCACCGACACCAAACCCAAAAGAAAAAGAATTGTGAAAACCACCACCTCAACCGGCACCGAAGAAGCGATCGTAGAAGATGACGGCGTTACGGAAGAAAAAGAAGAGAAAAAAGCTAAAGCGCCCGCGAAAAAAGCCAAAGCGCCCGCGAAAAAGAAAAAAGCCGCTGCTAAAAAAGAAGCAGAGCCGGTGGCCGAAAAGCCCGCATTGAAAGAAGACAAAGGCGCCAAAACAGCCACCGAAACCGATGAGTCAGAAAGCGATGGATTTGGCCTCGATCCCGCCACCGCTTCGTTTATCGAACAGGCCTTTAAAGCCACTGAAAAATTCGCCGCAACGACGCCAATCATCGATGAACCGGTTGTGAAAACCTTTAGCGCCAAAAAAGAAAAAGAACCTGCCTTTAATGTAGAGTTCGACGGCGTTATTTTGAGCGAAGGCGTTTTGGAAATGATGCCCGACGGATATGGCTTTTTAAGGTCTTCTGATTATAATTATTTATCAAGCCCGGATGATGTTTATGTGTCTCCTTCTCAAATAAAATTATTCGGTTTAAAAACGGGCGACACCGTACATGGCGCTGTTCGCCCACCGCGCGAAGGAGAAAAATATTTTGCACTTTTGAAAGTGGATACCATTAACGGAAAAAGTCCGGACGAAGTGCGCGACCGCGTGCCTTTCGACTATCTTACGCCGCTATTTCCATTCGAAAAACTGAACCTTTTCACGAGGCCTTCAGATCTTTCAACACGCATTATCGACCTGTTCACTCCGATAGGAAAAGGGCAGCGTGGTTTGATCGTTGCGCAACCTAAAACGGGTAAGACAATGCTGCTAAAAGCAGTAGCCAACGCCATCGCCGAAAATCATCCGGAGTGTTACCTCATGGTAGTGCTGGTAGATGAGCGGCCGGAAGAGGTAACAGATATGGAAAGAAGCGTAAAAGCAGAAGTCATCGCTTCTACCTTTGATGAGCCTGCAGAAAAACATGTAAAGGTTTCAACAGTGGCATTGCAAAAAGCAAAAAGGCTGGTAGAGTGTGGCCACGACGTGGTGATTTTATTAGACTCGATCACTCGCCTGGCGCGCGCACATAATACGGTGTCGCCCGCGTCCGGTAAGGTTTTGAGCGGTGGTGTGGAAGCCAATGCGATGCAAAAGCCAAAACAGTTTTTTGGCGCCGCACGAAAAATTGAGAACGGCGGATCGCTGACTATCCTGGCTACAGCGCTTATCGATACCGGAAGTAAAATGGATGAAGTGATCTTTGAAGAATTTAAAGGAACCGGCAACATGGAGCTGCAGCTCGATAGAAGGCTCTCCAATAAGCGTATTTATCCGGCGATAGACCTTACTGCATCTTCGACTCGAAGAGACGATCTTTTGTTAGATAAAGATGTGCTACAAAGAATGAACCTGCTTCGCGTTTATCTGGCCGATATGAAAACGGAAGAAGCAATGAATGAACTGTTAAAGCGCATGAAAGGCACGAAGAGCAACGAAGAATTTTTGGCGAGTATGAACTCTTAATTATTACTACCCCTATAATTAAAGCCCGGTACCGTCAAAAAGTGCCGGGCTTTTTATTTTGAACATTCCAAATGAAAACTCAGGTAAACAGGTTTTTTAACTTTTATATCGGATCTTATAAAAACTTATCCACGCCCGCATGGATGCTGGCATTGGTGATGCTTATCAACCGAACAGGGGCCATGGTGCTGCCATTCCTTGCGATTTACATGCGCGATGATCTTCATTTCTCTTTGCAGAATGCAGGCGTTGTTTTGAGTTGTTTTGGTCTGGGTTCGCTCCTGGGAAATATCGCCGGCGGCTGGCTGACAGATCGGTTAGGTAGCTTCAAAGTGCAGTGTCTGAGCCTTTTTTTGGTGGCGCCGCTTTATATTTTGGTAGGGCGGTTGCATACCGTTACAAGCCTTTCTATCGGCATTTTCCTGATCTCTTTCATCGCCGACCTGTTCCGGCCCGCCAACTCGGCGGCCATCACCAGCTATGCGAAACCCGAAAATATTACGCGCGCTTTTTCGTTAAACCGAATGGCGATCAATCTCGGTTTTTCTTTTGGGCCATTTTTTGGTGGCTTGCTGGCATCTGTTTCTTACGATTTTCTTTTTTGGGGTAATGCTCTCGGAAGCTTCCTTGCCGGCATCATCTTTTTTTTATACTTCAACAGGCGTAAAAAAAGGAATGCTGCGGTGGCTAATGATCCTGCAATTAATAACAACCAGCGCCGATCAGCCTATCGCGACGGGCCTTATATTTTTTTCGCGTTTGTATGCATGCTTTATTTCATTCCTTTTTGCCAGATCCTGAATGCTATCCCTTTGTTCTTTGATGAAAAAGCTGCGCTGACCACCGGCCAAATCGGAACAATCATGGGCTACAGTGGATTCATCATCGTTTTAACCGAAATGATGATTGTTTCTTTCGCACAAAAGCGCTTTTCAATTTATAACAGCATCCTGGTCGGTACCCTCTTTATTATTCCGGGTTATTTACTTTATTTAATTACAACTGAGCTATGGTGGCTTTATATTTCCATATCGCTGATCAGCCTGTCCGAAATGCTCGTGATGCCTTTTACCGCAACAGTCGGCGCTTTGCGAGCAGGGCGACATAACAAAGGATCTTATATGGCGCTTAACTCGCTTGGCTTTTCTATGGCCTTTATCATCACGCCATTTTTATCCACCAAAATAATTGCAGCCTATGGCTACAATGGTTTGTGGGTTGTGGATGTGGTATTTATCCTTGCAGCTTTTGCCGGCTTTGCGGCTGTCAGAAAATGGATGCCATTGCAGGAACCAGTCGGCGCCAATAACAAAGCGGCTTTGGAAGAGGCTTTTTAAACCCTGCTCCTCCATTTCGTTTAACGGTATTTTATTCTGTAAACATTAAAAGAATAACCTTTTAAAAGAAGCGTTGGTTTCTTTCCGGCCAGCCTGATACTTGCTGTTTTTGGTTGAACGGCTGCCGGATCTTTTAGGCTATTCACAGTTGTTAAATTTTCAGATGTCAAAATCGTATGCGCGGCAACCGGTTCCCATTTCCTGATGCCTTCTATTTCTAATTCCATTTTCTGCTGTTCCGGCGACGCATTTACAATTTTCAGGATGATTTCGCCGGAAGCCGCGTCAATTGCGGCTGTTGCGTATAAGCTATCCTGTCCCGCAAGGACAGCGCCGTTTAAAAGTGCAGGCACGGTTTCGGTTCCCCGATTGGTGGCGTATAATTTCTGCACGTAATAACTGGGCGAACCAACAACATTCAGGTTGTCCACCCAAATCAAATCAGGCGCCCATTGCCAGCCATCGTAATGCGCAAATAACGGCGCATAGGAAGCCATTTGCACCACATCTGCATTGCGCTCAAGCCCCGTCAGAAAAGCCGCTTCAGAAAGTGCGGCCAACCAATTGTTGCGCGTAGCGCCCGACGTACCTTGCGTATGCGAAGCATATTCGCCTGCAAAAACCTTTGAGCCATTGCGTGGATAGTTATCATATCTTTTCACCTGTTCGAAGAAAAACTGGGGCGGCCGGTAATAATGTTCATCAATAAAATCAACATGAGCCGCTCTTAACCCTTTATTTAAGAAGTCGAATTTGGCTCCCTGCGGATCAGTTCCCGAGCTGGCGATCAGTTTGATTTCAGGATGCTTTTCCTTCAGCGCTTTTTGAAATATTTTAAACCGTTCCAAATATTGGGGGCCCCAATTTTCGTTACCTACTCCAAGCATTTTTAAATGAAAGGGTTGCGGATGGCCCATCTCTGCGCGCAGTTTTCCCCACTTTGTTGAGGCGTTGCCGTTCGCAAATTCAATCAGATCCAAAGCATCATCAATGTACGGCTGCAGCTGATCCAGCGGAACAACTTCTCCCGAATTGAACTGACAGGCCATTCCGCAGTTGAGAATGGGTAGCGGTTCGGCACCGATATCATCGCAAAGTTGGAAATACTCGAAAAAACCCAAGCCAAAAGTTTGAAAATAATCAGGCGTGGAGCGATGTGGAAACTCATAGTTCCAACGATTGATGATGAGTTGCCGCTCTTCGACTGGGCCAACCGTCTTTTTCCATTGATAGCGCTGCGCCAGGTCAAAGCCCTCGACAATACACCCTCCCGGAAAGCGTACAAAACCGGGCTTCATATCTGCGAGCATTTGCACCATATCCGCCCGCATGCCACCCGGCCTTTTTTTCCAAGTGTCTTCGGGAAACAGCGATACCATGTCAATATCAATGATGCCTTCTCCTTCAAAACCCAGCCGCAGCGCGCCTTTTTCTTCTCTGGCCGCTGATTTAAAAGCGCCTTCGAGCTTTGTCCACTGTTGTTGGCCGGCGACAGGAGATAGTTTTGTGCTGCCAATCACTCCACCTTTTTGATCTAATAATTCCACCAGCAGCTCTACCTTTCCCGAAATCATTTTGTATAACATGGAAAAATCGTATCTAAGATCTTTTTTGATGCCCATGCCGCGAAAGCCTTCGTTGGTAAGCGTAAGCTGGCCCTGCTTTCTTTTATCTACCGTCACTCTTGCATATCTGGGGTTGTTTGTATGAGCTTCGCCGCGGTTCTGTATCAAAACAGATCCTTCTGAAAACGGCTCCTGGTGCAGCTTCCAGCCCATCAACGGTTTAAAAAATTCGAAAGAACGGTTTTTCACTAATTCTGCATATATACCGCCGTCAGCGCCCATATTGATATCTTCAAAAAAAACGCCCCACATCGTGGGCGAAATTTGGGCCAAAGGCTGATGGGGCTTGATAGTAAGTTGCTTTACCTGAGCGCTGGCTCCAATGCTTAAAAAAATAAGACCGGATATCAATAGTTTTTTTAGCTTCATGTCGTGGCGTATAAATTTTAGGTGATCAGTAAAACGTTAGCTGTGCAAACAATCTGTATAGGATCAAATTTAATTGTTTTTTTGACAAATAAAATAAATAATTTGTACCTTCACTTATCATTCATTTTATAGTTATCCACTGTGACCAGAGAAACGAAATACCGCCATGCGGCAAAAATTGCAGTTGCTGTTGATTGTATTGTTTTTGGCTTTGACGGAAACAGGCTAAAAATCCTTCTTGTAAAAAGAGGACTGGAGCCTGAAAAAGGAAAGTGGAGTTTAATGGGCGGATTTGTGCATGAAGGCGAAGATGCAGAGGATGCGGCCAACCGCATCTTAAAGACGCTGACCGGGTTGGAGGGCATTTACCTGGAACAGTTTCACGCGTTTTCGTCGCCGGACAGAGACCCGGTACAGCGCACCATTTCTATCGCTTATTTCGCGTTGATCGATATTAATAAATATAAAGAAGCCATTAATACAGACTTTGAAGCACAGTGGTTTCCCATAAAAGAGTTTCCCAACCTGATTTTTGATCATAACGAAATGGTGCACCAGGCACAGAAAAAGCTGCAATACAAAGCGGCATCGCATACGATTTTGTTTGAACTACTGCCCGAGAACTTCACACTTCCGTTATTGCAAACCCTTTTTGAAGATGTGTTCAACACCAGCTTTGATAAAGGTAATTTCAGCCGCAAAATGTTATCCACCAAACTGCTGATCAAACAAAAAGAAAAGGATAAAAGCAATTCGAAAAAAGGCGCTTTTTATTATAAACTGGATAAGAAACATTACCAGGAAAATCTGCACAAGATCCTGAAGCTGATCCCCAATCCAAATGGATTAATATAATTTTATTTTTTAGGGTACACGAGGTTCATCTCTTCCACCAAATGTGAGGCCCCAGCGAACTTATCTACTATAAATAAAATATAGCGGATATCCACCATTATATTTCGGCAAATAGAAGCATCATAATTTATGTCGCTCATTGTCCCTTCCCAAACGCGATCGAAATTGAGCCCGACCAAATTTCCGTAAGCGTCTAAAGCAGGGCTGCCGCTGTTTCCGCCAGTGGTGTGGTTCGAAGCGATAAAACAAACGGGCACTTTTCCATTTACTGCATACTGACCAAAATCTTTTTGTTTGTAGAGTTGGCGCAGTTTTTCAGGCACATCAAATTCGTAGTCGCCGGGTTTGTATTTTTTCATAACGCCATCGAGGTAGGTATAATATTCATAGTTTTTTCCGGTGGGAGATTGATAGCCTTTCACATTTCCGAAAGCCACGCGCAGCGTGCTGTTAGCATCCGGATAAAAATCCTTTTCACTAAAAACTTCCATCTGCGCTTTCATATAAGATCTTTGCAACTGATTGATTGCCGACTGCTTTTCATTTAAAGATGGCGCTACTTTGTTATCATACAAATTTGAAATGGACACCACAAGTTGCGCCGCTTCATCCGTTTGAAGGGCTTCAAACAAGGCATTCGGATTATTCTTTAGTTGTTGCAATACTTTAGCCTTATCGGCAAATACACTTTTTGCATACAGCGCTTCTGCCCAGGCCGCGTAATTTCCAAATTTTTTATAGGCTTCCTGCGCGTAGGCTGAAACATAGGCCGGGTGCTGGTTTTCTCGATATAATTGCATCATCGCAGCAAAAACTTCTTTATCTACTTTGATACTGAGTTCGTTTAAAAAGCCGGTCATCCAGTCTATTTCCTTTTTCAGCGCCCCCACATAACTTCCTTTGTCTCTTTTGGTGTTGAGCGCTCTTATGCGCTGCACGATCGTAAAAAGCTCAATTTTACTGGTCGTTTCGAGATAATAATCGCGCGCTAACGCCAGGGGCTTTATTTGTTCGTAAAGGCCGTTAAGCTGTGGTAGCAGCTTTCCGTAAGCAGCTTGAAGCGCGGGGTTTTTATTTACCCTGTCAGTAAAAGCCGCCTCGTATTTTAGTTTTTTGTCTACAGCATTTGTATTCGTCAATCCCAAAACTTCGCCCTGCCATTTTTTCCATGCGTTGCTAATGCCGGCATATTTTGAAGCGTATTGAATTTTTAATGCCTCATCAGTGCGCATATATTTGTCTATCACTTTTAAAGCCTTGTCTCTTATCAAAATTTTTGCCGGATCATTTACTTTCATGATTTGCTCCACAGCCTTGCTGGGCAAGTATTCCGAAGTGCGCCCCGGAAAACCAAAAACCATTGTAAAGTCTCCTTCTTTCATTCCGCTCATAGAAATAGATAAAGATTTTTTGGGCTTATAGGGTATGTTCTCCGGACTGTAGTCTGCCGGCTTATTATCTTTTCCGGCATAAATACGAAACATGCTAAAATCGCCGGTGTGGCGCGGCCACATCCAGTTGTCGGTGTCTTTTCCAAAGTTGCCGATCGCTGAAGGCGGAGCACCCACCAGCCTCACATCATTATATGTTTCTGTTACAAAAAGATAATATTTATTACCATCAAAAAAAGATCTAATAAATGCATTTTGATAGCTTTCTTTTTGCACGAGGTTTAGCTGCTGTCGTGCATTTTTATCAACTATGGATTGCCTTGCAGATTCTGTCAGATTTTGAGGCGCTCCGCTTAACACCTGTTCGGTAACATCTTCAATCCTCACTATAAATGTCACAAACAATCCGGCGTTGGGCAACTCTTCTGCCTTTGAGCGCGCCCAAAATCCATCCCTGATAAAGTTTTTATCGATAGTGGAATGGTTCTGTATGGCATCGAAGCCACAATGATGATTGGTTAGCAGCAGTCCCTGATCTGAAATAACTTCGCCGGTACAAAAACCACCAAAGCTCACAATAGCATCTTTAAGGCTTCCTTTGTTAATATCATAGATATCCGAGGCAGAAATCTTCATCCCCAGCGACTGCATGCGTTTTTCATTGAGCGATTCAAGCAGCTGCGGCAACCACATGCCTTCGTCTGCCTTTACCTTAAAAAACCCAGTTATAACAACAAATAGTAAGAGTATATGTTTTTTCATTCTTATGTTTTTCAATTTTGATCGCTTGCTGCAAGTTAATCAGGCAAACAAATTTTAAAAGCGCAGAGATCCAACAGGGGAAGTTTCATAAAGCAAATTTTCGTTCTACCTAAAGCCGCGCAGCGGAAAAATTTTTTTGAAAGAGCGCTTAGGCTCAAAAAGCTTTTTATTCGATCGGCGAAGCCTGAATCGTTATGTTTTTGTCCCCAAAGATATGTGAATAGGAGTTTCAAAATGTGGATATCCCTACGTGGAACGTGTATATGAAATGTAGATATTGGAAAGTAAAAAGTGGCAAGCAGCAACGCGCGGGTAAAAAAGTGAATTTAGATAAATTTATTACGCCAATATTAACACAAGGTAAATTCAATATGTCTAAATTTTTATCCAGCTATAGAAATCCACAATTTTGTGTATA